>JACCTH010000032.1 GCA_013812505.1 Acidimicrobiia bacterium | reverse complement strand
CCACCAGGCGCCTGGCCGTTCGACACCCAGATCCGGATCGGAATCCCGGCCTCGACCTCAGCGCCGGAAGAGAGCGATTGGGACACCACGATGCCGGCCGGCTGGCCCGAGGGGATGGAGCTGATATTGACCGTCAACTTGGCCGCCGTCGCTACGGAAATCGCGTCCGACTGACTCCGACCGATCAAGTAGGGGACCGTGGTGGTCGGAGGCTTGAGATAGACCTCAAGGGCAGACTCCTCGAGCGTCGGAAAGTCGACCGGCTCGACGTTGGCGAGCACCATCTGCATGAACTCGGCCCAGATTGGGGCCGGGACCGAGCCGCCAAAGACCCGTTCGTAGAACTCACCGTGGATCTGAACATTGCGCAGCGGCACCTGGTCGCGCTCATAACCCACCCACACCGCGGTGGTGTATTGGGGGACGAAACCGACGTACCAAGCATCGCGATAGTCCTGGTGAGTGCCGGTCTTCCCGCCTTGGGGGCGTCCGATGTCCGCTCGCGGTGCCGTGCCGTCACCCGACGGCACGGCAAGCAGCGGCCGGCGAGCCGCCTGGGCGATTGCCGGGTCGATGACCTGTTCCTGTTCGACCTGGTGCTGATAGAGCACGTTTCCGTCCTCGTCGAGAATGCGATTGATCAGATAGGGCTCGGCATAGAGCCCGTTGGTGGCGAAGGACGAGAATGCCGACGCCATCTCCAATGTCGAGACGGCGCCGGTGCCGAGGACGATCGAGGGCACTGCCGGCAACGTCGAGGTGATTCCCATCCGGTGGGCAACCTCGACCACTTTCTCCGGTCCGACCTGGAGCGACAGTTGCGCATAGATCGTGTTGACGGACCGCGTCGTTGCCTCCCCGAGGGTGATCCGGCCGGTGCCGGCGCCGGCATTGGAGACGGTCCACTTATTGGGATCGGGCCCGCTCGAACAGATGGTCGGGCAGGTCAGGATCTGTGGGCTGGCCCCGTCGTAAGTGTTGCCGAGAGTGATCCCGTTTTCGAGGGCGGCGACCAGACCGAACGGCTTGAAGGCTGAGCCGGGGTTACGTCGGCCCTGCACCGCCAGGTCGAACTGGCTTTGCTCGAAGGGCAGCCCCGAGGCCATCACCTCGACCGCGCCGGTCTGATTGTTGACCATTGTCAGCGCCCCGGTCGGCGAGCACGAGTTGGCCTCGGCGTAGGAACTCAGGGTTTCGATTGGATCGCTCGGAAAGATCTGGGTGCAGAGCTGGAGGTTCTCGTCGTAGGAGTAGAACGGCAGCCATTCGAGCAAAAGGTTGTTGGCCGCGTGCTGCAGATTGAGATCGATGGCCGTCTCGATGTTGAGGCCGCCACCACCGGTGCACGCGACGTCGTCGGAGGGACAGCCAAAGACGGAGATGGCCCGCTCCTCCTTGGTCGTGCCCAAGAAGTCGAACTCATGACGGGAAAGGTCGGACAATTGGCGCAGCACCTCGGTCCGGACGTGCTCGGCCTCGCCGCGAAACTCGATGTGCTCCAGGACACCTAGCGGCCGCGAATTGGCGGTCTCCGCCTCTGCCTCGGTGATCCAGCCCTGCTCGAGCATGGTGTCGATGACGTCGCGGCGGCGATCGAGGACATCTTCCGGGTTCCGGCGGGGGTCGTAGAGGGAAGGGTTGCGGATGAGAACGGCGAGCGTGGCCGCTTGGTCCACACTCAACTGGTCCATCCGAAGCTGGAAAA
The DNA here is from genome assembly GCA_013812505.1 of Acidimicrobiia bacterium. Taxonomy (GTDB): domain Bacteria; phylum Actinomycetota; class Acidimicrobiia; order Spongiisociales; family ZC4RG35; genus JACCTH01. The sequence continues at coordinate 47,714 of JACCTH010000032.1, read as the reverse complement.
ACTCAAAGGCGGCAGTCTTGACCCCGTACGCTCCCGCCCCGAAGTAAACCGAGTTCACGTAGAACTCGAGGATGTCGTCCTTGCTGAAACGCCGCTCGAGCTCAGCGGCGATGAAGGCTTCCTTGATCTTGCGCTCGATCGTGACCTCGTCGCCAACAAAGACGTTCTTCACGATCTGTTGGGTGATCGTCGACCCACCGCGGGTGTTGCCGCTCTGGAAGTTGTCGAGGGCCGCCGAGGCAATCGCGGGGAATGAAACCCCCTGGTGCTCGTAGAAGTCCTTGTCCTCGGCCGCCAAGATCGCGTGTTGAAGCAATTCGGGGACCTCTCCGATCAATACCGGTTCTGAGTTGCGCCCATTATGGAGCTGGCCGATCACCTCGCCACTGGCCCATACCCGCGACACCCGGGAAAGGTCGGGCAAGGTGAGGGTCACGGTTTCGACTTCAGGGACGTACTCGGCGCGGACCTTGTCGATCGTCGCGTATGCCGAGTTGGCGCCGAGGAAGGTGAAAAGACCGATCCAGGTGCTGCCGAGCAAAGCGATGGACAGCAGGCCGGCCAGCGCCGGAAACCAGCGTCCTCGGCGCTCGCGGGCTTCCATTTGATGGATTAGGGATCGATTCGCCATAAGTCAACGGGAGAAGGACCCCCGGTAGCATCAAAGTTTACCTCCCGACAACAGGTATTCCTTGCGCACTCCCAGTGGAATCGAAATCGAGGTGGTCTACGACCAGGCCGCCGACCCGGAGAGAATCGGCCGGCCCGGCGAGTATCCGTTTACCCGTGGTCCCCATCCGACGATGTATCGCGGGCGTCTGTGGACTATGCGGCAATACGCCGGCTACGGAACCGCCGAAGCGACCAACGCGCGATTCCGCGGGCTTTTGGCCGCTGGCCAAACCGGCCTTTCCACCGCTTTCGACCTCCCAACGCAGATGGGACTCGACAGCGACCATCCCCTGTCGGAGGGAGAAGTCGGCAAGGTCGGGGTGGCGATCGACACCCTCGACGACATGCGAACGCTCTTCCGCGAGATCCCGTTGCTGGAAGTCTCAACCTCGATGACGATCAATGCCACCGCCCCGATCCTGCTTCTGATGTATCAGGTGGTTGCCGAGGACCAGGGAGTGCCGGGGGATCGGATCAAGGGAACGCTCCAAAACGACATCCTCAAGGAATACGTCGCACGAGGCACGTATATCTATCCGCCCGGCCCGTCGATGCGGATCGTGACCGACGTTTTCGCTTACGCCGCCAAGGAACTCCCCGCCTTCAACCCGATCTCGATCTCGGGATATCACATCCGCGAGGCAGGCGCCACGGCTGCCCAAGAGCTGGCGTTCACGATCGCGCACGGCCTGGCCTACGTTGAGGCTGCTCTCGAGGCCGGCCTGGAGGTCGACGACTTTGCTCCTCGGCTGTCGTTCTTTTGGAACAGCCACAACCTCTTCTTCGAGGAGATTGCCAAGTTTCGCGCTGCCCGCCGCTTGTGGGCCGACCTGATGCGAAACGGCTTCGGCGCCAAGGACGAACGGTCGTGGGCGATGCGCTTTCACACCCAGACCGCGGGATCGACCCTCACCGCGCAACAGACCGGAAACAACGTCGTTCGGACCACGGTGCAAGCGATGGCCGCAGTCCTCGGGGGCACCCAATCGCTTCATACCAACTCCTTCGATGAGGCGGTCGGCCTGCCAACCGACGAGTCGGCTCGACTGGCCTTGCGGACCCAGCAGGTGCTGGCACAAGAGTCGGGCTTGGCGATGACGGTCGACCCGCTGGCGGGTTCATACTTCGTGGAGGATCTGACCAATCGGCTCGAAGCCGCAGCGCGCGACTTGCTTGCCCAGATCGAAAAGCTGGGAGGGGCGGTGGCCGCGATCGAAGCGGGATGGACCCAACGCCAGATCGAAGAGTCCGCCTATGACGAGGCCCGCCGGCAGGAGGCAGGCGAGTCAATTGTGATCGGGGTCAACCGGTTTGTCAGCGGAGACGAGCCGGAGGTTCCGGTGCTGCGCGTGGATCCTGAGCTGGAACGCGAACAAAAACAGCAGCTTTCGCAATGGAAGGCGTCCCGATCCTCCTCCGCCGTCGAAGCGGCTTTGCGAACCGTCGTCGAAGCGGCCACGGATGGTTCCAACTTGCTTTACCCCCTGAAGGAAGCGCTGGTCGCGGGAGCGACATTGGGCGAGTGCTCGGAGGCCATGCGCTCGGTGTTCGGAAGCCACCGGCCCTGATGCCTGAGCCTCAGCGGACCAAATTCTTGATCATCGGCGCCGGCCCGGCGGGAACGGCGGCCGCGACCACCGCTGCGGCTCTCGGGGCGCGCGTGACGTTGGTGGAGGCGCAAGTGGTGGGTGGGGCTGCCCACCTCTGGGATTGCATTCCGTCCAAGACCATGGTTGCCACCGCGGTTCGAATCGACTCGATGCGCAATGCCCCCCGGCTCGGCGTCACGGCCGCGCCGGGGAGCATCGACAGCGCCCAACTGGCAGAACGCATCGCCACCATCTCGGGAGACATCAATCGCAGTTGGGTTGATTTGCTCAGCAGCCAGGCCGTCGAAATCGTGAATGGCAAAGGGCGACTGGTTGGTCCCAACGAGGCGGTCGTCGACGGGACGAGGAACGTTGGCTTTGACGTTTGCCTGCTGTCCACTGGCTCGGCGCCCCGCGTCCCGGCGTGGGCCGAGGTCGACGGCGAGCGAATCCTTACCACTCGCGATGCCTACGACCTCAGCACGGTCCCCGAGAGGATGATCGTGATCGGCTCGGGGGTCACCGGCGTCGAGTTCGTCCACATCTTTGAATCGCTCGGGTCGAAGGTGACTTTGGTGGTTAGCCGTCAACAGATCCTCCCTCATCGCGATCCGGAAGTGGCCGCGGTGCTCGAAGAGGACTTCCTCGAACGGGGTGTCCGTCTTGTGATCGGGGCGCGCGCCATTGGGATCGATCGCAGCGACGACGGGGTCAAGGTGCGCTGCGACGATGGCCGAGTCGTTGAAGGCACCCACGCCTTGCTAGCCATCGGCTCGGTGCCGAACACCGCCGACCTCGGGCTGGGGGAGTTAGGGATCAAAGAAAGCGGCGGATTCATCCAGGTCGATGAACACCAACGGACGTCGGTCCCTCACATCTACGCCGCCGGCGACTGCACGGGCCAACTCCTCCTCTCCTCGGTGGCGGCGCTCCAGGGAAGAAAGATTGCTCGCCATGCCCTGGGGTTCCCGGTGACGCCCATCGACTACTCGAAAGTGAGCCAGGCGATCTTCACCGAGCCTGAGATTGCCTCCGTCGGACTGGAAGAAGCCGACGTCGCTGCTGGGGGTCGAAAGGTTCGCACGACCAAGGTGCCGTTCGCCGCCAATGCGCGTGCGGTCTTGCAAGGCAACCCCCGCGGGTTCGTCAAAGTGATGTCCGACCCGGCCACCGGGGTGGTCTTGGGCGGGAGCATCGTCGGTCACCGGGCCTCGGAGCTGATCGGGATCATGGCCCTCGCGGTCAAGGCCCGCGTCACCGTGAATGTCCTCGTCGACACCCTCATGGTCCACCCGTCGCTGTCCGAAGCAATCAGCGAAGCAGCCGAGTAGAGGGACCCCCTCCTGGGTTTTTCGAGCATCAAACGCAACCTATCGGTTGCGTTTGAGGCGCGAAAACGGGGGGTAAGAGCCTTTTATGACTACTACCTCATCTTCCGACGTCAACCTCCACTACACCGATACCGGCGGCGACGGCCGTCCGGTGGTTCTGATCCATGGTTGGCCGCTAAGTGGAGAGGCTTGGAGCGAGAATCTTCCTGCTCTTGAGCAGGCGGGTTACCGGGTAATCGCCTACGACCGCCGCGGGTTCGGCCGGTCCGACAAACCAACTGCCGGCTATGACTACGACCACCTAGCAGACGACCTTCACGATTTGCTCACCGAGCTTGACCTCAAAGATGTCACCCTCGTCGGCTTCTCGATGGGCGGCGGCGAGGTGGCGCGTTACGTCTCACGGCACGGCAAAGAGAGACTTCACTCCACCGTCTTCGCTGGTGCGGTCACCCCCTACATGATGAAAACCGAAGACAATCCCGAAGGACCGCTGACACCGGAGGCCGGCAAACAATTCACCGAATCCCTGACTAAAGACCGAGACGCGTTCTTTGAAGACTTCACCGCCAAGTTCTTCTCGGCTGGCGCGGAGCTCAAGGTGACCGAGCGGCAGCGGAAGGAAGCGGTTGCACTTTGCAAGCAGTCAGATGAAAAGGCGGCGCTCGCGTGCGTCGACTCCTTCGGCGGTACGGACTTTCGAAATGATCTTCCCGCGATCAGCGTTCCGACGTTGGTCATCCATGGAGATGCCGATGGGATCGTCCCCTTTGAAGGGTCGGGCAAACGAACCCACGACGCTATCGCCGATAGCAAGCTGGTCGTGATCAAGGAAGGTCCGCACGGCATCAATGTCAGCCACGCTGACGAGTTCAACCAGGCGCTAATTCAGTTCCTTAGTAACTGACATAAGAACGACGCCGAGGGCGAGGACCGCCAGACCCACGATGACGCTGGTGCGAGGCAATGTGCTCGCAAGCACCAGACACCCAGCTACGCCTGCGACGGCAAGGAACCGCGGCCACCGGCGCTGATCTGAGGGCAGAGTCCACGCGCTGGCGTTGGCCACGGCGTAGTAGAGGAGTACGGAGAACGAGCTGAAGCCGATCGCTCCTCGAAGGTCCGAGACAGCTACGAGAATGCAAACGACCGCGCCGACCGCGAGCTCAGCTCTGTGGGGAACCCGAAAAATAGGGTGTACAGGGCCGAGCCACGAGGGCAGATCTCGGTTGGATGCCATGGCGAAGACGGTGCGGCTGACCCCGGCAATGAGGGAGAGGAGCACTCCGAGGGTGGCGACGACGGCACCAAGCCGGACAACCGGATAGCTCCAGCTCAAGGAACCGGCTCGTACGGCTGCTTCGAGGGGAGCCGCGGCGCTTGCCAGAGCGCTGGGTCCGATCGCGATCAGGGCTGTACCGGCCACGACCAGGTACACAAGTAATGCGATACCGAGTGCCCGAGGGATCGCCCGGGGAATCGTCCGAACGGGGTCGGCAACTTCCTCAGCGAGGGTGGCAATGCGTGCGTAGCCGGCGAAGGAGAAGAACAGCAAGCCCGCCGACTCGAGGATACCGGCCCAGCCACCTTGCGTAATCGATCCAAGGTTGTCCAACGAAGCGGCGCTCCCGCCGAGGACGGCGATGATCATCGCCGCGAGCGAGACGAGCACGATCGCCACGGTCAGTCGCAAGGTCCTCGCGGTCTGCTGGATGCCCCGGTAGTTGATCGACGTCAGAAGCACAACTGCTGCGACGGCGAGTGGCCGCTGCCAGGCAGGGGCGACGTAGGCGCCGAACGTGAGGGCGATAGCCGCGCAGCTCGCAGTCTTGCCGACGACGAACATCCAACCGGCGAGATAGCCCCAGCGTGGTCCGAGTCGATTTCTGCCGTAGATGTAGGCACCGCCAGATTCGGGATAAACCGCGGCCAGCTGTGCAGACGACGTTGCGTTGCAATATGCGACAAGGGCGGCGATTCCCAGTCCGATGAGCAGGCCGCTGCCTGCGGCGGCCGCCGCCGGTCCGATGGCGGCGAACACGCCGGCGCCGATCATCGAGCCCAAACCGATAAACACAGCATCGTTGAGCCCAAGCCGACGGGACAGTCGGGACGGTTGGGCCGGTGACGCGCCGGAAAACGGAGAACTACTGGTAGCTGACATAGACGGGAACCGGCTGGAGGCCGAGCACCTCTGCCGGGGTCGCTCCGCCACGGGGAACGTCCTCGTCGTAGAAGTTCTTCCATCCCCAGAAAACGCCGAGGTTGCCGGTGCCGGCGGTGAGCGCGTCCCAGGTTCCGTATTTGGTGCCGAGCGGGCCCTGTCCGTCCATTTGGATGACGGTCGCCAGCTCGGGGTGGGTTAACACCTGGTCGCGGTTCTCAATCATGTCAAGGCGGAACTGATGGAGGAGGAACATCTTCTGCGGGAGGTTGTGCTCTCGCACCAGCGCGGCCAGCCATTCCGATACTTGGTTGATCTCCGCGGCGTCGACCGAGCCGATCTGGCGGAGATGGACCTGGTCGGGCTCAAGGCGCCATTCGGGATCGAGCGCCAAGCCAACGTGGGGAAGGACGAGCAACTCCTCATACAACTTGGCTTGGGTTAGGAAATCGGTCCGGCCCGGCTGCAGGTCGAGGATCACATAGACATTGTTGGCGGCGGCAACGTCGATCCACGGGCGGATGACTTCGATCGTCATCTCTTCTGAGTAGTTGTTGTCGTCTCCGGAGAACGCCGAGGCGACCGTGGCGATGAGCTCGAAGGACAGAACGACAGGGACTCCATCGGCGTCGTAACCCGCGGCGACCTCGGCCGCCCGCGCCACCGCTTCCTCCGGGCCTTGCTCACCCATCACCCCGAGAGCGGAGGTGAGCGGGTTCCCGTAGAGCGCGACCAGTCTCCGCCCGGGAAAAAGCTTCAGCCCCCCACCTGGAAGCTCCGGAGCGCTGAGGAGTGCGGCGCTTTGCCATTCGACAATGAGCGGATCGAATCCTCCGGCGACGAACACCGCCTCGGCTGAGCTCGCTCTCACCGCCTCGAGTAACGCTTGATCGCCAAGCAGGTTGTGCGGATCGCCGAGGATGACCCGATCACCGCGTAAGCCGGCGATCGCGGTCACCGGAGCCACGAGGTCGGGTCTTGTGGCATCCGCCAGCCAGAGGTTGTCGCTTCGGTCCACGTCATCGGGTGCGATTTCGCTGATGGCCGCGGTTGCCTCAGCCACGGAGAGGGAGTTGGTCGGCGTTCCTGGGGGGACACCGCCTGGCAGCAAGTCGCCGATAACCGTGATAGAGGTTGGATCCAAGCGCCGAAGCTCACCCCTGATTTCGGACGAGGCCGCATCGATGATCAGGAGGGGCGCATCGATAGAGGCGGCGAATTCTCCAGCGACCATTAACTCGTCGGGGCTCCCGCTGGCCACCACGACCTCGTCTGCGCAAACCAAGGTTCCCGCAAGAGCGGCAGAGAGCGTGACGGCATCGGTTTCGATGAAAATCTGTCGATCGGGCTCGCTCCGGCAGTTCCGGACCGTTGTGGTCGGTGCCGCCGTCGTTACAAACGCGGTCGTGGTCGTTTGAATCGAGCTCATGCCGGGCTGCGGAGATGTCGTGCAGGAGGCAACGAGCAGCCAGACGACCGCGCGCCAAATTTCGGACAAATTCTTAGCGGACGACGGCGAGGACGGCTCCTAGAGAAACGGTGTCGCCCGCTTGAACCCGAAGGTCGACGACTTCGCCGGCGATCGGCGAACGGACTTCGTTCTCCATCTTCATGGCCTCGAGAACGCAAAGTGGCTGGTCGGCGTCGACGGCGTCGCCCGCCTTGACATGAACCTTGACGATGGTCCCTTGCATCGGGGCGGTCACCACGCCGTCGGTCTGCCCCGACGGAGAAGGGCGATCGAGTTTGGGACGAGCTCGGCGGGTGACTCCCGGTCCGGTGCCAATGCCGGTGTCGGGCGCCCAGTAGGTCACCGAGAAGCGCCTTCCCCCGATTTCGACTGTCATGTCGCGGCGGGAAAGCTCCTCATCTTCGGGCAAGGTGGGCTGGCCGGCAGGCACCGGATCGGGGAACTTGACCTGGTCCTCGAGCCAGCGGGTGTAGTGCCGTCCTTCGAGGAAATCGGGATGATCGAGGACGATCAGGTGAGATGGAATCGTCGTCGCGACTCCGGTGATCAAATACTCCTCTAAGGCCCGGCGGCCTCGTCTGATCGCCTGGTCTCGATCCTGGCCCCATACCACCAGCTTTGCCATCAGGTTGTCGTAGTACTGGCTCACCCGCGAGGACGCTCGGATCCAGCCGTCGACACGGATGCCGGGCCCAGCAGGTTCCCGATAGTCGACGATCTGGCCCGGCGTCGGCAGGAACCCTCGCAGGGGATCTTCGGCATTGATTCGAAATTCGATGGCATGGCCGCGCGGCGTAACCGAGTCGAAGGTGAGCTCCTCGCCCTGGGCGATGCGCAATTGCCAGGCCACCAGATCAAGCCCGGTCACCATCTCGGTAACCGTGTGCTCGACCTGGAGCCGGGTGTTCATCTCGAGGAAAAAGAACTCACCGGAATCAGGGTCGAAGAGGAACTCGACGGTGCCGGCGTTGACATATCCACACGAGCGCGCTGCGGCCAGGGCGGCCTCTCCGAGGGCGGCGCGCTGATCGGCCGTCATGCCGGGTGAAGGAGTCTCTTCGATCAGCTTTTGGTGGCGACGTTGCACGCTGCAATCTCGTTCGCCGAGGAACACGCCTTTGCCGGCCTGGTCGAAAAGGATTTGCGCCTCGACATGGCGCGGGCTCGGAAGGTACTTCTCGATATAGACCGAGGAGTTGCCAAAGTAGGCATCAGCCTCCCGGCGGGCGCCGTCAAAGGCGGCACCGAGCTCAGTGGCGCTATTGACTACCCGCATTCCTTTGCCACCGCCGCCGAAGGCCGCTTTGATCGCGATCGGGTAGCCGAACTCCTCGGCAAGGGTGCTCACCTCCTCGACCGAGCCCACCGGCTCGGAAGTTCCCGGCACCATCGGCACTTTCGCTTGCTCGGCATGGCGGCGAGACGTGATCTTGTCGCCCATCGCTTCGATCGAGGAGGGTGGCGGGCCTACCCAAATGACTCCGGCCTTTTGGACCGACTTGGCGAACGCGGCGTTCTCGGCGAGGAACCCATATCCGGGATGGATGGCGTCAGCACGGGAGGCCGCCGCCACCTCGAGGATCTTGCGGGCGTTCAGGTAGGACTCGGCCGCTGGTGCCGCCCCCACATTCCAGGACTCGTCGGCCAATTCCACGTGCAGTGAATCGCGATCCAGGTCCGAATAGATCGCAATCGTGTGGATGCCCAGTTCCCGGGCGGTGCGGATGATCCGCACGGCGATCTCCCCGCGATTAGCAATGAGGAGTCGGGAGATGGCCACTAGAGCGGCATGTTCCCATGCTTTTTCTGGGGGAGGTGCTCGCGCTTGGTGCGCAGCATCTCCAACGCGCGAATCAGCTTGCCGCGGGTCTCGCGCGGCTCGATTACCTCATCGACCAACCCCAGCTCGGCTGCGCGATAAGGATTGTTGAAACGTTCCTCGTAGTCGCGGATCAACTCGGCTCGTTTCTCCTGGGGATCAGCCGCTTCCGCAAGCTCGCGTCGGAAAATCACGTTGACCGCTCCCTGCGCCCCCATCACCGCGATCTCGGCCGAGGGCCACGCGAACACGAGGTCAGCTCGGATACCGCGGGCATTCATCACCAGATAGGCACCGCCATACGCCTTCCGGGTGATAACGGTGACCCGGGGGACGGTTGCTTCGCAATACGCAAACAGCAGCTTGGCGCCATGGCGGATGATGCCGCCGTGCTCCTGGGCGACACCGGGCAGGAACCCGGGAACGTCGACGAAGGTGACGAGGGGGATGTTGAACGAATCGCAGAAGCGGACGAAGCGGGCGCCTTTTTCGCTGGTTTCGATGTCGAGGGTTCCGGCCAGGAAGTTGGGCTGATTCGCCACGATTCCCACCGCCTGGCCATCGAGACGGGCAAAGCCGACGATGAGGTTGCGCGCCCAATGCTCGTGGACTTGGAAGAACTCGGCATCGTCCACAACGAGCTCGATGAGATGGGACATGTCGTACGGCTGGGTAGGCGAATCGGGGATGATCGTGTCGAGCACGTCCTCGAGGCGATCCCGGCTGTCGGTTGGAGGAAAGTACGGCGGCAGCTCGAGGTTGTTCTGCGGAAAGAAGCTCAGCATGTAGCGCACTGCGTCGAGCGCCGAGCTGCCGTTCGGGAACACAAAATGCGTCACCCCGGAGGTGCTCGCATGGGTGAGGGCGCCGCCGAGCTCCTCCATAGTCACCTCTTCCCCGGTGACGGCTTTTATCACATCGGGGCCGGTGATGAACATGTGTGACGAGCCTTCGACTTGAATCACGAAGTCGGTCATCGCCGGGGAGTAGACGGCCCCACCCGCACACGGTCCCATGATGACCGAGATCTGGGGAATCACCCCTGACGCTCTGACGTTGCGCTCGAAGATGCGGCCGTAGCCGTCGAGGGAGCTGACCCCTTCTTGGATGCGGGCACCGCCCGAGTCTTTCAACCCGATGATGGGCGCCCCGACTTCCATCGCCAGGTCCATCAGCTTGCAGATCTTGTCGGCCACTGCTCTTCCGAGGGAGCCGCCAAAAACAGTGAAATCTTCGGCATAGACGAAAATGGTTCGTCCGTCGATGGTCCCATAACCGGTGACCACTGCGTCACCCGGCGGACGTTTCTGCTCTATGCCAAACCCGACCGACTGATGGCGGACGAACATGTCCATCTCTTGAAAGCTGCCCTTGTCGAGCAGATGGTCGATTCGTTCGCGAGCGGTCAGCTTTCCTTGCTCGTGCTGACGGTCGATCGCCCGGCGGCTTCCGGCTTGGGATGCCTCCGATTTCAGTTTGCGTAATTGCTCAATGCGCGCTTCAGTGCCCACCCAGCTTCCTCCGTTTGCTCTCGTCGTAGTCTTGATTGGCGGGATGCCTACACCCTATTCGACCCACGTTTACGACGAAGTGACCTCGACGCAGGATGTCGCTCGCGAACTCTCAGAGCTTGGCCCGGTCCTGGTGGTCGCCTCTCGCCAAACAGCCGGTCGCGGACGTAGCGGAGCTTCGTGGGAGACGGCGCCGCGAGCGCTGGCGATGAGTCTTCGGTTTGATCCTTTCGAATGGCCTTCCGACCGCCGGACCCTGATCCCCCTCGCCACCGGCATCGCCGTTGCGCGTCTTTTTGATCTGAGCTTGAAGTGGCCCAACGACCTGCTCCTCCCCCTGGAGGGGGAGGAGCAGGTCGTGTTTCTCCCCCCTCCGGGGGGAGAAACGGGCCACTCCCCCCTCCGGGGGGAGAAAAAGGTGGGAGGGATCTTGGCCGAGGCAAGTGGACGGGAGGTGACGCTCGGGATCGGGCTCAACCTCTGGTGGCCCGACCCGCCTCCGGACCGTATCGGCTTGTTCCCAGAAGACCCGGGACCGTCGGCATATGCGGCAATCGGCTCCGAAATGGCCGAAGGCGTCTGGACTGAGCTTGCCAAAGGACCGGAACGCTGGAGCTATGACGACTACTGCGACACCTGTATCACCCTTGGCCGCAAAATCACCTGGGGCGACGGGCATTCAGGGACTGCATTGGCGATCGACCGTTTCGATGGGGCCTTGATCGTCGAGGATGCAAACGGCGCTCGACTGAACCTAAAAGCCGGCGAGATCCGCCACGTTCGGGCTAGCCCAGATCCTCCGTGATCGCTACCGGCAAGGTGGCGCGGTAAAACTCGATCAGGCGGGCGACCATGTCGACGCCGGCGCCGCTGTCGTAGGCGGAGGACTCCTCCTTCCAGAATTCGTGCCCGGCACCCTCGTAGAGCAGCCAGAGCCCGTGGTCGTTTCGGCTTTGCGCTTCGTCAACGGTGGAATTGTCGATTAGCTCGTCCGCTTCGCCGTAGAGGCCCAGCACCGCCACCGGCAGACTCCCGAGATAATCGGCCACGTGGTGCTCGCGGCCCTCATCGCCAGTCAGCGGAGTTGACACGACCGCCACCGAACCCACCCACGGCCGGGTGGCGGCAGCTGTCAGGGCCGGTCGGCCGCCAACGTCGATACCCAGAAGGCCGACTCGCTCCGGCAAAGCCCAGAACACGTCGTCGCTCACGAGGTAGTCGTAGGCCTCCTCCAGCATGACCAGAGCTTCCCGGTCGGAAGTGGCCGAGTAGGAGTCGAGGGCATTTTCACCGGCGACGCTGAAAAGCTCGACCACGACCGCGGCAAGGCCGTTGCGGGCCAGAGCGCGGGCGAGCGATTTCTCGCCCGAGGAGAGCCCGGCGAGCCCGGGAATCACTAGGACGACCGGAAAGCGCCCAGCCTCATCGGGCCGGGAGAAATAGCCCGGCCGATAACTAGCCCCTACAGGCACGGCCTGGGAGCCGTACATGATTGAAAAGGTGCCCTCGTGGGGAAGTACTGCCAACGGTTCTTCCAGTCAGATCGACGTGGCGGAGGGTAGCGACGTGCGAAGTCTCAGATGCGTATCGAACCTAGGTCGCGTAACATGCGTTCTTAGGGCATTCGATGACCACTGATCCCGCATCAACGCCGGTTTCGACGCGTCCTTTGGCCCCCAAAGGACGTTGGTGGAGGCGCGTCGTTATCGGCGTTCTGTTCCTCGCCAACCTCGGGGTCGGCCTGGTCTTGTTCGCCGTCCAGTCCGGTCAATCTGCGTTCAACGAGAACGTGACCCAGAACACAGATGTCACGCCCGAGCTCGACGCCCGACCGACGGAGAACACTGAGCCCATCACTTTTCTCGTGATCGGTTCCGACACCCGAGAGGGTCTCGAAAGCCTGCAGAACTTCGGAGAGTCCAACGGTGCCCGAGGCGACGTGATCATGCTCATCAAGCTCAATCCGGCCAACGGCAGCGCCCAAATCTTGTCGTTGCCCCGCGACTTGTTGGTCGACATCCCCGGCCATGGCACCGACCGGATAAACGCCGCCTACTCGTTCGGGGGGGCGCCGCTCATGGTGCGGACCGTCCGGGCGGCTACCGGGCTTCCGATCCATCACTACGTCGAGATCGACTTCGTCGGCTTCCAGGCTTTGGTCAACGAGATCGGTGGCGTCCACCTCGATTTTCCTTATCCCGCCCGCGACCTCAACAGCGGTCTCGATGTCGAGGCCGGAAACCAGCTCCTTGACGGCGCCCAGGCGCTTGCTTTCGCCCGCTCCCGCCGCTACGAGGAGTTGCAGGGCGACTCCTGGGTAAATATCGACGCCGACGACTTCGGTCGCACTCGCCGCCAGCAACGCTTGATCCTGGCCATTCTTTCGGAGCTGAAAACCCCTTCGAGTCTCACCGAGGCAGGGTCGATCGTGGCCTCGTTTGCCCAGCACCTCACCGTTGATTCCGCTCTCGCCGAGAGCTCGCTCGTGCAACTCGCTTTTCAGATGCGGGGAATCTCCTCTCAGACGATGGAAACCGCCACGCTTCCCGGCTACATCACCGACTTCGAAGGCAAGTCAGTGGTGAGGATGAGCCACCCCGAAGCAGACCGGATGATCGTTGCCTTCGCCGAAGGAAAGCTCCTCGACCTGTCCTCGCAGGAGGTCTTGCGTCTCGAAGTGCTCAATGGGAACGGAGTGGAGGGGGCCGCCGGGCGCATGAGCGACCTTCTCGAGGAAAAGGGATTTGAGGTCGCCTCGATTGGTGAGGCCGATAGCTACGACTTCGAGACGACAACGATCATTGTCCGGCCGGAGGCGCTGGCGTCGGCGCAGGCCCTTGTCGACCTGCTCGGGTTCGGAACGGTGTCGACCGGCAGCTTGACCGACGGAATCGACGCCATCGTCATCGTTGGATTAGATGCTGACAGGTCTCTCCAATCCGGTTAGCTTCTCTTAAAGGAGGGGTGCCAAAGGAGTGAGCCGATGAATATCGCTGTCATTGGAGCTGGATACGTCGGGCTCGTCACCGCGGCCGGTCTGGCGAGCCTGGGTCACCATGTTTCCCTCGGCGAAGCCAACGCCGACCGGGTACGCCGGCTCGAGGACGGCGAGATCCCGATCTATGAGTCTGGGCTCGATGAGCTGGTCCGCTGGGCGCGGAGTTCGAGCCGTTTGCGTTTCCATCAGTCGAACATCGAAGCGGTCAAAGGGGCAGAGCTGGTCTTCCTATGCCTGCCAACCCCGGCCGGTGACGACGGGCGGGCCGATCTTTCGTTCGTTGAGTCGGTGGTACGGGAACTGGCTCACTCGCTCGAGTCGGGGGCGGCGTTTGTTGTCAAGTCGACAGTTCCCCCCGGGACTGCGCAAGCGCTCCAAGCGAGCCTGCTGGCGGCGGGAAGCCCAACAGCGGTGATCTCTCATCCCGAGTTCCTGCGGGAAGGCACCGCGGTCCATGATTTCCTCCACCCCGATCGGGTAGTGATTGGCTCCGACGATCCGATCCTCGCCAAAGCAGTGGCCTCGCTCTACGACAGCCTTGCCACCGAGGTGATTGAAACCGATCAGACCTCGGCCGAGATGATCAAGTACTCGTCCAACAGCTATCTGGCCACCCGCCTTACGTTTGCCAACACCCTGGCCAACCTCTGCGAAGCGGTCGGCGCCGACATCGTGGACGTGCTCAGAGGGGTTGGCCTCGATCATCGGATCGGACCTCATTTCCTCAAGCCCGGCCCCGGCTATGGCGGTTCGTGCTTTCCCAAGGACACGCTCGCCCTGATCTCGTTAGCCGAAGACGCCGGATACGACTTCCGGCTCCTGCGGGCGGTGATCGCCGCCGACGAGGAGCAACGCCGGCGGGTGGCGGACAAGGTCAAAGCGGCGGCCGGCGGAGGCTTGCGCGGCCGGCGGGTAGCGGTGTGGGGCGTGGCTTTCAAGGCCGGGACCGATGATGTCCGCGAGTCTCCCTCGTCTCTGATCGCGGCCCTGCTGCAACGAGAGGGTGCGCTAGTGACGGCGTACGATCCCGAGGCCCGGGACCCGAACTTGCAGCATGCCGATTCGGCTCTCGCGGCTGTAGAGGGAGCCGATGTGCTGCTGGTGGCGACCGAATGGCCGGAGTTCGCCAAAGTCGATTTAGAGCAGGTCGCCGCTCGTATGCGCGGGCATCGGGTCGTCGATGCCCGCAATCTGCTCGATCCCCGCCAGGTGCGCGCCGCCGGCCTCGACTACTCGGGGCTTGGCCGCCCCAACGCCTAACCGCTTCCCAAACCTTAGGTTTACGTGGTGGCTATGCCACCACGTAAACCTAAGGTTTGGTTAGTGGTTGGGGTCTAGCGGAACAGGTCGGTGGCTGGGGGGCGGATCAGGTCGGTTGCACGACCGTCGCCACGAGGGTAGTTAACCCCCTTAATCAACGCTGCCGGGATCCCTGACGCCTTTCCCACGACAAGCTCAGCGGCCGCGGCCAGCTCGTCGGCGATGGCAACCTCGGTGACCTCCAGGAGGCGGCCGTTCATGTCCGGAGTACCCCTGAGATCGAGGATCGGGAGCATTCCCGACACGCCGATCGCCACATCGACCAGCCCTTGGCGCCACGCGCGACCGAAGGTGTCGGTGACGATGACGGCGATCGCGATGCCGAACTCCCTTTCCACCCGGAGGCGGATGGAGTGAGCTGATCGATCGGGGTTGGTAGGCAGCAGCACCACCTGCCCCTGCGGAACATTGGAACGGTCAACTCCGGCATTGGCGCAAACAAAGCCATGCTTGGTCACCGTGATCACCATTGGTCCGCGGCGACGAAGGACGGCGGCCGCCTCTCTCTCCACTACGGCTCGATAGTCGGCTTCAGAGGCCGCGGTCGCGATCGCGCCCTCCGCCTTCGACACGACCTTTTGAGTGACGACCAGAACGTCGCCATCACCTGGCGAAAGCGGGCGCAGCGCCTCGACCAGGAGCGCAGGAAGGTCATCACCGGGCTGCACTTCGCCGATCCCGGTGACCGGGAAAATGCTGACATTCATTCGCCGGCGATCTCGAGAACCCGCGCCGCCAGCTTGGTCGAGGCCGCCAGATCATCCATCCGGGTGGCGGCGGTGTGAATACGGGGACGCTTGCTGCTCATGGCCGGCGCGTCGCTGTCGTCGACGACGAGATCGGTGAGGAGACCCGAGTAGGACGAAATGACACCGGCGGTGTCGGCGCTATGACCCATCGAAACCAGCACGCGGTCGGCAGGACCTTTCAAGGCGGTTCCGCTAATCAGCGGGCTGACCCCGATCACCCGGTCATGGGCATCGATGGTGTCCGCCACCCCCGGAACCGCCAAGATCGGCCAGATCGAAAGGACCGGGTTGGAGGGGCCGACGACGATCACGTCGGCGCCGGCAAGGGCTTCGATCACTCCCGCGGCGGGGCGACAAAAGCCAGAGCCGCGGAATCGCACGTCGCCCACCTCGTCTGTGTGGCGACGCCTGACGAAGTACTCCTGAAACGAGATCCATCCCTCGCCTGGCACCCGCACCTCGGTTCGCAATGGGTCGTCGGTCACCGGAAGGATGGTGGCGGCGATGCCGAATGAGGAAGCGAGCGCAGTCGTCACCCAAGTCAGCGACCAGCCGGCGAGGAGGCGGTCGGTCCGAAACAGGTTCGTCGCCAGGTCGCCGTCGCCGATGCGAAAACTCGCGTCGATCGGCAGGGTGTCGAGCGCGTCCATGGCGAAAAACGGGTCCTCAGCGAGGCCCCACCCTTGAGGGCCTTCTCGACCAGCCATCGTGTAGATGATCGTGTCGATGTCGGGGGAGACCGCCAACCCGTAGATGCGATCGTCGTCGCCGACATTGGCGATGACCGTCAACTCGTGCCCGGGCATCGCTGCGAACCCCCGGGCCAACTTGGCGCCGCCCACCCCGCCTGAAAGCATTGTGACCCGCACCAGCGCCTCCTCAATCGACCGACCCGCCAGGGCGGGAGATTGGGTCCCGACATATCCGTGGGGTCGTGGACCGTCGTTTAAGGAACTTATCAACAAAGGAAGGACAGTGGCTATGCCGGCTGCGTCCTAATTTGTCCTCACACGAAACCGTTTTCCGTAATTGTCGTGTGGAGTATCGTGCTCGTGCTTGTGAGGACGAGTTTGGTTTTAAGGTTTCCTGTAGGGACAAATTTCGGTGAACGTCCCCGGGGGAGGGCGATGGCTCACCCAAGCAGTTCCGCCTTGTTGCTGCGGTGATCGAGACTGAGGGCAAGGGAGGTTGGATGCCCGCCGCCTCCTATGCGGTCAAATTTGGTGAACGCTTCTCGGGGCTGGCCTAAGCCACCGCCATCCCCACCCGTGCCGTTCTCTCCCTCGTCGAGGAAACCAAGAAAGCGGCCAAACCCACCAACAACTCCCAGCGACCGACAGCAGGAGAGCCGGGGGAGATTGCAGTCGATCTGCTCCTGCTCCACAATGACACGCTGCTATGAGCAGTTCGCCGACCTCGTCGGCCGCTCCTTCCTCCGCCACATCGCCGGCGACGCCTGCGGTGGCTGCCGTGATCCTGGCTGGTCCGAGCATCGACCCTGCGGGAACCCTGCAAGCCCTGCGGGCGCAAGTGTATGCGCCGGCTCAAACCCTGATCGTCGGACGGGCCGACGCACAAGGTGCAGCGGTGCGGTCGAGCGCAGAGGTGATCGCGGCGCTGGCCCCGGACATCTCCTTGGTGTGGTGGATCCATGGCGATACCCGTCCACGGCCTGACGCCTTGGGGGGCCTCGTGCGAGAGCTCATCCGCACCGATGCCGCGGTGGCGGGCTCGAAAGTCCTGATCGACGACGGGACCGACCGTCTCGAATCGGTCGGCGGGGCTACTGATGTCTATGGCGATGTCTACACCGGGCTCGATCCCGACGAGCTCGACCTCGAGCAATACGACGTCGTGCGGGAGGTTTCCTATGTCTCGGCGGTCTCGTTGCTGGTCCGGCGGGATGTGCTCCGCGGGCTGGGCGGCTTCGATCGCGCCCTCCCTCCGCAGGCGGCCAGCCTCGATTTCTGCCAGCGGGTCCGGCTTGCCGGAGGCAAGGTCGTCGTGGTCCCGAGCTCGGAAGTGTTCCATCACTCGCCTTGTGCGGCGACAGCGCTGGCTTGGAAAGAGCAGGGCGGCCGCAACAAGGCAATGCTCGTCGCCTATTCGCTGCTCACCCTGGCCTGGGTGGTGCCAATGGGGGCTTTGGTCGGTTTGGCCGATGGGCTTGCCCAACTCGCTCTGGCCCGGGTTCGGCCGCTGCTCTCAACCCTGGCGTCCTGGGTGTGGACCCTCGTTCAGGTGCCGTCGGTGATTGCCGCTCGGAACCGCCTTCGCCGGATCCGGGCAGTGTCCGACGAAGAGCTTTTCCGTTTTCAGGTGAGCGGCTCCACGCGATTGCGGCGCACGTTCTCGGAGCTCAGCGAACGTTTCAACGCCGCCATCGACGAGAACGAGGCCGGCTCGCTGGCGGATCGAGCCAAGTTGGCCTGGCGGCGTCCTTCGGCTGGGCTCTCGATTATCTCGGCGATCGCAGTGTTGATCGGCACCCGATCGATCTGGTTCAGCGGGCCGCCCGAGGTGGGTTTCGCCCTGCCTCCCTCGGGGCTAAGCGGACTGGTCGCATCCTATGGAGGTGGGCCGAATCCGGCGGGATTCGGTTCTGACGTCGTAGTCCCGCCGATCGTCGGGCTCGGCTCCGTTGCCTATCTCCTCTTGGGCCAGCGCCCCAACCTCGGGTCGGCATTGCTGCTCTTGGGAACGATTGCGCTAGCCCTGCTCGGGATCGCCCGGCTTGTTCGGCGAATGGGGGCCGGGTCTTTGGCGGGATTCGTCGCCGGTTGGGTGTATCTCGGTGGTGCGGCTCTGGTCGGGGTCTCGTCGACGGGAAACTGGCCGGCGTTGCTCGCCGCCGGGCCTCTGCCCTGGGCGATCGAAGCGGTGGTAGCTCCCGCGGCCGAAGGGCGTCGGAGGGTGGGACGGCTGGCCAGTGCCGGCTTGGCTGCAGGGTTTGCCGCTGTCGGATATCCGCCAGTGCTGGTCGTGGTGGCCTTGAGTGGCCTGGTCTGGGCTCTGGTGGCGAGACGCTTTGGCGCCGCCGGGCTGGGGCTGGCAGCAACTGCGCTCGGTTCTCTCTTGATTCTTCCCTATGTGCTGGGCGGCGACCTCAATGACCTTCTCCAGGCGGGGCTCCATCCGACAATCGCCAACGAGTGGCTGTGGCTGCTGGGGATCGGATTGGGGACCGCCCTTGTCGCAGTATTTTCGAGTCGAACCAGGCTGGCGTCGATTTGGTGGGCGGGACTCATGGTCAGCGCGGGCTTTCTGGTTTCACAGTCACCGACGCTGGCTCCTGGAATCGTGACGGTGGGGTTGTTGGCCGCCGCCCTCGGGGCCTCGGTCCTTTCGGCCAACCTGGTCGAGCTGGAAATGCCGCGAGTCAGGCTCATCGGGGGGCTGGCGGTTGCGGTGCTCTTGTTTCCGGCTGTGCTGACTGTCGCCCAGGGGCGGATGGGCCTGCCGCCCGACCAGTGGACCGATCGCCTCGACTTTGTCCGCACCTTGAGCACTGGCGACCCGACTCGGGCGTTGTTGATCGGTCCGCCGGGTTCGCTGCCCGGAGCGGCCCGCAACCTCTCCGGGTTCGATTACCGCACGGTCCACGGGGGCCAAGCAACCCTGACCCAGGCATATCTCGCTAAGCCCGGTGCGCTCGATCTCGAGCTCCGCCGAGTCATCGACGATCACCTGCTGGCGGGCGTCGACCTGCGGCCGGGGGCGGCGCTCGCCCGGTTTGGGATCGAGTGGTTGGTGATCGTTCCCGGTTCTGAGTTCCCCACCGAGATCCTGGAGCGCCAGGTCGATCTCGCCGCGCGTCCCGTCGATACCGATCTCGTCGTTTATCAGAATTTGGCGTACTCCGCCGGCTCAGATCCGACCCAACAGGGAAGCGCTTCCGAAATAGCTCGGAGTGCGGGATGGGGTTCGGGGATTCTGCTCGCGGTGCTCGTGGCCGTGGCCTTTTGGGGTCGTAACCGGCGCCAATTGCCGGTGCCCGTCGAACTGACACCTGAGCCAGTGGGCGTTGCGAGTGAGTGACCGCGCCGCTCGCTTCGGAATCCTGCTGGTGGTGGTGGCGGCCTTGGTGGTTGGCTTTCTGCTTCCAGCGCCTCCGGAAGAGGTAGTGGATCCCTTGACGATCCCGGGCGACCCACCCTATGTCGTCTGCGCGGCTGCCCTCGCCGGGTCGGGGTTCGCGTCGACGGTAGGGGTTGTCACTGCCTCCTCGACCATCGGCGCGGTAAGCGGCGTGGGCGTCGACGGTCCGCCCGAAGAGTTCCAATTGGAAGGTGACGACAACTTCGTGTTCGAGGTCGGAAGCCTGGCCGAGCTCGGAGTCACTCCGATCCTGGTCGAGCGGCTCACCGGTGGGCAAGTAGGAGCGGGAGTTCTCGGCCTGGCCGGAACGCAAGCGACGACGGCGGGTTGCCAGCCGGCCACGTCCGCACCTGTGGCCCTCCTAGGGATGGCGACCAGTGAAGGCGAACAGTCGACGATCGTCCTCGCCAATCCCTTTGCAGTCGAGGCGACCGCTCGCCTGGTTGGCGCTTCGGAGTTCGGCCCGGACACCGTGACCGAGCTCGAAACGGTGCGGGTGCCGGCCAACTCGACCCTGACGCTTCCGCTCAGCCAGTCCATGGCCGGTCGCCAACAGCTCGGGTTCACCGTCTACACCGATGTGGGTGCCGTTGTGGCCGGCATGGCGCGGTCGGGCCCGGATATCGCCTCCTCCGAAGCGATCACCGGCGCTCAGCAGTGGTTCGTGCCACTTCCCGCGTTCGGGGTGAGCGGGCATCTCATCGTCCACAATCTCGCTGCAGTCGACGCCAACTATCGCCTCGACGCAGTCAATCCCGACGGTGTCACCGAGGAAGTCGAGAACGGTGCGCTCGTGCCCGACGCTGAGATTTGGCTCAGCTTGGAGGACTTGGGGGCGAGCGGTGGGTATGTCGTCACTGCCGATGAGCCGGTGGCGGTAGCGGTCGTGTACACCGGTGACGTCACCCGCGTGGTCTCGACCGCGTCCCCGGCCTCCACCGTGGCCTGGCTGGTCCCGATCTCGAGCGACGCAGCCGGCCTAGACACGGCGGTTTGGATCCTCAATCCCGACGAAGCCGCCATCACCGCCGAAATCGCCGTGTTTGGGGGGCGGAGCGTCGAAGTCTCGCTCCCAGCCGGCACCACCACCGGGAGGATCGTCCCGTTCCGCGGGCGGGGAGGGATGGTCACTGCCACCGGGCCGGTGGCGGTGTTCTACGGGGCCATCAGTGACGGCGGGGCGGCGTCGATGACCCTTGCCTTCCCCCTCGAATGAGCGAACCTGCCCTTCGCGTTCTCATCCTCGGTTCGATTGCCGCGGTCTTCGTTGTCTTTTTGCTCAATGGTCGCCGGGTGCCGACAACTCGGCCGGTTCCGATCTCCCGTCCCGACCTCGGTCCGGGCGTGCACTTCTTTGCATCGGCCACCTGCCGGCCCTGCCTCGCGGCGCGGGCGGCGTTGGAGGCGGTTTATGGCGACGAGTTCAACGAGATTTCCTACGAAACCGACCCCACCCGATTCGGCGCGCTCGGAATCAAATCGGTCCCAACTGTGATGGCCCTCGGCCCAACCGGTAAGGGTCTGATGTGGGAGGGCGTTCCCCAAGCGGGTGACCTGCCCCGGCCCTGACCGGGGGAGGTCAACGGCTCACGTGCCTCGGGACCGTCCCCCCATCCGGCTGACGATGAACACGAGCAACGCCGCCACGACTATCGACGCGATCCAGTCGACGCCGGCGGTGTCCTCCCAAACGGCACCAGCCAGGTAGCCGCCGATCAAGGCTCCCAAAATCCCGACGACGATCGTGAGCACCCAGCTCATGCCCCCGGTGCCGGGGACGATCACGCGCGCAAGGGCACCAACCACGAGGCCAATGAGGATGTAGACCAGAATTGTTCCGAGATCGAAATCGCCGGTGCCCACATCCTGGGCGAGGACAAACCCAACCATCGCAGCTCCTTTTTCGATAACGCTTTGGGGTTTCCCAAAGGTGGATGCGTTAACCATAACCATTTCAAGTGCGAGGGTCCTTTGCGGAGCCAGGTCAACGTCCTACCGTGGCTGGAATGTTTGTTAGCTGTCTTCGGTGCCCCTCGCCGGCATCCGCAGTGATGATGTATGCGTACGCCGACCGGCACATGTGGGTCGAGGATTTGGCGGTGACCGACTTTCCGTCTTACGCCCTCTGCGTCAATCATGCGTCGCGGCTGAGCGCCCCCCTTGGGTGGACTTTGACGGACCGCCGGACTGGGGCGCGGCTTTTCGGATCACTCGAAGTCGCATAGCAGGCGATGGCGCTCGATCGCGACTTGCTCGAAGCGGTGCGTGAGCTCGACGTCCACGACCTTCGCCGGTTACTGATCCTCACCCAAGCCCAACTCGAAAGCGACGGCGTTTTCAATTCGGCCAAGCGGCCCAAAGTGAGGTTGCGGAGCCAGATGGTCAAGTGCGGAAAGCCCAGTTGTGGGGCGTGCCCACACGGACCGTATTGGTATGCCGTCTGGTGGGAAGACGGGTTGCGCCGCACTCGCTACGTCGGTCGCCTCCTCACCGAGGCCTAGCCGGGCTCTCCCCCGGAGGGAGGAGAGCCCGACTGTTTCTCCCCCCGGAGGGGGAGTACCCGAGCGCAGCGAAGGGGGAGGGGGCGGTCGAATGACGCGCGAGGAGGTGGTCTCTTTCCAGCCCACTCGAAAAAGGAATCACCTCACGCGCGTCAATAAAACGCCCCCCTCCCGGCTTCGCCGGCTCTCCTCCCTCCGGGGGGAGAAACGGGGAGAAACGGGCAATCCGGCTCGGCATGGGTATCGAAAGGCCGTAGAAAGTGCCCTTTCCGATAGAATCTCCGCCTTCATGGACTGCCCGCAATGTCATGTCGCCGACGTGATCGAGATCAAGCATCGACTTCCCGACGGCACCGAGGTCCAGTTCTTCTCCTGCCACAAGTGCGAGGAGAAGTGGTGGGACCGGTCCGGCGACCAACTCAACCTGATCCAAGTTCTCGAGCTGGTCCGCAAGGCGCGGTCGTAACCACCCGCCCATGCAACTAGCGGGCTCCCCCTCCGGCACCCGCCGATTGATCCCCCTGATTGTCGGGTTGGGCTGTGCACTGGCGATCATCGCGGTGGTCAATCCCCGGCTGCTCTTGACCGCCACCACTCCCACCGGGGGTGACATGGCCGCCCATGTGGCGGTGCCGGCGTTTCTCCGCGACGTACTCCTGCCGCAGGGTCGAATCCTCGGCTGGTCCCAGGACTGGTTCGCCGGTTTCCCTGTCTTCTACTTTTACTTCCCGCTTCCCTCGCTGGTCGTGGTGTTGCTCGACCTGGTCCTCCCCTATGGCGTCGCCTTCAAGCTCGTGACGATCGCCGGCCTCCTGGCCACCCCGCCCGCCACGTACTACCTCGCCCGCAGCCTGAAATTTGGCCGGACTGTCTCCACGGTGGCGGCGGCAGGCGGCGCCGCGTTTGTGTTCATGGAGAGCTTCACCATTTACGGGGCGAACCTGCTCTCGACCATGGCCGGCGAGTTCTCGTTCTCGTGGTCGTTCGCCCTGAGCTTGTTCTACCTGGCCTTCTTGATCAGGTCGATTCGCGACGACCGTCGCTTCGTTCCCATTGCCGGCCTCTTTCTCGCCGCGGCTGTGCTCAGTCACATCATCACGATCATCGCCTTCATGGTTGCGAGCCTGGCGGTGCTCTTTTGGAAGGGAGGGTGGAAGCAGGCGCTCAAGGTGTGGGCAATCGGGTTTGGCATTGCCGCGTTTTGGATGGTGCCGTTGTTCGCCCGGCTCGGGTTTAGCTCAGACCTGGCTTGGACCCCTCTGCGCACATGGGAAGACCTGTTCCCGCTCGAGATGTGGCTGCTGTTGCCAGCCGCGATTGGCGGCGGGATCTGGGCCATGCGCCGATCGAACCGGAGCGCGCCGGTGGTGGCGCTGACCCTGCTGCCGTTGATCTACTACCCGTTGCCCTTCGCGCTTCCCGAGTTGCTCCCGGGCATCTTCAATGCCCGTTGGAAACTTTGGAACGGGCGCCTCTTGCCGTTCTGGTATTTCGGCGCCACGTTCTTTGCCGCCATCGGGATCGGCGCTTTTGGGATGTGGCTGGCCAAGCGTTTCCCCGACAAGGTGTCAGGACTCCTGCCCCGGATTCTTTTCCTCGCCGCGGGCACGGTGGCGGTGGCCCTGCTCGGTCGGGAGGAAAACGTCCCTGACCCGGCGGTCTGGGCGGTTGGGATCATCGTTGCCGGCGCGCTGCTGCTGTCGATGCTCTGGCTCCGGCCCGTCGACACGAGGTCGTTCATGGCGCTCAGTGCTGCGGGCATCTTGGCGTTCGGATCGCTTGCTGGGATCACCATCATGAATGGATGGGCGCGGTGGAACTTCGCCGGATACGAAGGCAAGGCCAAGTGGCCCGAGTACCAAGCGTTGATGCAGACCGCCGACACCCTCGCGCCTGGTCGGATCCATTGGGAATACGACAAGACGATGAACGACTACGGCTCGCCGATGGCGTTGATGCTCTTTCCCTATTGGACCCAGGAAAAGCTTGGTTCGATGGAGGGCCTCTTCTTTGAATCCTCGCTCTCAACCCCCTTTCATTTCCTCAACCAGGCCGAGATGAGCAAAGACCCTTCGAGCCCCATTCCTGGGCTCGAATATCACCGCTTCGATTTCGATCGAGGCGTGCCCCACATGCAGCTCTTCGGCATCGACTACTACGTGAGCTACACCCCCGAGTCCACCGCCCTCGCCGATGCTCGGCCGGAGCTGACCGAGATTGCCGACTCGCCCCCCTTCACCTTCTACGAGGTGGCTGACTCAGATCTGGTCGAGGCTGCCACCTTCGTCCCCGCGGTTTACGACGGCCCCCACAACAGCCTGCCCGCCCGCCTGGGCGGCGTCTTTGGGATCGGACCATCCGACGATCGCCAAACCTTCGAGGAGTTCTCTCTCGAGTGGTACGGGCGGATGGACCTCCTTGATCATTGGATCGCGACCGAAGGGCCCGCGGATTGGCCGCGGGTGGGCTCAGTCGACGAGGTGGGATCGGCCCAAGCGCTCCGGATCGTCGACGCTCAGATCACCAACGTCGAGATGACTGACGATCGAATCTCTTTTCAAACCGACGCGATCGGTGTTCCTCATCTGGTGAAGGTTTCCTACTTCCCCAACTGGCAGGCGACGGGAGCCGACGGCCCCTATCACGCCGGGCCGTCGTTCATGATCGTGGTTCCGACCGACTCCGATGTGACGCTTTCGTTTGGCAACACGGGGGTCGAGAACGTCGGCTGGATCCTGACGATCGCCGGCATGGCGACGGCCGCGTGGCTGTTGGTCAGGGGCGGGGTAGCCGAAGCCCGTCGGCGACAGCCGGCGACACCCGCCGCCGGGGGATCTTCCCCGTAACCGTCCACGACAAGAGCCGGACGGTGTCACGTCCGAGCTGCCACATCATGGCTGTGCGCACGGGCGCCTCGGAGGCCGTTGGACCGAGTTCGACGGGCACCTCTTTGATCAGGAATCCGGCTCGATGGGATCGAATCAACATCTCTAGGTCGTAGGCATAGCCATGGATCCTCATCTCGGGGAGCACTTGGTCGATGATCGATCGTCGCAAGACCTTGAGCCCCGTTTGTGTCTCCCGAACCGGGAGTCGAAACAACCCGACTGTGAGGAACGCGAACAGCCGGCTCAGGAGCCGGCGCACCAACGGATAACGCCCGCCTCGCATCGCCGACCGCTTGGCGCCGACCAGTAGGTCGACGTCGCCCATGTTTGCGACCAGGCCCGGCACTTGCTCGGGAGGGAGGTCGAGGTCGGCGTCGAGAAACACCACGATCTCGGTGACCGTGGCCCGCGCCCCGGTGAAGAGGGCCTCACCTTTTCCGCGGTTGACCTCGTGGCGCAACACCCGCACGCTGTTGGAAGCCGCGGCTCGCTGGCATTCGGCCAGCGTGTTGTCGCTGCTCCCGTCATCGACCACCACGATCTCGACGTCGCCGAGCACGCGCCGCACCCGGCTGATGTTCTCGGCGATGACTTTGCCCAGGTTCAAGGCGGGGAGCACAACGGAAACGGTGGGCGCGGGGGCAGGGACCATGGACGGCGTGGAGTGTAAGACCGGACCCATACAATCCCTGGGCGGCACCAACGAAGCTGCCGGCCAAAGAAAGGGCGAGATGAGCGGAGTCTTCAAGGCGTACGACATTCGGGGACGGACCGACAACGGTGAGCTCACCCCCGAACTCGCCCGTGCCGTCGGCGCCGCTTTCGTCGAGCTAACCGACGCTCGGCAGATCGCGGTCGGATGGGATTGCCGAGCCTCCTCGCCGGAGATGTCAGACGCGATGATCGATGGGATCACGCGCCGGGGAGCTTCAGTTCTCGCTCTGGGCGAGGTCCCGACCGACGTCGTCTACTACATCTCCGGCAGCCGGTCGCTACCCGGGGTGATGATCACCGCTTCTCACAACCCCGCGGAATACAACGGGATCAAGCTTTGCCGGGCCGGGGCCGCGCCCGTCGGCGAGGAGACTGGTCTCAGCGACATCGAGAAGATGGTGTCCAATCCCGAAAACGGAAAGGCATCTGAGCGCGGCTCCGTGGAAACCTTGGATGCAAGCGACGGCTATGTCAAACACCTTCTGGGGATCGTCGACGAAAGCGCGATGGACGATTTGCGGGTCGCGGTCGATGGTGGAAACGGTATGGCCGGCGCCGTGATCGAGGAGGTTTTCGACGCCATCCCGCCAACGCTCATCGGGCTTTACCTCGAACCCGACGGAACGTTCCCTAACCATCCCGCCGATCCTTTGCAGCCGGAGAACCTCGTCGACCTGATCGCCCTCGTGAAGTCCGAGAAGGCCAACCTCGGAGTCGCCTTCGATGGCGACGCCGACCGCGCCTTCTTCATCGATGACCTCGGCGAACCGCTTAGCGGCAGCACTACCACTGCTCTCATCGCCCGCTGGTTCCTGGCCCGTCAGCCTGGGGCCACGATCGTGCACAACCTCATCACCTCACGGGCGGTGCCCGAGATCGTGACCGCGTCGGGCGGCAAGCCGGTGCGGACGAGGGTGGGGCACTCGTTCATCAAACAGGTGATGGCCGACACCGGCGCGGTTTTCGGGGGTGAGCATTCCGGCCACTACTACTTCGCTGCCAACTATCGGGCCGACTCCGGGATGCTGGCGATGCTCGTCCTCCTCCAGGTGCTCTCCGAGTCGGGCAAGAAGCTCTCGGAGATTCGAACAGAGGTGGAGCCCTACGCCGCGTCGGGCGAGATCAACATTCGAGTCGATGATCAGAAGGCGGCGCTGCGACGAGTCACCGAGGCTTTCGCTGAGGCGGAGATCGACGAGCTCGACGGCCTGACGATCTCCTGGCCCGATCGCTGGTTCAACCTCCGGGCCTCGAACACCGAACCGTTGCTGCGTCTCAATATCGAAGGTCCGGATCAAGCGGCGGTGGCGGAGCTGAGCGACAAGGTTCAAGCCGTCATCGGCGGAGAACATGCCGCTCATTGACCCGCTACTGGCCTCGATCCTCGTTTGCCCAGCCGACAAAGGCGATCTGACCGAAGACGAAGCCCGCTCGCGGCTCGTGTGTGTTGTCTGCCGGCGCGCCTATCCCGTCACCGAAGGCATTCCGATCATGCTCATCGACGAAGCCGAGCTCCCCGACGATTCACCACAGGACCCCAATGGCAGTTGAGGAGATGGAGCAACTTGTGCTCGGTCTCGGAGATCAACTCCGCTGGGCCGCCGACGTGGAGGCGCCGGCCCCCATCGAGGTGCCGGGAGGTCTGCTCATCGTCGGGATGGGGGGCTCGGGCATCTCCGGCGATCTGGTGTCGGTCCTGGCCTCGGTCCCGGTGACCGTGCACAAGGGGTATGGGCTGCCGGCCTGGGTGAGCAACCGTCCTCCGGCCATGATCGCCCTCTCCTACAGCGGCAACACCGAGGAGACCTTGAGCGCGGTGGAAGAGGCGCGGGATCTGGGGCTAACTCCGGGGGTGGTCACCGCGGGCGGCGCGCTCGGTGAGGTCGCAGTCGGTAATGGGTGGCCGCACATCATTGTCCCGGGCGGTCTGCAGCCGCGGGCCGCGTTGGGATACATGATGGGTTCGCTGCTGCGTCTGGTCGAGGATTCGGTCGATCTCAAGCCGGGCGATTTCTCAGCCGCAGCCGATCTCGTCGATCAGCTGACCGGAGGGCTCGGCCGCGACCTTGCCGCTGATCTCGCCGCCGGCCTCCGCGACCGGATCCCGGTCATCTACGGCACCAACGGTCTCACCTCGCCTGTCGCCCAACGCTGGAAGACACAAATCAACGAGAACGCGAAGTGGCCCGCGTGGTGGAACACGATGCCCGAGCTCGATCACAACGAGATCGTCTCATGGACGTCGCTCTCCACCCTGACCCGTCGCCACGTAGGGATCATCGCCCTGCGCGACGATTCCGAGTCGTCGCGGGTCGAAGCGCGTTACAACCTCACTGCTCGCCTCACTGGCAGCGACGTTGCTTGGGTGGGAGAGGTCTGGGCGCAGGGTGTGAGCCGGCTCGAACGGATTTTGAGCCTCTGTGCCATGGGGGACCTGGTCTCCCTGGAACTGGCGCGGGCGGGAAGCATCGACCCGATGGCGGTGCCTGAGATCGAAACACTCAAACAACTACTCGCCGAGGAGCCGCTATGAACTACGACGTTGCCGACTTGAGCCTTGCCTCGACTGGCGCCCGCCGGATCGATTGGGCGGAGCGGAGAATGCCGGTTTTGAGATCAATCCGCGAGCGATTCGAGAAGGAACAGCCGCTGGCCGGGCTCACGGTTGGGGCGTGTCTCCACGTCACCGCCGAGACCGCCAACCTGATGAGGGTCCTCCGCGCCGGGGGCGCCGAGGTTGCTCTCTGTGCCTCGAATCCGCTTTCGACGCAAGACGATGTGGCGGCGGCCTTGGTGGCCGATGGGATTCCAACCTTTTCGATCCGCGGTGAGGACGACGACACGTACTACCGGCACATCGACGCGGTGCTCGACATGGCTCCTGACATCACCATGGATGACGGTGCCGACCTTGCCACCCTTCTTCATACTCAGCGCACCGACTTGAATCCGATCGGTTCCACCGAGGAGACCACAACCGGCGTGATCCGGCTGCGGGCGATGGCGGCCGATGGCACCCTGCGTTTGCCGGTCGTGGCCGTCAATGACTCCGACACGAAGCATCTGTTCGACAACCGCTACGGCACTGGCCAATCGGCGATGGACGGGATCATTCGCGCCACCAACATGCTGATGGCCGGGGCCACTGTGGCCGTGATCGGCTATGGCGACTGTGGGCGCGGGGTCGCCATGCGAGCCGAGGGAATGGGGGCAAAGGTGGTGGTGGTAGAAGTCGACCCGATTCGGGCTCTGGCGGCGGCGATGGATGGCCACCGGGTGCTAACCGCCGACGACGCGGCCCGGGTGGCGGATGTCGTTATCACTGTCACCGGCAACAAACATGTCCTTCGGCGCCAGCACTTCGATCAGATGAAGGATGGAGTCGTCTTGGCCAACGCGGGCCATTTTGATGTCGAGATCGACCTCGAGGTGCTTGGCGAGATGGCGCGGGATCGGCGTCCGGTGCGAAACAACCTCGAGGAGTATGAGCTGGCTGACGGCCGCCGAGTGCTGGTCGTGGCTGAGGGCCGATTGGTCAACCTGGGTGCGGCCGAAGGGCACCCGGCCGATGTGATGGACATGTCGTTTGCCAATCAGGCGCTGGCGGCGGAATGGCTCGCCCAACGGGCTGGCCAGCTCGAGCCGGGGATCTACACCCTCCCCGTTGAGCTCGACCGTGAGGTAGCGCGGATCAAGCTCGATTCAATGGGAGCCGGTCTCGAGGAGCTCACCGAGGAACAGAAGTCCTATCTCGCGGGATGGCGGGAGGGAACCTAGGCCAACGACCAGCAGGGGCCGAGACCGCAACCAATTTCGATCTTCGGAACCGTTTGAGGTATCAGCATCGCCAACCCGATGGCGATGACCCCGAGTATCAGGAATGCCATCATGTCGGTTCGTTTCGACGACTCCTCCGTGAACGCATTCAGACGGTTGCAGATCTTGTACGAAGCCAGTGTTACCGCGGCCAAATAAAGCAGCGTCACCCAATCCTCCCTGCCCTTGCCCCGAACTCTTCCTAGTAGCAAAGCTTATGACCCCTCGCTTGGTCGGCTAGGAGCAAAGCATTTATCCGCGAACCGACTAGCCCCTTTCACCGCTTCCTTGCGACCGAAACAGCTATGGAAGAGAAGGCTCTCCCGACGAACCACGCATCCCAAATTCGGCAGGTGAGGAACGCCTAAATCGTTCTTTGGCACCAACGCGCCGGAACCCGCTGGACCGCATCGCTGGCGCCGAATTAGCTGGACTGCGTTCCTGTGGCGCCAAATTACGGTGCGTGTCAAAGCCGGCTCTCTTAGCCAAGCGGCACCCAATGCAACGCTGTCCAAATTCGGCACTACATACGTGCCCTGGCGGAAATTCGGTACTACATCAGCGGAATTCGCGGATGTAGTAACAAGTTTGCTTGGAGGCACGGATGTGCTGCCAAATTTGAGTGCATTGTGTTGCGTTGACGGTTGTTGATGAGGGTGGGCACGACACGATGAGCGCGCGCCGACGGATCGCGTCGTGCAAATTCGGCAGGTGAGGAACGCCTAAATCGTTCTCTGGTACTACAGCATCGGAAACCGCACCGCTGGTGCCGAATTAGCTGGAAGGCGTTCCTGTGGCGCCAAATTACGATACGGACCCCGGATCTATGGCAGGTAGAACTCGGAGATTCCGACCAGGTCGTCGCCGTCGAAGGTGAGGGTGTAAGGAAGTTGGCCGTTGCCGTACCAAATCCAACCCTCGTAGCGGATGGGGCTTCTTTCGGTTGTTGTCAGGCCTGCCCAAGCAGCCAGGTCGACAGGGCGTTGAACCACGCAGGGTCCGAACTCGTAGCACGCCTGGAGGGTGGGCTCGAGAATCGGTGAGATCGCAAGCGTGACAAGCTCGGGGTTCTGGTTCCGGATATAAAAGTCGCCTCCGAGCTCTCCGTCAGGCGGGATCAGACCATCCTCGCGGGCGGCTGCGAGGGCTTCTTCGCCGGAGAGGATCTCGACGTAGTCGGCAGTGATGGTCATCACGCCAGGATCAACCTCTTCGACATACGCGAGCTGTTCCGAGAAGTCGGGGTCATACAGGACCGTGACGGTCTCTCCGAGGACACCATCGTCAACCACCGCCTCAACGGCCACGTCGGTTATGGGCTGAGTGACTGTGAGCTCTTGGGAGAAGCTAACCCCATTTCCGAAGTCTTCAGTAGGCACCGCTAACCCGTTGATGGTGACTTCGGCGTCTCCATTGATCGTCCCCTGCAAGTAGATGAACTGCGAAACCGTGGCGTGCACCCGGGGAAGTGAAAGGGTCATGATCGGCAAAGGTGCGGCAGTAGCCTCGGCTTCGGGTCGAGTCGTCGAGGTTGCTGCTATCGACATGGTCGTCGATGAGGCTGTCGACGTCGGAGGCGCGGGCGAGGTTGGCGATCCGTTGGTGGGCGTGCAACCAGCCACCAACAGCGCCACCACAATCGGCCTCAGAGCGCGGGACACGAAACAAATCTAAGGGCTTGACAGATCTGTCTTACCCCAAAGCACCGGGAGCGCCCGAGGCTTCCGGAAGACCAGACCTGAGGGGCCGTCTACCTCACCATCTAGACGGACGCCCGGCCACAGGTCGAGCACGGCGATGAGGGCCGCCAGGGTTTCCAGCTTGGCGAGGTGGATGCCGATGCAGGCGTGGGGGCCCTGCGCGAAGGCGAGATGGGTGTGGGCGTTGGAGCGACGCAGGTCAAAGCGGTCGGGATCGACGAAGGTTGCCGGATCGCGGTTGGCGGCACTCAAGGACACGATGACCAGGTCGCCCGCGCGGATTGACGCACCAGCGAACTCGATGTCGCGGGTCGCATACCTGTCGACCCGGCTGGCGGCAGGTTCCAAGCGCAAGGACTCTTCGATCGCCTGTCGAGCTAGCGACTTGTCGGCGGCGACCATCTGTAACTGCGCGGGGTTGGTGAGCAGATGCCAAAAGAGGCTCGTTGTCATGCCCTCGCTTGTCTCAATTCCCCCGAACATCATCACCGCTGCGTTCGAAACAACCTCGGAATCCGAGAGCCCGACCCGTGCATGGGCCAGGAGCCCGGGCCGAGAGGCGGTGCTGCGGCGGACATGGGCACCCATCTCCTTCACCGCCTCCTGCCCGGCTCCGGTGGCAGGGGCACCGCGCGAGAGCAGATCGACATCGGCGACGATCGTTTCATACCAACCGAGCAAGGTGCCCACCTCAACGCCAGGCAGATCAAGGGCCGCCGTGACCACCGCCACCGCCAATGGGCCGGCAAGGTCGCGGCGGATCTCGGCTCGGCCACGAGAGGAGAGATCGCGAACCAACCGTCGTGCTTCCTCGTTGACCCGTTCGGTGAACCTCTCCCTGACCTGGCCGTGGCCCAACGCGGTCGCGAACGGGTCCCGATGTCGACGATGCTCGGTGCCGTCAAGGGAAAGCATGCTCGGACCAACCACCTGCGCGGTGGAAAATCGGGGGTCATCAACCGTGAAGGTCGAGGGATCGCGCATGACCTGCACGCAAAGGTCGCGCCGGGTCACCAACCAACCATCCAGCGCGGGCACCCAACAGACCGGCTCGCCGGACCGCAAACGGGCCAGGAGTTCGTGCGGATCGGTCGCGAGCTGGTCAAGAGTCAAGGCCGCACCGAGCTGAGAAGCCATCGGGCGTTTCTAGCAGTCGGGCAGGCTTGGGAAGATTTGTCCCAGCTACCAGTCAAGGTTGGCTCATGGTTTGCTTGGGATGCGGACGATGGGACAAAACCGATCTGTGCCGGGCCTGCGGCACCACCCTGGTGGAGGCGCCCGACCGCCTCCTCGACTCGGACCTACTGGTTAGGTCTTGTTACGAGCACGGCGGTGCGGCGCGGCGCCTGATTCACGCCTTCAAGTATCGGGGGAGCGACCGGGCTGGCTGGCTCCTTGCCCGGGCGCTGGTCTGTTTGCTACCGCCGGCTGGTGTCTTGGTGCCACTCCCACGGGCCAGTTGGAGAACCATCAGCTATGGGATCGACCCTGCTTTCGAGCTCGCCCGCCGAGTCGGCTCCCTCAGCGGTTTGCAGGTGTGGAAAGGGTTGAGCCCACCATTGTACAAGTCGGGGCAGGCAGGAAGATCAAGATCGCAGCGGGACCCGCCGATCTTCTGGTTGAAGAGCGAGCCACCCGCCACGGAGCTGATCCTCATCGACGACGTGATCACAACAGGTAGAACCCTGCTCAGGGCCCAGCAGACCCTGGCTCATCCGACGCGAGCGGCTCGTGTAGTCATGGCTGTGACCGCAACTGCAACGAGGGACTAGCCTCTTTTGGGGAGTGCCGATAGTCCACTGGAGGGAGTGAATGGAAGTTCGTGTCCATACCCGGAACACCACCATCGACGATCGGGTGCGGGGACTGGCGACCGACAAGCTTGGCCATGCCGTCCGCGTGTTCGAAAACCAGGTCGGTGACATGGATGTCGAGTTTTCCGAGGAGCACAATCCTCGGTTGGCTGCCGAGCGTTACCGCCTCGAGATAACAACCGCCGCCGCCGGAAAGGTGATCAGGGTGGTTTCGGCGGCTGCTTCGGCCGAAACCGCCGTCGACCAGGCCGCCGACCGCCTGAACCTCCAATTACGGCGTCTCAAGGAGAAATTGATCGAGAAACACCGCAAAACCCCGGTCCACGACGGTTTTCCGGCCGAGCTCCCAGAACCAACGAATGAGATTGTTCGTATCAAGCAATTCGTAATGAAGCCGATGACCGTAGAGGAAGCAGTTCTGCAAATGGAGATGCTCGGTCATGACTTTTTCTTCTTCCATAACGACGAGACCCAACGC
The DNA here is from genome assembly GCA_013812505.1 of Acidimicrobiia bacterium. Taxonomy (GTDB): domain Bacteria; phylum Actinomycetota; class Acidimicrobiia; order Spongiisociales; family ZC4RG35; genus JACCTH01. Next base: position 14,081 of record JACCTH010000032.1, on the reverse strand, counting down.
CAAAGTGTGCTCTACCGCCGGCGCGACGGCCTATTGGGGCTGATCGAACCGGCGTGAAGAATCCGACCGTCATTGTTGTCGACGATGCCCCGATCTTTCAGGCCGGGCTAGCCGCCGCCCTCCGAGGTGAAGGTTTCGACGTGGTCGCAATCGCCTCCGATGCCCTAACGGCCATCTCCGAGGCTCGCCGCCACCGTCCGGCGCTGGTGGTGCTCGACGTCTTGATGCCTGGCATTTCCGGCCTCGATGTCGTCGACAAGATCACCGATGCCTCGCCGGAGACGAAGGTCGTGCTACTCACCTCGAGCGATTCCGAAGAGGACTTGCTGACTGCCATCAAGGCTGGGGCTTCGGGCTACATCATCAAGGACACTCCGTTTCCGAAGCTGGTGGCGGCGATGCATGAGGTGGTCAAGGGAGGAGCGGTGGTTTCTCCCAAACTTGCCGTGCGTCTCTTCGATGTTGTCGCTCATCTGTTGCGGAATCGCGACCTCAACGCCACCCGGCGCCCTTCGCTCACCGGAAGAGAGGTCGAGATCCTCCAATGGATCGCTGACGGCCGCACCTCCCGCGAGATCGGCGAGCAGCTTTATATCTCCGAGAACACCGTCAAGAATCACGTCCGGAACATCCTCGACAAGCTCGGGATGCAGTCCCGCCACGAAGCAGTTCGTTACGCCGAACACGCCGGCCTCCTGAATCGCCGATAGGCGATTCAGAGACGTCAGACTTCAGACGTCAGACTTCAGCCTTCAGCCTGGGATCCCATCTGAAATCTGATGTCTGATGTCTTCTCACCCCCGATACCATTTACGCCTGAATGTCGATCTTTTCCAAGCTGTTAAAAGCCGGTGAGGGCAAAACCCTTCGTGAGTTGGAGCGCCTGGTGGGCGAGGTCAACGCCTACGAGGCGACCGTATCGGCCTTCGATGACGCTCAACTAGCCGATCAAACCGTTGAATTCCGCCGCCGCCTCGAGGCCGGCGAGCCCCTCGATGACCTGTTGGTCGAGGCATTTGCGACCGTGCGCGAGGCGGCCCGCCGGGTCCTGGGACAGCGACATTTCGATGTCCAGGTGATCGGGGCGATGGCCCTCCACCGGGGGATGGTCGCCGAGATGAAAACTGGCGAGGGGAAAACCCTGGTTTCGACGATGCCCGCCTATCTCAACGCCCTCCCCAAGAAGGGTGTCCACATCGTGACGGTGAACGATTATCTCGCCTCCCGCGATGCCGAGTGGATGGGGGCCATCCATCGCTTCCTCGGCCTCGAGATCGGGCTCATCCAGACCGGGATGGAGCCCAGCCGTCGCCAGCCAGCCTATGCCGCCGACATCACCTACGGAACCAACAACGAGTTCGGGTTTGATTATCTGCGCGACAACATGGCCATGCGAGCCACCGACCGTGTGCAGCGCGGCCACACCTATGCCATCGTCGACGAGGTCGACTCGATCCTCATCGACGAAGCCCGGACGCCGCTCATCATCAGCGGCCGTCTTTCCGATTCGGCCAAGTGGTATCGAGATTTCGCTCGCATCGCCAACCGTCTCCGTCGCGACGAGCACTACGAAGTCGATGAAGCCAAACGTCAGGTGCTCACGACGGAGGAAGGGGTGAGCTTTGTCGAAGAGATTCTCGGGATCGAAAACCTCTACGACCACGCCGCGGTCGATTTCGTCCACCATCTCGAATCCTCGCTGCGAGCGAAAGAGCTCTATCACCGAGATGTCGAGTATTTGCTCGATCAAGGCGAGGTGAAGATCGTCGACGAGTTCACCGGTCGGGTCCTCGAAGGACGACGCTATTCGGAGGGTCTGCACCAGGCCATCGAGGCCAAAGAAGGGGTGAAGATCAAAGAAGAGAATCAGACCCTCGCCACCATCACCCTCCAGAACTACTTCCGCCTCTACGAGAAGCTGGCGGGGATGACCGGTACTGCCGTGACCGAAGCCGCCGAGCTGGCCCAAATCTACGGCCTCGAGGTGCTGGTGATTCCCCCGAATCGCCTGGTCGCCAGGGCTGACCAGCCCGACCTGGTCTTCAAGTCGGAGGACGCCAAGTTCGGGGCCGTCGTTGAAGACGTGGTGGCTCGGCATGAGGCCCAACAGCCGGTTCTGCTCGGCACCGTCTCGATCGAGAAATCCGAGCGGCTATCGAGGATGCTCCAGAAACGAGGCGTCGAGCACGAAGTCCTCAATGCCAAGAACCATGCACGCGAGGCGGAGATCATCGCCCAGGCCGGCCGCCCGGGAGCGGTGACAGTTGCCACCAACATGGCCGGGCGCGGAGTCGACATCATGCTCGGGGGCAATCCAGAAGGCCTGGCCCGTTTGGAGCTCAAGAAGCAGCAGGTGTCACCCGAGCAGTTCGAGAGCAAGCTCGCCCAGGTGGCGGCTCAATTCGCGCAGGATATAGCGCCGATCAAGGAGAAAGTGATCGGCAGCGGCGGGCTCTACGTGATTGGAACCGAGCGCCACGAATCGCGTCGGATCGACAACCAGTTGCGAGGGCGTTCGGGCCGGCAAGGTGATCCGGGGGAATCGCGGTTCTATCTCTCGCTGGGGGACGATCTCATGCGCCGGTTCTCCGGTGACCGGGTCTCCTCGGTGATGGATCGGTTGAAGATCCCCGAGGACGTTCCCATCGAGGCGGGCATGGTCACCAAAGCCATCGAGCGAGCCCAAAAGACGGTCGAAGCCCAGAATTTCGAGCTCCGCAAAAACGTCCTCAAGTTCGACGAGGTCATGAACAAGCAGCGGGAAGTGATCTACGACTGGCGCGAAGATCTTCTCGGTGCCACCGGCGAGGAGCTGGTCGGGGAGTGGATCGAGCTCGTTGTCGCCGATACCGTCGAGGCGGTTTTCCCGCCAGAGCTTTCACCTTCGGAGTGGGATTGGGAGCTCCTCCAAAAGGAGCTAACCCAGATCTATCCCTCGACTATCAAAGATGACGCCGAGGCTTCTTCCCTGGAGGACGTCATCGACGCTGCCGTCGAAGACGCCAATGCCGCCTTTGAGGCGAAGACGAAGGAGCTGGGGCCGGAGGTGATGCAACAAGTCGAGCGGCAAGTCATCTTGTCGGTGATCGACAACAAATGGCGCGAGCACCTCTCCGAAATGGACTATCTGCGAGCCGGCATCGGTCTGCGCGCGATGGGCCAGCGCGACCCCCTCGTCGAGTACCAGCGCGAGGGATACTCGATGTTCAGTGAGCTGGTCGAAGGGGTGAAGCGAGACACGGTCCGGTACTTATTCCATGTTCAGATAGCAGAGCCCAATGCCCCCGCCGCCCCTACGCAGGTAGCAAACGGCGGGAAGTCGCAACCGGGAGCCAAAAGCCCGAGCGGGGTTGGCCGCAACGCTCCCTGCCCATGCGGTAGCGGCAAGAAGTACAAGCGCTGTCACGGCGCGGCGTAACCTGCTGCCGGTGACGACCGAAACTCTCGAGCCGCGCGCCCAAATCGCCGATCTGCGCAGCCGCCTGGTTGAAGCCCGGAGGTTTCTTTGACGTCGACCGCAAGGTCGAAGACCTAGCCGAGCTGAAGGAGCGAGCGGCCGATCCCGGTCTTTGGGACGATCCCAACCAGGGTCGGAAGGTCACCCAGCGCGTGGCTGCCCTGGAGCGCACCATCGAAGGGGTACGGAAGCTCGAGAGCAGCCTCGATGACGCAGAGGTCTTGCTCGACCTCTCCGATGAGGCCTCCGATCCGGGCGCTCGGGCCGAGGTCCTTTCTGAGCTCGGCGCTCTCCAACGCGTTCTCGCCGGCCTCGAACGCGAGTCGCTGTACTTCGACGAATACGACGACCACAACGCCATCCTCTCGGTCCACGCCGGAGCCGGCGGTGTCGATGCACAGGACTGGGCCGAGATCCTCACCCGCATGTATCAGCGCTTTCTCGAGGAGAACCAGTTCTCGGTAACAGTTGAAGATGTCAGCGAGGGGGAGGAGGCCGGCGTGAAGTCCGTGACGATGACCGTTCGTGGAGAGCACGCCTACGGAACCCTGGAATCAGAGCGAGGGACGCATCGCCTAGTCCGGATCAGTCCCTTCGACTCGAACTCGCGGCGGCACACTTCCTTTGCTGGCGTCGACGTCGTCCCGGAACTCGCGGACGACGAGGGGGTCGAGATCAGCTCTGATGATCTGCGGATCGACACCTATCGCTCGCAGGGCGCGGGGGGCCAGCATGTCAACAAGACCGACTCCGCGGTCCGGATCACCCATCTCCCCACAGGCATCGTCGTTCAGTGCCAGAACGAGCGCAGCCAGCTCCAAAACAGGACGCGGGCGATGGCGATCTTGAAGGCTCGCCTGGCTGAGCTCTCGCGCCAGGAACGGTTGGCCCAAATCGATGAGATCCGTGGCGAACAGGGGGAGGCCGCGTGGGGCCGCCAAATTCGGAGCTATGTCATGCAGCCGTATCAGATGGTGAAGGACCTCCGCACCGATGTCGAGGTCGGCAACATCGCCGGCGTGCTTGACGGCGACCTCGACCCCTTCATCGACGGCTACCTCCGCTGGCGCCGCCTCCAACACGAAAATCTGCGAACCCAGGGTTCGTAGCGCTGTTGTACAACGACTCCAGCCCAGAGAACGGGCGAAGTTCGGTTTCGCAGCTTCAGATGGCTACCCTGAACCGGCCAATTCGGGCAATCACGATGGGTCAGGACCAATGATTCGACTGCGTGAAGTCACCAAGGTTTATGAGGGCGGCGTGGTCGCCGTCCGCGACGTCGAACTCGACATCCAAAAGGGCGCGTTCGTCTTCCTTGTCGGTCCGTCCGGGTCGGGGAAGTCGACGTTGATCAGGCTCCTTCTCCGCCAGGACACCGTCACCAGGGGCACGATCTGGGTGGCCGGTAAGGACATCACCCAGCTGCCGGCGTGGAAGGTGCCTTTCCTTCGACGCTCAGTTGGCACCGTGTTCCAGGACTTCAAGCTTCTGCCCAACAAGACCGTGGGCGAGAACGTCGCGTTTGCCCTTGAAGTCTTGGGCAAGCCGAGGAGTGTGATCGGTCCTCAAGTTCAGCAAGTGCTCGAGCTGGTCGGGCTCAAGGACAAAGGCGACCGCTATCCCCGCCAGCTCTCCGGCGGCGAGCAACAGCGAGTCTCGATCGCCCGGGCCTTTGTCAACCGGCCCCCCATCCTCCTCTGCGACGAGCCGACCGGAAACCTCGACCCCGCCACCTCGGTGGGGATCATGCGATTGCTCGATCGAATCAACCGCTCCGGGACGACTGTCGCCATGGCCACCCACGACCACGCGATCGTCGACGCCATGCAACGTCGCGTCGTCCAGTTAGAAGACGGGCGGATCATCCGCGACCAGCAATCGGGCCGCTATGAAACCGAGCACGTTGTCGAGGTCGACGGGAGCGTTGCGCAATGAACCGCCTCGGTTTCCTGGCCCGCGAAGCATTGATCAACCTGCGTCGGAACTTGCTCGTGGTGATGGGCGCGGTGCTCGCGGTCTTCATCTCCTTGGCGCTCGCCTTTGGCGCTCTCGTTGTCAACCAGCTGCTGAGAATCAATACCCTCGCATGGCAGGACGGCGTCCACATCATCGCCTTCCTCCACGACGAGGGCCTTGCCGGGATTCCCGCCGGTGCTCATCAGGCGCTTGTGGCCGAGGTGACGAGTTGGGATGAAGTCGCCAATGTCACTTATGTCGATAAAGCCGCGGCCTGGGCTGAGTATCAGCAAATCTTTGCCGACCGGCCGGACTACCTCAATATCGATCCCTCGGTGTTGCCTGCTTCGGCTCGGATCGAGCTGACCAACATCGACCTCTATCGCGACGTGCAGTTTCGTCTGGCGAGCGAGAGCCAGCTCATCCGACGAGTTGAAACCTTTGGGGAGCAGATCGAACAGCTCTCGTCTTTGTCGACCGTCCTCAACCTGCTCGGCCTGGGTCTGGCGTTGGTGCTTGGCATGTCGGCCGTGATCCTTATCGCCAATACCATTCGCATGGCTATCTATGCCCGCCGCGATGAGGTGGCGATCATGAAGCTGGTCGGCGCCTCGAATTGGTTTGTGCGGATTCCCTTCGTGCTCGAGGGAATGATCGAGGGTCTCATTGGCGCGGGGCTGGCCGTCGCCACGGTCTGGGTAGCCTTTCGCAACTTGCGGACGCTCGGTGACTCGATCGAGATCGTCTCGTTTGCCGTGCCCGATCGTTTCTTCCTCACCTGGTCGATAAGGATTCTCCTTTTTGGAGCGGCAGCAGGAGTGCTGGGCAGCGTGCTGGGGCTCAGCCGATACCTGAAAGACGAAGATGGGAGCCGGCCGATATCGGCCGGTGCGCGGGTCCTCGAGCCCCTGTGAAGACCGCACGGCTCGCCGTGCTACTCGTCGCCCTTGCGCTGCTGACGCCAGCTTTGCCGTCGATGGCCCAAGACCCAGTCGCCGAGCTGCAGCAGGTCCAGAATGAGCTTTGGGAGGTCGAGCAGGCAATCCGGGCGGCCCAAACCGAAGCTAGCTCCGTGGGCCGCCAAGTTGTCGCCGCGCAGGCAGCAATGGCCTTGGCTCTCGACGGCTATCACGTCGCCCAAGCCCTGGTCGATCAACAAATCCTCGCCGTCCAGCAAACAGAATCACAGGTCGCTTCGTTGGAGGGACAGGTGGAGACTCTTGAGCGGGCGCTCGCCAAGACCGCGGTCGAACTAAGCACCACGGAACAGCGGCTCGAGGAGACGGCCATCAATCTCTACATGGCTGCGAGCGCGGTCCCGGGGGTGGACCTGTTCTCGCAGGCAAGCGTGGCTGATGCGGCCGCAGCGCTCGCTTACTCCTCAGCGGTTTTCGACCAGGACACCGATGTCTTTACCGCTTTCGAGCTGCTCCAGCGTGAGGAGGAGCGTCAACGCGACCAGATCGTCGAGAAGCAAGCTCAGACCGAGGCCGAGCTGAGGCGGCTCGAAGAGGAGAAAGCAAACCTCGAGATCCAGCGCGATGCCGCCGCGAACGCATTGGCCGTTGCCCAGGCGGAGGCAGCCAACGTGCAAGAACTCCTCGATTCCATCCAACGCGATATCGCCTCGGCCGAGGAACACAAGGATGGTCTCGAAGCCGACGCCGCCGCGCTGGAACTCGAGATTGCCCGCCTTTCTTCCGGCGAAGGGACGGCGCCGTCAGGTCTTAGCTGGCCGGTCAATGGCGCGGTCACCTCGCCGTTCGGATATCGCGTCCATCCGATCCTGGGGGTGAGGAAGCTGCACACCGGGATCGACATTACTGCCGCCAGCGGGGCCCCGATCGCCGCGTCGGCGGCGGGCACGGTCATCCTTGCCCAAACCTATGGCGGCTATGGACGGACGGTGGTCATCGATCACGGCGGCGGCCTGACGACCCTCTATGCCCATCAATCTCAAATTGCGGTTTCGGTTGGGCAGATCGTTGGCAGGGGAGCTTTGGTGGGCTATGTCGGATGCAGCGGCAGTTGCACCGGCCCTCATCTCCATTACGAGGTCCGCGAGGACGGGGTCCCGGTCGATCCTCTCAGCTATCTCCGATGACCGATGGGGTCAAGGTGATCGCCTCCAATCGCCGGGCGCGACACGATTACGAAATTCTCGACACCTTTGAGGCCGGGCTGGTCTTGGTCGGATCAGAGGTGAAGAGCGCCAGGGAGGGAAAAGTGCAGATCAAGGACAGTTTCGCTCATGTTCGTGATGGCGAGATCTTCCTGGTCGGCACCTACTTCGCCCCTTACAACTTCTCGCGAGGCGGGGGGCATGAGCCCGAGCGGACTCGCAAGTTGCTCTTGCAGCGGCGTCAGATCAACCGACTCGGATCGGAGGTAGCCGAGAAAGGGCTCACCCTGGTGCCCCTCCGGATCTATTTCAAAGACGGCAAGGTCAAGGTGGAGCTAGGTCTCGCCCGCGGGAAGCGCACGATCGACAAGCGCGAGACGGTCAAAGAGCGCGACCAAAAGCGCGAGATGGAGCGTGCCTTGCGGCGTCCCCGCTAGTTACCGGTAGAATGTGGATAACCCCTGGGGGTGAATTGGATTCGACGTTGAGTGTTGAGGCGTCGGAAGCGAGCCGAGGTCTCCGGAGCCTCGTTAAAGAGCCGGAAAACAAACACAAGTGCCGAAGACAACTTCGCACTGGCTGCCTAAATAACGCAGCCCGTCCGCCCGGTGGGCGCCTGCCTCGCCGGAATCGGGCGTCGCAATGCAGGATGCGTCCTCCGGGGTCCGGGACCGGAGGGCAAAGATTGATCCCGGATAGGTAGCCGGGAAGCCCGCCGTTGGGGTCCTGGCTCCCGAAAGCTCGCCGACGGCTGCGCTCGGAGATGCCGACGCTAACGACTCAACGGACCCGGGTTCGACCCCCGGCACCTCCAAGAAGGTTCGACGCCGCCGTCGAACCTTCTTGGAGACCCAGGGATCCATTCTTGCGTAACTTGGCGCCCCTAATCACGGGGTTTTTTACGCAGGAATGAGTTTGAGTTGGTCGTCGCCCTTTTTGGTTCGTTTCTTTCGCGTCGATGGCTTTCTCTCGGGAGTAGCGCGCCTCGTACTCGGTACCCAGCTCCGGGCTGTATTTTGGGCGAGCCCGTTGCCCGGCAACTCACAACTCGCGCATGCGTCCTTCTCCTCCAAGAAATTCGGCGTCCCATGAACTTCCCCGGCGAAATTTGGTGTCCCATTGCCGGAAACCGATATTGGGACGACGGATTACGTTTTGGCCGTTCACCACGCGCCAAATTTCAGAACAGCGAGACCTGGGAGGACCGCTTCGCTGTTCGCTTCGTCGATGGCTTTCTCTCGGGGTAGAGGGCCTCATACTTGGCGACGAGTTCCGGACTGTCTTCGGCAAGCCAGTCGAGAAAGTGACCCCGAACGCCGCGCAAGTGCAGCAATCCTTGGTGGACCCACTCTGCGCCGGCGTCCTCCGCTGCTCTTCGCAACTCGGCGACCTTCTCGGGTTGGTCGGAGATACCGGGAAGAAGCGGCATCATCATTACCCCCGATGGCACTCCGGCCTCTCGCAGCTTGGCCACGGCTTCCAGCCGACGACGTGGATGCGTCGTGCCGGGCTCGGTCCGACGCCAGACATCCTCGTCGATCGTGGCAATCGAGAAGTCGACTCTCGTCAAGCCTTGCGCGGCGGCTTCGCGCAACAACGAAAGATCCCGCAATACCAACGTCGACTTGGTGAGAAGGGAGAACGGGTTCGATCTTTCCAACAGGACCTCGATGATCCCGCGGGTGAGCTTGTACTTCCCCTCGGCGGCCTGATAGGGATCGGTGTTGGTGCCCATCGCGATGCTGTGGCCACCCCAAACTGCTGGCTCCGTTTCCGCTCCGAGCCGCTCGACCGCATTCACCTTGACGACGATCTGCGTGTCGAAGTCGGTCCCTTGGTTGAAGTCCAGGTACTCATGTGTCGGCCGAGCAAAACAGTTGTGACTAATGACCCCGTTGGCGATGAAGTCGCCAGTCGTGGTGGTGATGTCGTACATCGGGGTTTCATCTAACGATTCGATCGATCGCACTCGGATCTGATCCGTAAGCGTTGAGACTCCGCCAGGAGAGGGCGAAGGTGAGTCAATGCCGATGAGCGAGCTCGATGTCGTGAGGTGGGATCGTTGAATACCCTGCTCGCTTTCTGTGACGTGCTTCCAACCGCGGTCGGTTAGAAAGCGATGGTCGCCGCTCGCAATCAAAACCGTGTCGTTGCCCGCGGTTATGCGATACGCTGGTTTGAAGGTCGACCAACAGTCGAGGACCTCCGACTCGACCAAGCGGCGGTATGTCCCGATGCGGGCAGTGCCGTATACCTTGTCACCTCGTCGCAGACTGGCGAGCGGGCGGGTGGTCCCGTCGGCCATGAGAATTGGGGTCTCTCCCGCTAGACAGTAGGAGCAGGCATGGCTGCATCCTCTATAAGCATTGATCGAGTGGGTGAACCAGGGCGTGCTCGGCGGTGCCTTTGAGATGATCGTTTTGGCTTCGATCTCGTGAAAGGTGAGCCCCCGATATTCTCCGCGTCCATGGACCCGGCGGCTAATCGGAAACAGCTCACCCTGATTCGCATCCACAAGCCTGACTATAGCGAACGTGTGTTCGGACAACGATGACGATCTACGACAACGAGGATCTCGAGGCGATTCGCCAGCAAACCCGTCGGTTTGTCGAGGAAAAAGTTCTTCCCGAAGGCGACCAATGGGAGGCCGACGGTCGGGTTCCGCGCGAGGTCCTCGACGAGATGGGCAAGATCGGTTTCTTCGGTCTGCGGGTGCCCGAAGAGTATGGCGGGGTCGGTTTCGGGCCCCTCGCCACCGTCGCGTATGCCGAGGAGCTGGGTCGGTCGACCTTCGGGGGATTCGCCATTACCGCTCTCGTCCACACCGAGTTGGCGATGCCCTATCTGGTCAACTTCGGGTCGCAGGAGCAGAAGGAGCGTTGGCTGCCGGCAATGATCAGCGGCGAGACCCTCACTGCGATCGCGGTCACCGAGCCGGATGCCGGTTCCGATGTCGCCAACCTTCGCACCCGAGCCGAACGCGACGGCGAGGGGTGGCGGCTCAACGGGTCCAAGCTTTTCATCACCAACGGCAGCATCGCCGATCTGGTCTTTGTTGGAGTCAAGACAGACCCCGCCGTCAAGGGATCACGGAGCATCTCGATCGTCGCCGTTCCCAAGGACACGGAGGGATTCAATGTAAGTCGCGCACTCTCGAAGATGGGATGGCACTGCTCGGACACCGCCGAGCTCTCATTCGCCGATTGTTGGGTGCCCGCCGACCATCTCATCGGCGAAGAGAATCGTGGCTTCTACTACATCATGACGAACTTCCAGAACGAGCGGCTCGCGATCTCGGCCCAAGCCATCGGCGAAGCGAGCAAAGCGATCGAGCTCACCCTCGACTACGTCAAACAACGCAAAGCGTTTGGGAAGCCGCTCTTTGACAAGCAAGCGATCCGACAGCGGCTGGCGATGGCCGCTTCCCGGGTCGAGGCTGCCCGGCAGCTGATCTATCACGCCGCCTGGCTGCTGGAACAGGGCAACGATGCAGTCAAGGAAGTTTCGATGGTCAAGGCGTTGGTGGGAGAGCTCGTCAATGATGTTCTTTATGAGTGCGTCCAGTTCCATGGCGGCATCGGGTACATGGCGGAGACCGCGGTCGAAAGAATGTATCGCGACGTCCGCATCCACTCGATCGGCGGAGGCGCCACTGAAGTAATGCTCGACGAGGTCGCCAAGCGACTCTGAGGATTACGACCCTAAGTACCGTGCTGGCGATGGGGCCCCAACGCATCGAATACGAGAGCCAGCCGCTCGATGTTGTCGACCTCGACCTCGACCCGTTTGCTCAGTTCCAGCGTTGGCTCGACGACGCCTTCGCCGCAGAGGTGCCGGAGCCGGAAGCGTTCGTTCTCTCCACAGTCGCCAACGACGGCACCCCCTCGTCGCGCACCGTTCTTCTCAAGCAATTCGACACAGACGGTTTGGTCTTCTACACCAACTACCGCAGTCGCAAAGCCGCGGACCTCGCAGCGGAGCCTCGTGTCGCGGCGCTGTTCCTCTGGCTTCCGATTCATCGCCAGGTCCGAGTCGAGGGCTTGGCGGAGAAGGTCGATCCCGAGCTGTCGGATGCATACTTCGAGAGCCGCCATCCCGAAGCCCGTCTGGCCTCCGCCGCTTCGCCGCAGAGCCAGGTAGTGGGCAGTCGCGCGGAGCTCGACGAAATGCTCTCCCGGATGACTCGCGAGTACCCCGATGGCGATGTTCCCCGCCCCGACCATTGGGGCGGCTATCGCATCCGCCCGAGTCTCTTCGAGTTCTGGCAGGGGCGGCGAGCCCGCTTCCACGACCGCTTCCGATACCGGAAGTTCGAGAACGGTTGGCAGATAGATCGACTCGCGCCATGAGGCTCGACGTGCTCGGTTCTTCCGGCACCTATCCCGCGCGTGGCCGGCCGGCCGCCGGCTACCTCATCTCCCAGGGCGACACCCGAGTCTGGTGCGACACCGGGCCCGGCACTTACGTCGCCCTCCCGATCGAAAGCGAGTTGGTGACGGCGATTGTGATCTCGCATGAGCATCCCGATCACTGGCTCGACCTCGTCACCGCCTTTCATGCGGTTTGCTACGGGCCGAACCCTCGCCAGGGGATTCCGGTCTTTGCTCCCCAGTCGACGATCGACCATGTGCTGGGCATCGGCGGCGACGATCAGTTCGAAGGGACTTTCGACTTCAACCCCGTAGCCGGCGGTGACACAATCCAAATCGGGGAGATCGACGTCGGCTTTGCCTGGTCTGACCATTCGGTCCCCACCGTGGCCTCGCGTTGGGAGGCCAACGGTCGGGTCTTCGCCTACAGCGCCGACACCGGGCCCGGTGGAGATTGGGACAAGATCGCCGCTGAGGCCGACCTCTTCTTGTGCGAAGCCAGCTACCAGGGTGACATGGCCGACTACGCCTATCAACATCATCTGACCGCCTCCCTTGCCGGAACCATCGCTCGCCGGCAGGGCGCCAAGAAACTAATGCTGACCCACATCCCTCCCCACCTCGACCCCACCCTCTCAGTGAACGAAGCGGAAACCTCATTCGATCGCCCCGTCGACCTCGCCGTACCCGGCCTGACGAGGAAAATCTGACCGTGCCCCGCACGCGATCCTTCGACGAGATCCGTCCCCTCCGGATGCACTTGGGGTTCACCGATATGACCCCAGGGTCGGTCCTCATCGAGATGGGAAGAACGAGAGTCCTCTGCACCGCCGTGATCGAAAAGGACGTTCCTCGCTGGCTCCGGGACAGCGGCAAGGGCTGGGTCACCGCCGAGTATGGGATGCTGCCCGGGTCTTCGGCCGAGCGGATTGGACGCGACCAGTATCAAAAGGGTCGAGCGCTTGAGATCTCCCGCTTGATCGGGCGAGCTTTGCGTTCGGTCGTCGACCGCCAGGCGATGGGGGAGATGATGGTTCGGGTCGATTGCGACGTAATCCAGGCCGACGGCGGAACCCGCACCGCCGCCATCACCGGCGCCTGGGTGGCACTCCATCAGGCTTTCAGCGAAGTGATCGAAACCGGCCGTCTGGCGCGGAATCCGCTTATCGATCATGTGGCGGCGATCTCAGTGGGACTCGTCGAGGGCGAGCTGCTGCTCGACCTCGAATACGAGGACGATGCCCGCGCCGAGGTCGATTTCAACGTGGTCATGTCCGGTCGCAAACTGCTGGTCGAGGTGCAAGGCTCGGCTGAAGGTGCGCCCTACACCCGTGAAGATCTGGACCGCATCCTCGACCTCGCCACGATCGGTATCGACGAGCTGCTAGGTGCCCAGAAGCAGGCAGTGGCTCAATTGTGATGGAACAGTGATCGAGCGGCTCGTTGTCGCGTCGAAAAACCCCGACAAGATTGCCGAGATCGAAGCTGTCCTAGTGGCAACGACGCTGGTCGGCGAGCTCGTCCGCGGGCTCGACTGGCCCGACGTAGACGAGACCGAATCGACCCTCGAAGGAAACGCCCTGCTCAAAGCACGGGCAGTCCACGAAGCGACCGGATTGCCGGGCCTGGCGGACGACACCGGCCTGTTCGTCGACGCCCTCGGCGGGCTGCCCGGCGTGACCACCGCCCGATTCGCCGGGCCGAGGGCGACCTACGACGACAACGTCAAGCTGCTGCTCGCGACTTTGGGCGATCAGCTCGACCGCACTGCCACATTTCGCAGCGTCGTCGCGTTGGTAGGCAGCGGCGAGGACCTGGTCGCAGAGGGAGAGCTGACGGGAGTCATCACCAATGCACCCCGAGGTGACAACGGCTTTGGTTACGACCCGGTCTTCGAGGTCGACGGCAGCACCCTCGCCGAGCTGTCCGATGAGGAGAAAAACCAGATCTCGCACCGAGCGCGAGCACTCCAGGCGCTGGTTGAGATGCTCTAGCCCTTCGTGGCCGTGTTCGATTTGATGGACAAGACCCCCTTACATTGCCGCACCCCGGGGACGTGTAGGTAGGTGTCGATCGTATGGGCAGCCGGGGGTGATCGGTTGCCTTCGAGTTCGACGGCACCCACTTCTGGATCGGCGGCGGGGACACCGTCGTGGCCACCCGCAAAGTCCGAAAC
>JACCTH010000017.1 GCA_013812505.1 Acidimicrobiia bacterium | reverse complement strand
CACCACGCCGCTGGAGCGGAGCGCAAGGGGTTCGGCCCGCAGGGCCGACGGCGAGGACAAGTAGCGCAGCGGAGTCCCGCAGCCGCTCGCCCCTTGCGTGAAGCGGGCGGCGTGGTAGGCCTTGCGGAAGGGCGAGAGGCCCCTAAGGAGAGCGAAGGCATTCGCCTGGAGTGATCATCCGAAGTCCCAACGAGGGGCGGTGCGGGCGAAGACGCCTCGATCAAGGATCCGAGGAGAGCTTGGCGCCCAAGCAACTGTGTGGTGTCGGGTCACGGAGGTTCGATCACCACCTTTTGGTGAGAAAGTCCGGCCAGTCGTCGACATTGGGAGCGTTCTATGTTATAATGCTAGGGAACGGAAGGCTATGAGGACCAATGGCCACTTCTCACTCGCTGGGGGCCGATCGCTTGGTTAGCGCTCAAGACTTGGCCACGTACTTGGGCGTGCCAGTCGCCACTGTCTATTCCTGGCGATACCGCCAAGAAGGCCCGCCAGCAATTCGGATTGGCCGACATCTTCGCTATCGCTGGCCGGAGGTTCAGGCATGGCTCGATGATCTCGCTACTCGATCTCTCCCTACCGATCCTCATCGCGACCCTTGAGCGCGTCCACGCATAGGTAGGGTTCGGACTGGGCGAGGGAGGCTCGCTTTTAACAAGTAGCAGAGGGAGTCATGGCGAGGACCGCCGTCGACCGACGGGATAATGGGCGCTATCGAGCGCGATACCAGGGACCCGACAATCGCTGGAGATCCCGCACATTCGATCGAAGGATTGACGCCCAGCGCTGGCTCCGAAACGAGTTAGCCAAGATCGATCGCATGGAGTGGGTGGACCCTCGAGCGGGTCGGGCCTCCTTCGGGTTGCTCGCGGAACGCTGGATGGCTGGCCGGGCATCGCTGCGCGAGAGCACGCGGATCCGGGATCAGTTCATTCTTAAATCGCTGGTGCTGCCTTATTTCGGCCGACTCCCGGTCGCCGCCATTCAGCCGTCCGATCTTGAGGCCTGGGTTGCGGAATTGGTGGCTGCAGGAAAAGCGCCGGCGACGGTCCGAAAGGCTTGGCAGATAGCTTCAGGGGTAATGCGCGTTGCTGTCCGTGATCGACTCCTGACCGTTACTCCGGCTCGAGACGTCCGTCTACCGAAAGTGGAGAGCGAGCAGCCTCGGGCGCTCACTGTGGACGAGGTCATGAGGCTGGTTGACGCGATCGATCCTCGCTATCGAGTACTCATCCTGGTCGGTGCGTTTGGAGGTCTACGGATTGGCGAACTCGCAGGTTTGTTGGTTGGAGACTTCGATCCTCTGAGACGTCATATCCACATTCGGCGTACTGCCTCGGACATAAGCGGCCGCGTTGTGGTCGGCCCGCCTAAGACGCCGAAGAGTCGTCGCATAGTCGTGCTACCGCGTTTCGTTTCGGACGAACTCAGTGCCCATATGCGGGAGGTGGGTGCGAGCACCCCGAGTGATTTGATATTCCCGGCCCCAGAGGGTGGGGCAATACACCGGACCTCCTGGACACGCCGGTTTTGGAAACCGGCCCTGGAGCGGGCCGGGCTTGACATTGACCTCGGCACGCATTCGCTTCGTCACTCCCAGGTGGCGTTGTTGATTGCTCAGGGGGAGCACCCGAAAGTGATCGCCGACCGGCTCGGTCATAGTTCGGTCCGCACCGTCCTCGATGTCTACGGGCACCTCTATGAGGGTGCCGACGAGGCGGCTGCGGAGAGGCTCGGCGAGCAAATCGCGTCCTATTCGCGTCCAGAACGCGTCCCGGCCGCTGTCGTCCGAATAACGAAAGCAAAGAAAGCCCAGTCGTAGCACGGCTTTTCGGTGGTGGGCCCTACTGGACTTGAACCAGTGACCTCTTCCGTGTCAGGGAAGCGCTCTAGCCGGACTGAGCTAAGGGCCCGCATTTCCCGGCTTTAGCCGAGTGGAGGCGACGTCCGGAATTGAACCGGAGTGACGGGTTTTGCAGACCCGCGCCTAACCACTCGGCCACGTCGCCCGGGAGCGGAAGACGGGGCTCGAACCCGCGACCTCAACCTTGGCAAGGTTGCGCTCTACCAACTGAGCTACTTCCGCACAGAACCGTGGCAGTGTAAACCCGCCCGGTTTGCTCGCCAACCTCCTGGTCAACCTACTAGCCGGTACTGCCGAAGCCGGCCTCGCCTCGATCCGACTCTTCCAGTTCGTTGACTTCTCGCCAAACGACCTCGCGCACCGCGACGATCACCAACTGGGCGATGCGGTCGCCGACCTTGATCTCGATGGGCTCGGACCCGTGGTTGATGAGCACCGCCTTGAGCTCGCCGCGATATCCGGCGTCGACGATTCCGGGAGCGTTCACCACGGAAAGACCTTGAGTGATCGCGCGCCCAGAGCGAGGAACGACCAGGCCGACATGGCCCGCGGGGATGGCGACGGCGATGCCGGTTGGGACCAGCGCCCGCTCCCCCGGCGCCAGGACCAGGTCGATCGCCGCCTCGAGGTCATAGCCGGCGTCACCGGGATGCTGGGCGGTCGGAATAGATACCGACTTTGACGAACGTGTGAAAGTAAGGTGCATCGCGCTGTACCAACGATTGCTCTGGGGCTTCGGGCGGAGACCGAACCACGGAGACCGATTTGGCCCTTTCGTACTGTATCGTTTGCGATGCCGAGCACCTGTCCGGCGAACACCGCCAGAGTCATTCCACCCCGAGACCACATTCTCATCGCGGTGGCCGCCATCTTGCGCCAAAACCCGCGACACCGGTTAAACGCGCACGGATAACGACGAGGCTCACAGCCTTTGTCGCCAGCTGCAGAGAGTGGGGAAGCCAGGCAGCCACCGGGCTGCGCGAGGTCATCGATGTCAGTCGCATTAGCTCCGATCTCGCGACTCCACGACGAGCGACCGAGCCGCGACACGCCTCCGCACGTACCTCAGTGGGGTTGCTCGAACGATCTGAAGGTCCTTCGATCGAGCTCACGATGCTGGAGTCGCTCGGGTTTTACACCGATAGCGATGACCTCTTGGTGACGATCACCGACCCTGTGCCGCCCGGGATCGATCCGTTGCTTCCTGCGGCTTCGCCGCGCTCACAGGTGCCTGACCTCGAGATTGGAGGCTGGCGCCCACACGTGATCGCCCGGTCAAAGCTGGGGCGCGGTCGCCTGTCTTCTCTGATGATCGTGGGCCTTTGTGTGAGTCTCATCATCTTGGTGGCGTTGGTTGCCTCCCTGCTGCAGGCGCCGGCGGCAACGACAGCCAGGCAAACGAGCGAATTGGCTGCGACCGCGACCGAGCTTGCAGCTTCCTTGAGCCGGCTTGACGCTGTGATCAGTGATCCCGCCGGCGGCGTGGCCGAGTCCAGCGCTCTCCTGCTCAACGTCGACCGATCGGCGCGAGCCCTGTTCGATATGGCCGCCGGGTTGCCCGATGACAATGCTGATCGGCAAACCGCCATCGGTGCAGCCCAATCGGCGCTGGCGCTCAAGACCGCCCTCGGTGATGCGCTGAACTATCGACTGGTGTTGGAACCGTTGTGGCAAAACCCCGAGCTCGAGGGAGTCTCCGATTCCACGGTGGCTGCCGCCCAGGTCGCCGAATGGCAGGTCGCCCTCGCCGACGTCCTCACGGATCTCCCCGCGTCGCCTGAGCTCGCCGACCACGTGGAGCAGGTGAAGGGGTTCATTGCCTCGGTCGAAACGTGGAGAATTCGCTATCTCGATGCCCTGACTGCGCGGAACACAGCCGCCGCCGCGGCCGCAACCGCCGATCTCGAGGGTCAGATGGCGATCCTCGCCCAGAACGGTGAGGATGCCCTGACCGCGATTTTCGTCACAGCCGACGCCGAACGTGCCCGGCTGATCAGCGGTCTCGCCGAGCTCTAAGAAGGAGCGGAGTCTTCGAGGGCCGCCACTTCGCGCTCGAAATCCTCCGCGACCTGAAAGCCCTTATACACGGAGGCAAAACGGAGATAGGAAACTTCGTCCAGTTCCCGGAGTCCGGCGAGGACGAGCCTCCCTATCTGTGAGCTTGATATCGGACCTGCATGGGTAGCGGCGGCCGCTTCGATTTCCTCCAATAGTTGGGCGAGGCCAGGTCCCGGAACCGCGCTGCCGGCAAAAGCAGCTTCGACTCCTCGTTGCAGCTTCTCAGGCGCGAAAGGCTCGATCCGACCGTTCCGTTTGCGAACGAGGACCACCGGGGCGTTCCTTTCATAGGTGGAGAAGCGATGACCGCAACTCCCACAGTTGCGACGGCGGCGGATGGCCGCGCCTTGATCGGCCGGCCGGCTATCAATGACCCGAGTGTCATCGTGACCACAAATCGGACAACGCACCCCGGCAGCGTACCTGGGGGTGTGCTCCACCCTATTGGGCGGGGAGCATGATCACCTGGCCTGGCTGCAACGTGGTGCTCGATAGCCGGTTGAGCTTCTCGATCTCTTGGATCACGGCCCTGATGTCGCGGTCCAAGTTGATCTCCGAGGCGATCTCCCAAAGATTCTCGCCGGCGATGACTAGGTGAGGCATCGGCGCCGGACCAGGGACTCCGGCCTCCACACGATTCGAGACCAGGAGAAAGACCGTGGCCGTTGCCATGAGGAGGAGCAGCAGCCTGAGGGGAAGCAACTGTTGGCGTCGGTGCACGGTCTTTCTCCTATCTCGAGTCCGGTCGGACTTCGTCAGCGTATGAGGAGGGTGTGACAAGAATCCGAACCTCTGTTCGGAACAGTATCGAACCGCTGTTCGTGTGTCAACTCGAACAGATGTTTGGAATTGTCGGCGCCGTTCGATATGCTGGCCCGGACGAAAGGAAATTCATGGCCCCCAATCCCCCGCTCACCAGCCGCCAACAGGAAGTGTTGACCTTCATCCGTCAGACCGTCGCCGACCGTGGCTACCCACCGTCGGTTCGCGAGATTGGCGAAGCGATCGGGCTTTCGTCACCCTCGACCGTCCACAGCCACCTTTCGTCGCTTGTCAGAAGCGGCTATTTGCGACGCGATCCCTCAAAGCCGCGGGCGATCGAAGTGCTGGGACCCCAAACCAAGCCGAGGTCGAATCCGCAGATTCGACAGGTCCCATTGCTCGGCCGTATCGCCGCGGGTGCGCCCATTCTGGCCACCGAGGAGATCGAGCAGGTGCTCTCCCTGCCAACTTCGCTAGTTGGTCGGGGTCAGATCTTCATGCTCCGGATCAAGGGCGAGTCGATGATCGACGCGGGGATTCTCGATGGCGACCTCGTCGTGATCGAGCAGGGCGCCGAAGCTCGCAACGGAGAGATCGTGGCCGCACTCGTCGAGGGGGAGGAAGCCACCGTCAAGCGACTACGCCGGCAAGGAGGACAGGTCACCCTCGAACCTGCCAACCCCGCGCTCTCCCCTGTCACCTATGAAGGCGGAGTCGAGATCATCGGCCGGGTCAACAACGTGATCCGAACTCTCTAGGGGAGCTCACCCCGAAAGACGAGGCGAGCCGGGCCAGTCAGCCAGGTGGTGGTGTCCTCGATCTCGACGATGGCATGACCCCCGGGAACCTTGATTGCCATCGCTGGCCCCGTCAATTGGAGACGGTGAGCGAGCGCGGCTGCGGCCACCATCCCGCTTCCACAAGCAAGCGTCTCGCCGACCCCGCGCTCCCACACTCGCAAATTGATGCCGGAACCAACGACTGACCCGAACCCGACATTGGTCCCGCCCGGAGTCGCCAGCTCCAGCGCCTTCCCAATCGAAGCCACATCGATCTTTCTGGGATCTTTGCCGAGGGTCACGAGATGAGGGTTTCCCACCGAGACAGCGTGGAACGTCATTCCATTCCAATCGCGAGGTTCTCCCATCGTCACTGGTCCGAGCTCCACGCTGATCAGATCGCCAATTTCGACCCGCCGATCCCCGACTGCGGTCTTGACCACAAAGCTCTTGTTCTCGACCAACGCATTGTCATAGGCATAGAGAGCGACACACCGCAGGCCGTTGCCACACATTTCGGCCATCCCGCCATCAGCGTTCCAGTAGTCCATCCGGATGAAATCGCCTTCCTGGCCGACGCGCAATACGCCATCCGCCCCAATCCCGAAATGGCGATCGCAGAGCTTGCGCACCAACTCGGCGTGAACCTCGACCGACCCTTCGAAGACGATGAAGTCGTTCCCGAGCCCTTCCATCTTCGAGAAGTTCATGTGATGTCCAACATTTCCTCGACTGCGCCTAGTCGAGCGCTGAATTCGGTTGTCCACGGCACCCACCGTATTCTCGGATCGCGGCGGAAGTAGGTTCGCTGCCGGCGCGCCAATCCATTGGTGGCAACGGTGATGTCACCCCAGACCTTTTCCGGATCTCGGTGCCCAATTTGGGCCTGACGTAGTTCGCCGTAGCCGACGGCTCCGCTGGCGGTGCGGCCCAGGCGGCTACCGAGCGATTGCACTTCGTCCCACCAACCTCTTTCCCGCATCGCCTGCACTCGTCGAACGATGCGCTCGCCCAACGCGTGACCGGCGTCGAGACCCGCGGCGACGAAATGATGGTGGGGAACGTAGTCGTCAAAATGGCGACGTTGCTGCTGACGGCGACGCATCGAAGGGGTGAGGCCCGTCAAATGGAAGATTTCGAGAGCGCGCACCACTCGCCGGGGATTGGCCAAATCGACGACTTCACCGGCGCCGGGGTCGGCGCCAACGAGGGCAGCCACCGGATCCGGCATGGTTTCGAGCTCGGATCGCAACTCGGGATCAGTCGGAGGGAACTCCAAAGGATCGACGATCGACCGAAAGTGCAGCCCTGAGCCGCCGACGATGAGCACCTCTTCTTCGGCTGCTATCAACCGGCGCGCTTCTCCTTGAAACTCGGCGACGCTGTAGTCAACCTCAGGCTCGACCACATCGATCAGGTAATGCTGAACCTCGGCTTGCTCGACGGCGGTCGGCTTGGCCGTACCGATGTCAAGCCCTCGATAGACCTGCATACTGTCCACCGAGACGATTGGTATCTGCCTCCGATCGGCAACGGCGAGAGCGATCTCACTCTTCCCCGAGGCCGTCGGTCCGAGCAGCGCCAGGATCCGGGTCATCGCCCGAATAGATGGTGTGGCGCCGCGGTCACGATCTCGGTGTCAAAAAACTCACCAGCCGGAAATTGGCCCTCGACATGGACCAGTTTGCCACCACGGGTGCGAGTCGTGGCAACGTGGGGATCTTTTCGGGATGGTCCCTCGGTCAAGACCTCATAGGTGCGACCGACCATCTCCTGATTCCGTCGGAGCGAAGAGGCGTTCTGGATCTCCACCAAACGACCAAACCGCTCCGAGATCACCCCCGCCGGAACGAAGTCGTCGACCATGTCTGCGGCCCTCGTGCCCGGGCGGGGGGAGAAGATGAACATGAAGGCGGAATCGAAACCGATCTCTCGAACAAGGTCGAGTGTGGCCTGAAAGTCGGACTCGGTCTCGCCGGGAAAGCCGACGATGACGTCTGTCGACACCGACAGGTCAGGCATCAAGTCTCGGGCGAGCGAAAGCTTGTCGAGATATCGGGCAGAGTTGTAGCCGCGATGCATCGCCGCCAGGATTCGATCAGAGCCCGATTGCAGAGGAAGGTGAAGCTGTTCGCAGACTGCGGGAGTTTCGGCCATGGCTTCGACCACATCCCGCCGAAAGTCGGCCGGGTGCGGACTCGTGAAGCGGACGCGCGAGATCCCTTCTACCGCGCCAACCTGGCGCAGGAGATCAGCGAAGAGCGGACGGCGTCGCCCGTCCAGGGCGAGGTCCCGTCCGTAGGTATCGACGTTTTGGCCGAGCAACGTCACCTCCACAACCCCTTGGGCGGCGAGGGAGCGAACCTCGGCGAGGATGTCACCCGGCCGGCGGCTCACCTCCGGGCCGCGCACGGCAGGAACGATACAAAAGGTGCAGGAGTTGTTGCAGCCGACCTGAATCGAGATCCACGCCGAGTGGGCCAACTCGCGCTCGACGGGCAAAGACGACGGCATCGCCTCGAGCGATTCGACGACCTCGGTGATGCCGCCCCAAGCCTCGGCGTAATCGATAAGGTCAAGCACCCGGTCGAGGTTGTTCGTTCCCATGACCACGTCCACCCAGGGCGCCTTCTCCCGCACCAGGTCGCGGTCCTTCTGGGCGGCACATCCGCCGACGACCAGCAGGGATTCGGGGCGCTGATCCTTCCACTCCTTCAGTTGCCCAAGGTTCCCGTAGAGCCGATTGTCGGCTGCCTCACGGATCGTGCAGGTGTTGATGAACAGCACATCGGCCGAGTTGAGCTCGGAGGTCGCGGTCATGCCATCGAGAGCGAACAGACCGGCGATCCGCTGGCTGTCGTGCTCGTTCATCTGACACCCGAAAGTTCGGATGAGGTAGTGCTTGCCGGCGCGCGTCGCCGGCCGCGTCGATAGCGGCTTCCGAACCGGCGGCGCGATCAGGACCACGACTGCTTTCTAGCGGGCTTGTTCGGTGGCGCGAAACTCGCGAATCACCGTTACCTGGATCTGGCCAGGGTATTGCAAGTCCTCTTCGAGCTTGCGGGCAATTCTGCGGGCGAGGTCCGAGGCCGAGAGGTCGTCGACTTGACCGGGATCCACCACCACCCGCACTTCTCGCCCAGCCTGCATCGCAAACACCTGCTTTACCCCGCCAAAGTCGGAGGCCAGCGACTCGAGCTTCTCGAGCCTGCGAACATAGGACTCCAGGGCCTCCCGCCTCGCCCCGGGACGGGCCGCCGAGACGGCATCGGCCGCCTGCACCAACACCGCCAGCAGGCTGCGCGGCTCGACCTCGTTGTGATGAGCCTCGATACCGTGCACCACGGCCGGGTCTTCACCAAAACGGCGGGCTATCTCAGCTCCGATCAGGGCGTGGGAGCCTTCAACCTCATGGGTGACGGCTTTGCCGATGTCGTGCAAGAGCGCCGACCGCTTCACCTGCATCGGTTCGATCCCGAGCTCCGAAGCAAGCATGGAAGCAATGTGGGCGGATTCGACGAGATGGTTGAGGACGTTTTGGCCGTAGCTGGTCCGATACCGAAGGCGCCCGAGCAGCACGACCAGCTCTTGATGCATCTTTGAGAGCCCGACTTCGACGAGCGCCCACTCGCCGGCGTCACGCACGGATTGCTCGACTTCATCGCGAGCCTTCTCGTATGCCTCTTCGATCGACGCGGGATGAATCCGCCCGTCGGCCACCAGTTTTTCGAGGGTGATGCGGGCTACCTCACGGCGGATCGGGTCGAAAGAGGAAACCGATACCGACTCGGGAGTGTCGTCGACGATGAGATTGACGCCGGTGACGGCTTCCAGGGTGCGAATGTTCCGACCCTCGCGACCGATGATCCTCCCTTTCATGTCGTCCGAGGGCAGGGCGACAACGGAGATTGTCGACTCGGTAACGACTTCGGAGGAGAGGCGCTGAATCGCGGTAGCGAGAATCCGCCGAGCCCGACGGTCTGCCTCCTCGCGGGCTTTGGCTTCGAGATCGCGGACGAGGATCATCGCATCGCGTCGGGCTTCGTGTTCGACTTGGTCCAAGAGCTCGTCTTTGGCCACTTTTGCGTCGATCCCCGCAATCCGCTCGAGCTCGTTGCGGGCATTCTCCTTGAGGCTGTCGAGCTCGGCATGGCGTGAGCTCACCTCACCCTCACGCTGGACCAGGAGTTGTTCTCGTTGAGCAAGATTAGTAGCTCGCTGTTCGAGGGTCTCCTCCCGATGGCTGAGCCGGGTTTCGATTCCGTCGAGCTCGACCCGGCGATGCTCGAGGGAGGCGTCTTCACGCTGGCGGTAGGCCTCGGCCTTCGCTCGGCCCTCGTCGTCGGCGCGAGAGAGTATGCGCTTGGCCTCAATGCGGGCGCCGCCGACCGGGTCGTCGGTGGCTTCTCTACTCGGTCGATTGCGGCTTCTGGCCAGGAGAAATCCGACCGCACCTGCCAGGATCACTGCCAATGCAGCAATCGCTGCGATCCACACTGTTTCCATCGTGCTGCCTTCCCGGTGGAGCACCCAAGAACCCGAAACCGAATAGGGCCAAATCTCTTAGGGAGATCTCCTCAGATTCGGACGGGACAGGTGCTTCACGGTGTCTTTCAAGGGTTTTTTGGTCTTAGAGACCGCATCCTAGCCAGACCTCGCTTGCGGCAGAACGCGAAACCCGGGAATGCCCTAGAGCTCGTCGACCGAGACCTCGCTGGTCTCCTGCTCGACAGGCTTTTCGCCCATACCGACAAGTTCGTAGACCTTGGCCTGGAGCTGAACCGCGATCTCGGGGTTCTCCCGCAGGAATCGTTTGGCGTTCTCCCGACCTTGCCCTAGCTGGTCACCGTCGAAGGTGAACCACGCCCCGCTCTTGTTCACCACCCCGTGATCGACCGCGACGTCGAGAAGGCTTCCCTCCCGTGAGATCCCGTGGCCGAAGACAATATCGAACTCTGCCTGACGAAATGGCGGCGCGCACTTGTTCTTTGTTACCTTGACTCGTACCCGGTTGCCGACACTCTCGGCGCCGTCCTTGATGGTTTCGATCCTTCGGACCTCCAATCGGACACTCGAATAGAACTTGAGGGCGCGCCCGCCTGGCGTGACCTCTGGTGAGTTATGCACCATGACTCCGTCGACGAAATAGTTGTGGCTTCCTTCGACCTCGAGATCGAAACGATGATTGTTGCCACGTGGCACGGAGGTCTTGACTTCCACGATTGGATACGCGTCGAGCTCATAGCGCATTTCGACCGTGCTGGGGCTCACACTGAAGACGCCTCGGTAGCGCGGTAGCAATTTGTATTGCATCGAGGGATGGATGAAGGGTGCGACAAGGGCTTGGAACCGGTCGGTCGCTTCGCGCGTAAATGCCAGCGTCGGCGTCTTGGCCGCACCGGCCTCACGAAGTCGAGCATGTATCCCCCAATTGTCTGCGAGATAGTTGACGAGGCGCTGACGCGTATCGGGACTCATCGCCTTGACGCAGATCTCGATCCGTCCGCTACCGCCAGCAGTTCGAGTTTGGAGACCCTTGGAGCGAACAGCGAGGTGCCCGTCGTCCATGTACCAAATAGCCAATGACATAGGTGTAAGCGTTTTGAGATACTCATCATCGAACCTCTTGAGACCCGACCCATACACCGCATATCTGAGTCCTATTAGCTCACTTAGAGGCTGCACATCATGGAAGACCGCTGACTTCGCATTGGTCGAACGAGATACACCCAGGTTTGAAAACAGTGAGGCTTTCCAGTCGGCATATTCCGCTTGCCGTGATCCATGGCCCATTCTGAAACGGGCAGCTAGACCGTTCTGCGAAGGCGACAAGGAACCCTCTCCCATCAACGCGCCTCGAATCAGCTCCATTTGCTGACTCGACAAATAGTGGGCTACCGCTTCGAGCACCCGATCGCCGACCTTTAGTTCACCGGCTTCCTTCCACCCTGCCGGAGTCATGAGTTTGTGGTTTGCGGTGACAGTCATCCGCGCGCGCCCTCGGCCGACAGGCTTCGCAACCTTGATGGTCAAGAATTCATCGGTAGGGCCATTGTCGAACCAGCCCACGACATGTTTTGGAACGATCCCGCCAGACGCGAAGTCATATGAGAGAACCTCAACTGGGAGCTTTTGAGAGACGATTGCACCGATCTTCTCGTAGGTCCCATCGGCCAGCGCAATACGACTGTCACCCTGGAAACATCCGAACAGGACCCCTATCTTCTCGCGGAGCTGGTTGATGAAGACGGCGGTGGTGCGGGAGCGGGCGAGGCTGCCGGCCAGCTTGCGCAGCGCCTGTGACATCAGACGAGCCTGAAGACCGATATGGGTATCGCCCATCTCGCCGTCGATCTCAGCTTTCGGGACCAATGCTGCAACCGAGTCGATCACCACGACATCGAGCGCGCCGGAGCGAATCAGCATGTCGGCGATTTCGAGAGCTTGCTCCCCGGTGTCGGGTTGGGAGATCAACAACTCGTCGATGTCGACGCCGATCGCTTTGGCATAGCCCGGGTCGAGAGCGTGCTCGGCGTCGATGAACGCGGCGATGCCGCCGTTGCGCTGCGCCTCGGCTATGACATGTAGAGCGAGCGTTGTCTTGCCGCTCGACTCAGTTCCATAGAGCTCGACGACGCGGCCGCGGGGAACTCCTCCAACACCCAACGCCAGGTCGAGCGCCAAGGCTCCCGTGGGGATGACTTCCATCTTGCGATCGGCGACGTCGCCCATTTTCATGATCGCCCCTTTGCCATACTGGCGATGAATCTGACCAACTGCCATGTCGAGTGCCTTGTCCCGCTCCACTTGAGTGCTCCTCTCGCCTCAAAACGTTTGCTGTGGTGAATGTACGCGCTCTCTCCGACAAATTACATACCTGTGATCCCGGAATCATAGACGAACAACTGTTCGGGCGAGTGGATCTGCACCAAAATAGCCTCATGGATGCCGATCTAAGGGACCGCCTTGTCACCGTCGGGCTCGACCCTGACCGCATCTCCGATCCGGCTGCGGCCTATCGGATGCTCTTCTCCAGTTTTGGCCAAAGGGCGACCTTGCTCGACCGGTATCAGCTCGAGGAACACCATCGTCAGATCCCCATCGATAAGTTGACTCGAGAGGAACGGATTGAGCTTTGGCTCGAGGTGGCGGCGCTCAGATATCCCGATGCCGAGGTAATAGGCAGCCGGACTGATGCTTTCGAGCCAATAGAGCTCGTCGACTATGACCCGGGCTGGCCGGCCGCGTTCGAAGAGTGGCGACAAGCCCTCGGCTTCGTCCTGGGCGACGACGCTCGCTCGATCCATCACATTGGCTCGACCTCGGTGCCGGGCCTTGCCGCCAAACCAGTGATCGATGTGTTGGTCTGCATGGGCAACGTTGAGGACGAAAGCACCTATGTCGATGAGATTGAATCCCTAGGTGTTCCGCTTCGTTCGCGTGAGCCGGGCCACCGTTACTTTCGGCCGGGCAAGGGCGAGCCTCGGACCGTCCACATTCACACATGTCAGAGCGGATCAGATTGGGAGCGCGATCACGTGGCTTTCCGCGATCTTCTTCGAAGCGACGCCGACGCGGCCTGGGTGTATGCCGAGCTCAAGAAGGTGCTGGCCGCCACGTACCGGGACGACCGTCTGGCTTACACGGAAGGCAAAACCGCCTTCATCCTGGATGCGCTTGGCCCGCGTTGACGGCCCGGATTTTCCGTTCTGTGGGCTGGAGTCGTTGTTGTACAACTACCTGAACCCAGGGTTCGCTTAAAGGGGGAACTGCTCGAGGGAAACGTAAACGGTGCCGCGGTCCAGCCGGCTCTCGTAGAGGATCAACTCGCTCGCTTTCCATTTGATCGGCTCGGGTCGGTAGCTCAACAAAAGCGGGCGCGTGTCGACTTCGGGACGGATCCGGCTGATCGTCAGGTGCGGTGAGTACGGCCGCTCTTCGGGCTCGAGCCCCGCAAGGTCGCAAGCCTCCTCGACAACCCCATTGAGTGCAATCAACTCCCGGCGGCCCTGTGCGAGGCCGATCCAAAGCACCGATGCCTTGGCCGGACGAGGAAACGCTCCCATCTCCCCGAGGACGATGTCGAAGCCGCCACCAAGTTCGGATTCATCCAGGGCGGCGGAAAGGCGATCGCGCGTGACCTCATCCACGTCACCCAGGAACCGGATGGTCAGATGCAAGTTGTCGGACGGGACCGGCCGCCCTGGGAGCCGGGGCAATGTTGCCGCCAGCGCAACCCCAGCCTCCATTGGGACCGGAAACCCTAGAAAGAGGCGATTCACCACCAGGTTTCGGTGATCGCCAGCCTGACCAGATGGAGAGCGGCGGTAGTGCAATAGGCCCTGACCCGCTCACGATCACCGGGGAAGCGTCGGGTCATTGCCCGCGCCGACTTGGGAGTAGCGACTGCAATGACCATCGTCCCAGCCGGCTGTTCCAAGGGCTCGGGCCCTGCCGAACCTACGACCGCTACCCCGACGTCGACCGACAAGGTTTCGCGCGCGCCGATCGCCATTTCCAACGCAGTTGCTTCGCTCACCAACTCGTCGGACGCTACGGCGAGCAGGCTCTTCTTCAGGTCCGGGGCGTACGCGACCACGGCGCCTCGAAAGAAACGAGACGAACCGGGCACCGAGGTGAGCCGGCCGGCGACCAATCCCCCGGTCGCGGATTCAGCCGTGCCGATGGTCCATTCGCGTTCGAGGAGCAAGCGAGCAACGACGGTTTCGATCGTTTCGTCTTCCACTCCAAATACCGAATTCCCGAGGATGTCCCGAATTTCCGCCTCGACCGGGTCGATCATCGTCTCCGCAGTTGACGCATCGGTTGCCTTGGCCGTGATCCGGACCTTGATCTCGCCCGCGGAGGCAAGAAAAGCAATGGAAGGGTTGGCGCTGGCTCGATATACGTGGTCGAGCATTTCGCCCACTTGCGATTCTGACCGACCCCAGGTGCGGAGCAAGCGACTCTTGACCACTCCGGCCTCGCCGGAATGAACGAGCAACCTCGGAACGACCTCGCTCTCCAACAAGAACCCCATCTCCTCGGGCACTCCCGGCACGGCCAGGACCAGGCAGCCATTGACTCTCAGGGCGAGGCCCGGCGCCGAGCCTTTCGGATTGAAAAGCAGCTCGGCGCCCTCCGGATACTCAGCCTGGCGAAGATTCGACTCCGGCATCGTCCGTCCTGAATAGGCCCACTTCTTGCGAAGGTCAGCCGCATAGGTCTCCGAGAACCTCATCGGGAGGTTGAAGGCGTGACACATCGCTTCCCGGGTGAGATCATCCTGGGTAGGCCCGATTCCCCCGGTGATGATCACCCCGTCCGAGCGAGATGCCGCTAGCGCCAGGACTGCCGCCTCGCGGACGACATTGTCACCAACCATGACCGAGTGGTTCACATCGAACCCGGCTTCAGCGAGACGCGACCCGATCTTCGCCGCGTTCTCGTTCGTGATCTGGCCCAACAGCAATTCGGTACCGACTGCGACGATCTCGATGATCATCCAACAACTACCGCTTCGCGATCCGTCCCATAGGCAGAGGTGATCTCCGCGTCGACCCACTCCCCCACCGACCCCCGATCTAAGACGATCACTCCGTCGATCTCGGGGGCTTCCCGATAGGAACGACCAACCGCGCTGCCGTCCTCCAACTGATCGATCAATACCCGGACCCGCGAACCGACCGAAGCGAGGTTCGCCTCTGCGGTGAGGTTTTCCTGGATGGAACTTAGGTAGCGAAGGCGCTCGCTCACCTCGTCGGGATCGACTCGCCCATCGAGCATCGCTGCCGGGGTTCCCTCCTCGGCCGAATAGGGAAAGAAGCCCGCCCAATCGATACTCGCCGCTTCGAGAAACTCCGCTAGTTCCTCGACCTGTTCGGCCGACTCCCCCGGGAAACCAACGATGAACGACGACCGCAAGGCCGCGTCGGCGTCGGCTTCTCGGATCTGATCGATCAGCTGCAGGAATCTCTCGCCGTTGCCGGGTCTCTTCATCGCCCGCAATAGCGGCTGCGCGGCGTGCTGAAGGCTGAGGTCGAAATAGGAAGCAATCTTGGGGTTCTGACACATCTCCGCCACGAGCCGAGGGCGGACCTCCTTTGGGTACAAATAGAGCAGACGCACCCGCTCAACTCCCTCCACGGCCGTGACCAGACCCAGCAAATCGACGATGTCACCCGGCGCATCGATGTCTCGCCCGTAGGCGGCCAGGTCCTGGGCTACGAGCACGATCTCCGAGACGCCGGCGGCCACAAGTCCTTCCACCTCTTCGACGATGTTGGGCGGCCGGCGCGATCGCTGTTTGCCCCGGATCAACGGGATGGCGCAAAACGTGCAGGGTTTGTCGCACCCTTCGGCCACCTTTACATACGCATAGGGCATGGTCGGGGCAGGCCGATTGACCAAATGGAGGATGTCCATGGCCGGCCGCACCAGGCGTACCGGCTGCCAGTCGGGACCATAGGTGAACCGGTCGAGGAGCGGCACGAGGCTGTCGTAGCGGTCGAGACCGACCACCGCGTCAATCTCCGGCAAAGCCTTCTCCACCTCGGTCCCGAACCGCTGCGCCATGCACCCGAGGACAATTGTGCGGGCGCCGTCCCTGCGTTCGTCCTGCAGCTCGAGGATCGTTTCGACCGATTCCCGTCGCGCCTCCTCGATAAACGCGCAAGTGTTGACCATGACGACATCTGCCATCGAGGGGGTACTCGCCACGGCATAACCCGCCTCGGCCAACATCGCTTCGACCTTCTCCGAGTCGACTTGGTTCTTGGCACAACCGAGGGTGGTCAGCCAATAGGTTGGCCGGTTGGCAACCGAGTTCATCAAGAAAGCGAGCGGTAGCGGCCGCGGAAGTAGATCAGCGGATCATCGATCGCTCCGAGCTCGAGATGTTCGATCTCGCCCACCACCAGCACCTGCCAGCCGATCGAATGGCACGCTCCGAGCCGACAGCCCGCCCAGTTGCCGAAGCCGGCGATCAGCGGCCCCCATTCAGTTTCGGTGACCTCGAGGCCGGCGAAGAGCCCACCCGGCGAAGGCGCCAGCTCGGCGAATCGATCGGAAAGCTGACGATGCTCCTGCCTCGCGATATGAACCACAAATTTGCCGGTGACGTTGACCGCGCCATGGAAGTCAGCGGCTTCGTTGACCCCGACCAAGAGCCGCGGCGGCGCTCCTTCCAAGACCTGCACCGCCGAGGCGGTCATGCCGTCGTCACCGGCGGTAACGATCGTCACAGGCCCGGCGAGGCGGCCCCGTAACTGCCGAGCCCGATCACGCGCCTCGGGAGGCGGCAGGAAGGGGTTCTCGTGGTGAATGGTCACGAGATCAGGTTAGGAGGACGGTTTCGGGCCGCCGGGCCGTATATCTGAGGTAGGAGGTGTAGCCCGCCTGTCGCGCCAGGGCTTGCAACTCGCCAAACGCGAATGCGCTGTCCGCGGGTCGATGTGCGTCTGAGGCAAAAGTGATCGGGACCGAGGCCTGTTGGAACATTGCCAGGAATCGCGGTGAGGGATATGCCTCGCCGACCGGCATCCGGATCCCTTGGCTGGAGACCTCAACCGCCATCCCCGAGGCGGCCGCGGCGTCGACGACTTTCTGATATAGATGGATCGGCTCACTAATCGGTCTAAACCCAAGCTTTTTGCACACGTCCACGTGCGCAAGGACATCGACCACCCCTCGCCGTGCCAGATCCTCGACCAACTCGAAGTACTCCTCCCAGGCTTGATCGATGCCGCGACGTTCAAATTCATGAGACACCGACGAGCTGTCGAGTGACCAGCCGCCTATCCAATGGACGGAGCCGATGAGGAAGTCGAAGGGAATCGGCGCCAGCAGCTCCATCACCGCATCGATCGAATCGGCGAAGAAGTCCACCTCGAGGCCGAGCTTGACTGGGAGCCCGCGCTCCTTCGCGGCCGAGATGGCTTCGACATATCGAGCGAGCGACAACCCCGAGTCGTTGGCAACCATCAGCTCGCAGTGGCGGCGAAGCTCCGGGTTCGGTTCGTCCTCCCAAAACCGACCGAGCACCGCCAGCCCTTCGTCGGTTCGATAGAGATGCTCGGTAAAGCCGAGCTCGAAGGCGCCGCGCCCGGCGGCGACGTCGACGTAGCTCTCGATGAGCCCGTCGGGGTACTCGCCGTGGGGAGGCCATTCGAAGTCGCGTCCATGTGGATGCAGATGAAGGTGGTAGTCGGACACCGCTCAGTCCAGATTTACTAGCTGGTGCGAAGCGATTCGACGAGCCCTTGCAGCGGGCCGGGACCGACCGCGTCGGCGAGAAAGTCCCAAGTTGGCCCGGGCAAGCGGCCCTCCTCGTCGAGCTGGGTAGCGGCCAGGTGCACCGCGTCGGCTAACGCCCCGAAGCTACCGCTTTGATCCTTTTCAACTGCGACATCGACCGCCGCCCGGGCTGTGGCAGCGTCGCCTTGGCTCAATGCCTCGATTGCGTGCTCCGCCGCTTGTTGAGCTTGGCGCTGTCCCTCCAGGCTCAAACCTCTTGGAACAGATAGGGGCGCAGGAAGTCGATCCGGTCGTCGACTTCGTCGGGGTGGATGAACCAGAGCGTGGCGGCCAGCGTGGAGAGCAGCGGGTTGCCGTCCTGGGGGGTGAAGCAATAGCCGACGAGCTCGTTGCCATTGCGGACCGTGAGAGTGTCGATCGCCACCACCGTTTGGCTCAGGATGCGGCCGTAGTAGCCGTGATCGCGTCCAAAGCTGAAGACGCTGTTGGCCGATTTGCGATAGGTGATCGCCACGCGCTTGTTGGCGTGCAGCCGCTCCTTGGCATCGTTCAAGCTCATCTCCCCATCGAGGGTCAACGAGAAGTGAACCAGGTGCATGTACTGGCTGTTGAGCTTCAACGCCGATGAGAAAAGGTTGAGGTCGTAACCGAGCGTCTCGAATAGCCCATGGGCATCGCGGGCGTGGTGGGTGCCGAAGCGATCGTCCTTGTGCTTTTCGACGGTTGGCGACGGGGAAAAGCCCGAGTCCTGAGAGATGTCGTTCGACCGCCGGATACAGGTAAACCGTCCGTCGGTGAGGTGGTTGGTGCCGTCGGCGTCCATCGCCAGGGTCTTGATCAAAACGGCGATGTTGTGGGTGTTGCACGACACGATATGAAGGAAACGATCCTCCTCATGGACCAAGGCGCTGTCGTTGATCCCCCGGGCGTACATCTTGCCGAACCCGGACTCTGAGCCCTGGGCCATGAACCCGAGTGGGTGCACTGCCTGGTTGTAGAACTCAGCCTTGTTGTCGTTGCCCACCGGCGTGCAGTCGATCACCACCGAGGCTCGATCTATGGCTTCTCTCGCCTCCCATTTCGGCGTATGACCCAACTCCTCGAAAGTCGAGCGCTTGTCCTCATCGACCGCGAGCACCGCCCCTCGTCGAACAAGGTCATTGACCTTGCTGCGCTCGGTGATGAGGGGGGTGCGCTTGTGAAACGTCACCTCGTCGATCCCAAAGTCGGACTTATGGTCGGCGAGGAGGCCGATGAGCGGCTCCCCGATGGTCCCGGTCCCGACGACGTGAACGATGTTCATGATCTCCCTTTGACGAAGGACATCCACAACCTAATCAAAACTGCTCCTCCTCGGTGCTGCCCTTAAGAGCCAGCGTCGAGGCGCTGCCGCCACTGACGATCTCGGAGACCCGGTCGAAATATCCGGCGCCAACCTCGCGCTGATGCCGGGTGGCGCTATATCCGTCACTTTCCATGGCGAATTCGCGTTCTTGCAGTTCGACGTAGGCCGGCATGCCGGTCTGTGAGTACCCGCGAGCGAGCTCGAACATGCCGGCGTTGAGAGCGTGGAATCCGGCCAGGGTGATGAACTGGAAGCGGTATCCCATGGCGCCTAGCTCCTTCTGGAAGCTGGCGATCGCAGTATCCGAAAGATGTTTCTTCCAGTTGAACGACGGTGAGCAGTTGTAGGCCAGCATCTTTCCGGGAAACCGATCGTGGATCGCGCCGGCGAATTGGGCAGCTTCGGCGAGGTCGGGACGGGCGGTCTCGCACCAGATCAGATCTGAGTAAGGCGCATAGCTGATCGCTCGCGAGATGGCCTGGTCGAGACCCGGATTCACCCGGAAGAATCCCTCGGCGGTGCGCTCGCCTGTGCAGAACTCCTGGTCGGCGGGGTCGACGTCAGAGGTAAGGAGGTTGGCCCCGTTGGCGTCGGTGCGGGCGACGATGATCGTCGGGACGGAGAGCACATCGGCAGCGAGCCGGGCAGCCTGCAGGCTGCGTATGTGCTGGCTCGTCGGCACCAGCACTTTTCCTCCCATGTGGCCACACTTTTTCTCCGCCGCCAGTTGGTCCTCGAGGTGGACTCCGGCCGCACCTGCCTCGATGAACGACTTCACCAGCTCGAAGACATTGAGCGCCCCGCCGAATCCAGCCTCGGCATCGGCGACGATCGGCACAAACCAGTCGATCGAATGATCACCTTCGGACCAATGGATCTGATCGGCGCGACGCAACGCGTTGTTGATCCGACGCATCAAGGCCGGTGCCGAGTTCGCCGGATAGAGCGACTGATCGGGATAGACCTGCTCGGCCAGATTGCCGTCGCCAGCCACCTGCCAGCCCGACAGATAGATCGCCTTCAACCCTGCCTTCACCATCTGCACTGCCTGGCCGCCCGACAGGGCGCCGAGCGCGTTGACGTAATCGTTGTCGGTGAGCAGCCCCCACAGCTTCTGCGCCATTGCCTCCGCCAAGGTGTGTTGTTCGCGAAGCGATCCCTGGATCGAAACGACATCGGCCGCGGAGTAGTTGCGGGTGACGCCGTTCCAACGGGTGTCACTCCTCCAGGTTTTCTCCAGTTGCTCGATCTCCGCTTGATATGGGGTGGTCATTCGCTTCTCCTAGTCGAGGCGGTCGTAGGCCGAAAGAGTCAAGAACTCGACGAAGTCGTCGCCGAGGGAAACCTCAGAGAACACCTCCCAGGCGTCGCTCAAGTCGGTGGTGGATTCCGCCATGATTTCGCCTGCCACTTTTTCGACCAGAGCGCGGTCGATGATTTCACCCTCGTCGGTGCGGGCTTCACGCTGCACCCATTGCCAGATCTGGCTCCGCGAGATCTCAGCGGTGGCGACGTCCTCCATGAGATTGTCGATCCCGACCGCGCCGCTGCCGGCGAGCCAGGACGACAGATAGAGGAGACCGACGCGGACGTTCTGTCGCAAACCCGCATCCGTGATCATCCCGGCGGGAAAGTCGAGGAGATCGGCGGCGGTGACTTCTCCCTCGGGGATGACGTTCAGTTGATTGGGACGCTCACCGAGAACAGAATCGAAGACTTGACGGGCGACGGGGACCAGGTCGGGGTGCGCAACCCAGGTGCCGTCGCAGCCGAGCCGGGCTTCGCGCTCCTTGTCCTCGGTCACCTTGGCCAATGCGCGCTCGGTGACTTCCGCGTCTCGTCGATTGGGGATGAAGGCGGCCATGCCGCCAATGGCATGAGCCCGGCGACGATGACAGGTCTGGACTTGGAGTTTGGTGTACGCCCTCATGAAGGGAACCGTCATCGTCACCGCCGACCGGTCGGGTAGGACAAAGTCCTCCCTCGCCCGCAGCTTCTTGATCGTTGAGAAGATGTAGTCCCAACGACCGGCGTTGAGCCCGGCAGAGTGAGAGCGCAACTCGTAAAGGATCGCGTCCATCTCGAAGGCGGCGGGAAGGGTTTCGACCAGGACGGTTGCCTTGATGGTTCCGGTAGGGATTCCGAGCTGGTCCTGCGCGTAGGCAAAGACGTCGTTCCACAATCGGGCTTCGAGGTGGCTTTCGAGCTTGGGGAGATAGAGATAGGGACCTGACCCGGCCTCGAGCGCGGCTCGACCTCCGTGGAAGAGATACAGCCCGAAGTCGAACAGCGACGCTGAAACTGGTCGACCGTCGACAACGAGATGCTTTTCGGGCAAATGCCACCCTCGGGGACGGACCATCAAGGTTGCAACCTCATCATTGAGGCGATATGACTTCTCATTCGTGTCGAGGCTGAGTTCTCGTCGATAGGCCGCGAGGACGTTCGCTTGCCCATCGATGAGATTGAGCCAGGTTGGGCTCGTTGCATCTTCGAAATCCGCCATGAAGACCGAGGCCCCCGAGTTGAGGGCGTTGATCATCATCTTCTGATCGACCGGGCCGGTGATCTCCACCTTGCGTTCGACGAGGTCGGCAGGCACGGGATCGATCGTCCAATCGTCGGGAGCGGAGTCGAGCAGCACGAAAGGTGCACCGTTGTCGAGGGCCCGTTGGCGTTCCTGTCGAGCCAGGATCAGCGCGGCACGCTGGGGACGGAAGGTCCGCTCGAGGAGGGCGACGAACTCGAGCGTTTCAGTTGTCAGGA
The DNA here is from genome assembly GCA_013812505.1 of Acidimicrobiia bacterium. Lineage (GTDB taxonomy): Bacteria > Actinomycetota > Acidimicrobiia > Spongiisociales > ZC4RG35 > JACCTH01. Next base: position 69,108 of record JACCTH010000017.1, on the reverse strand, counting down.
CATCGCTCCGTCCCCCGGCGCGCAGGTCAAACTGGCTCATAATTTGACAGTATCTTTCATTCTGCGCCGAGATTACAAGTCAAAGCTGCGATAAATTCGGCTAAACTTGCCGATCGTGACGTCCACTTTTGATATCGCCACCCTCGGGCACCGGATTCGTCACTACCGACGGCGGGCAGGGCTCACCCTCGACCAATTGGGTTTGCAGGTGGGCAAGCCCGCTCCCTATCTCTCATTGGTGGAGAACGGGAAGCGGGAACCCCGGCTGTCGTTTGTCACTGAAGTCGCGGTTGCGTTGGGGGTCAAGGTGGACGACTTGCTCAACCCCGAGCCGCCGAACCGTCGTGCCCAGCTTGAGCTCGAGTTCGAGCGCCTGCAAAAGAACCACTCCGAGCTGGGCCTTCCTCAACTGCGAACCTCGGCCCGTCTGAGCGATGAGGTGCTGGCACATCTCATCGGCCTTTATCGCCACCTCGATCGGAGCCAGCTGGCCCCCGTGACGTCGAGCGAGGTTCGGAGAGCAAACGGCACCCTCACTCGTGAGCTCGAAGCGGCGGATGGGTACATCGATCATGTTGAAACCGCGGCAGCCAAAGCCGTCGGCGCTTCTGGATACGGAGGAAGCGGGGCGATGTCGTCGCGGCACCTTCTCGATCTAGCGGCAGCGTTCGATTTCGAGGTGAGAGCCATCGAGGACATCCCTGCCTCGGTGCGATCGTTGACCGATCTCGAGAATCACGTCATCTACATCCCCCAGCGCAACGAGCTGCGGACGAGACAAGCGCGCAAAGCGATCCTGCAAACTCTGGCCGGATTCGCGCTCGGGCACGAAGCACCAAACGATTACGAAAGCTTCCTTCGCAACCGGCGGGAAAGCGCCTACTTTGCCTCGGCGGTTTTGATCCCGGAGGCGGCCGCGGTCTCCCATCTGCGCGCCGCCTCAGAGGCGCATGACCTCTCGATTGAGGATCTCAGAGAGGTGTTCTATACAACCTACGAAATGGCCGCCCATCGTCTCGCCAACCTGGCCACGAAGGCGCTCGACCTCCGAACTCATCTCGTGGTCAGTGACCAGGACGGCATCGCCCTCAAAGCCTATGGCAACGACGATGTCCCCTTTCCTCGAGACGACGACGGCGGGGTTGAGGCGCAGCGATTGTGTCGCCAGTGGTCGGCGAGAAGTGCCGCGGAGTCGGCTGATCGCTTTTCGCTTCATTACCAATACACCCACACCCCCAACGGCACGTTCTTCTGCTCGACCTACTTGGAGCCGGAAGGAAACGGCAACGCGATCACCTTCGGCGTGCCGTTTCGGTCGTCAAAGTTCATGCGCGGGCGAGAAACTGAGAACCAAAAAACCTCAGCTTGCCCGACCGGACCGTGCTGTCGGGTGCCCGACCCCGAGCTTCACAATCGCTGGGCCGGCAAGGTGGTCGCCTCACCTCGGTCGCAAACGGCGATCGTTGGCTTGCTCGCGCCGGATCTCTATCCCCGCATCGACCTCACCGAGCTCTACCAGCTCCTCGACCGCCAGTAGGGCTCTAGGGGACAACGTCTCCCACAAACCACCAGCTTTCTCTGGCGCAGGTCGGATCTGGTTCCGAGACCCAATCAATTCCAGCCAGGATCCCATCGAAGTCTGGATCCTCGGCAACGGAGAGGCCACCGCCGCCAAACATCACCTCTTGCCCATCCACGAGTTCGATTGTCTCCCCTTCGAACGGCGTGAACAAGATCGTCCCTGTGTCCTCATTCCACGTTGTCCGATCCGCTCCCCAGACAAGGGCTTCTTCACGATCAGCCGTTACAAGGAGCACGCAGATGTCGGTGATCATGAGCGATCCGACCGCCAACGCCTCGTTTCCCGAACTCGTGGCAACTACGCCAAGCGGACCAAACTCGCCGCGGTCTGAGCCGGTGTCGTTGCACGCTGCGAGCTGGGTGCACAGAACTAACCATGTGGCCAAGCGCTTCGGCTGCCTCTCCGTTTGATCAATGTATCCGGCGCCGCGAACAAGATTGGAAAGCGTCCAGTTGAGTGTTGCAGTTGGGCGCGAAAGGCCTTGGTCAGGCGAGGTTCACCGTAATTTGTGCCCACGGGAAACCGATTTTCGTAATTCGTCCCATAGCGTGTCGTGCTCGTGCTTGTGAGGACGAATTACGTTCTGAGGTTTCGCCACAGGACAAAATTTCGGGCGCTCGTAGAGACGCTCGCGGACGGCGCCCCTTCCCCCTCGCTGCGCTCGGGCACTCCTTCGGCTAACCGCCAGGGGAGAGGTCGGACTCGGCGTGGACGCCGGGGTCGCTGCGCATCAACGCGGAGATTTGCTTGCGGAGGTTGACGGGGGCGTTGCGGATCCCGACCGCCACGGCAAAGCCGGCGTCATCGGAGGTGGTGATGACCAGCTCTTCGCCCTCGGACATCACGTGGAAGCCATCGTCGAGGGCTTTGATCGCAAGACTTGATAGTGGCCATTCGCCGATCTCGAGATCGGGGGTCGCAATGCGCAACTCTTGATCGTCGGTGAGATCGATGTCGACTTTGATCGGCGGCGAGAAGTCGCCCGCCAGGCGCAGCAGTCCGTCGTAGTGCTCCATGTGCGCACAAACTAGGACAAATCGCCTTCCGAGTTGAGTATTTCTTCCCCGATTAGGAGGCGAGGAACAGCGCCGGTTCACCCAGGTTTTCGAGGACGAGCGCCATGAACCGCCGGCCTTGTCCCCCATCGATCACTCGGTGGTCATAGGAGAGCGAGAGCGGCATCATCGGCGCCACAGACACAGCCCCGCCCTCGGCCACCGCGCGCTCGGCCGCCCGACCTATCGAGAGGATGGCGGTGGTGCCGGGAGGGACTATTGGCGTTCCAAAGCCGCCACCGATCGCGCCGATGTTGGAGATAGTGAATGTCTGGCCGGTGAGCTCATCCGGTTTCAGTTTCCGCTCTTTGGCCGCCGCGGCCAACCGGCGGATGTCGGCCGCGGTCTCCAAGAGGGTCCTCGTATCGGCAGCCTTGACGATCCCCACAAGTAGGCCGTCAGGCGTGTCGACTGCCACGCCGATGTCGAAATGAGAGAACACCATCAGATCATCACCATCAATCGATGAGTTGAAATCCGGGAACTCCATAAGCGCCGGCAATACAGCTTTGATGATCAATGCTTCAAGCGGTATCTTCACTCCATGGCGGGTCTCGAGCGCCTTTCTCGCCGCCAGCAGCCGAGCTGCCGGCGCCTCATCAAAGGTCGTGACGTGGGGGATCTCACGCCACGATTTGCTCATGTTGGAAGCGATCGTTCGCCGCAACTTCGAGAGCTGGCGGCGCTCTCCCTTACGATCAACGGGCAGCGGCGGCAGACCCGGCGCCTCCGGGATCGTGACAGTCCCTCCCCCACTCTCGGCCGCTGCGATCACATCTTCTCGCGTGATGCGGCCGTCGGCCCCAGATCCGGTGAGCTGGGAAATGTCGACGTTCAAGTCCTTGGCGAGCTTGCGCACTAGAGGCAACGCTCGCACCGAACCGAGGGCTCGCTCCACCTTGCCCGGGCCTCTCGGGGCGGTTAGCTCCTCGGCCTGGTCGCTAATGCTGCCAACGATGGGGGCCGCCTGGTTAGGGGCCTCGGGCATTCCCTCATCGGTCGCCATCTCCTCGTCGACCTGATCGAGCCACGCCTCGGTTTCGGGATCCGCGGCTGGCCACTTCTCGTCGGGCTCGCCGATCACCAAAAGCACCTCGCCTACAAGCACGGTGCCGCCCTCAGCCGCCCCGTGATGGATCACGGTGCCGGCATAAGGACTGGGGATGTCGACCACGGCTTTATCAGTCTCGACCTCGACCACTGGCTGATCGACTTTTACCTCTCCCCCAACCGGGATCAGCCAGCGCACGACCTCCGCTTCGGTGAGACCTTCGCCAATGTCGGGGAGCAGGAACTCTCGGGCCATCAACTCTCCAGCGTTCGGCGAGCGGCCGCGGCGATGCGAGAGGCGGACGGCAGGTAGTGATGTTCGGAACGCTTCAAGGGGAACACGGTATCCCAACCGGTGACACGCAGGATGGGTGAGGCCAATGAAAAGAGGCATTCCTCCTGCACGGAGGCGACTACCTCGCCACCAAAACCAGAGGTGCGCGGAGCCTCGTGGATGACAACGGCGCGGCCTGTGCGTCCGACCGATTCGACCAGCGTCTCAAGGTCCAAAGGCACGAGCGACCGGAGGTCGATCACTTCGGCCGAGATGTCTTCATCAGCAAGCAGATCGGCGGCTTGCCGCGTTTCCTTCGTCATCGCTCCCCACGTGATCAGCGTCACGTCGTCGCCTTCTCTCTCAACCCTCGCAGCTCCGATCGGCAGCGTGTACCACTCGTCCGGCACATCCTCTTTGACCGCTCGATAGAGCCGGATCGGTTCGAGATAGACCACCGGATCAGGATCCTCGATCGCAGCCAGCAACAAACCTTTGGCGTCATACGGGGTCGAGGGGACCAACACTTTCAGTCCCGGGATATGGGTGTAGATGGCCTCCATCGATTCGGAATGGTGCTCGGCGGCGCCGATGCCACCGCCATAGGGGATGCGGATGACCAAGGGAGCAGAAAAGCGATGGCGCGAGCGGTTTCTGATCCGGGCGACATGGTTGATGATCTGGTCATAGGCGGGATAGGAGAAACCCATGAACTGCAACTCCAGCACTGGCCGCAGACCACCGACGGCCATGCCAAACCCGACACCGACGATTCCCGACTCGGCCACGGGGCTGTCGATGACCCGTTCAGCGCCGTACTGCTCTCGCAACCCGTCGGTGACCCGGAAGACCCCACCGGTGCGTCCCACGTCCTCGCCAAAAACGACCACGGCTTCATCCTTCCCGAGGGCGAGATCGAGGGCATCGTTGATGGCTTGGGCGATGTTGCGAACGGTCATCCCCAACCTGCCATGTTCTCGGCTTGTTGCAAACGCAGATGGCGAGGGAGATCCGCATACATCGAGGCGAAGACGTCGCCGGGCCCGAGAGGAACCATCTCCTCTGCGAGACCGATGGCCCGATCTATCTCCGAGGCGGCGGCGGCTTCGATTTCCTCCTGCCACTCGGCGGTCCACAGCTCGCGCTCGGAGAGAAAGAGGCGCACCCGTTCGAGGGGATCTCGTTGCCTCCACTCGTCGGTGAGGGTCCCGGCGCGATACCGGGCGGGATCATCGGCTGTGGTGTGAGGACCGATGCGATAAGTCACCGCCTCGATGAGCGTCGGCCCCTCGTTGGCGCGGGCGCGGGCAAGAGCCTCTTCGGTGGCGGCGTAGACAGCGAGCAGATCGTTGCCGTCCACCTGCACCCCCGGCATCCCGTAGGCGATGGCCTTTTGGGCGATCGTCTCCGACTTGGTCTGCTCCTCACGCGGCAATGAGATGGCCCAGCCATTGTTCTGACAGAAGAACACGCACGGGGTGTTGAAGACAGCAGCAAAATTCATGGCCTCGTGAAAGTCGCCTTCGGAGGTGGCGCCGTCACCGAAATAGGTGATTGCCACGCGGCGCTCGCCACGGAGACGGGCAGCCCAGGCCAGACCGACGGCGTGGACCATGTGCCCGCCGACCGTGATCGAAGGTGGGAGCACCGGCACGTGCGCTGGCGGCGACCCACCCCGCTCGTCGCCCGTGCGCCCGGCAAAAAGCAACTCGAGGGGATAGCCCTGCATCCACATCGCCGCGGCGTCGCGGTAGCTCGCCACCATCCAATCCTCGGGTTCGAGGGCGGCGGCACTACCGACCTGGGCTGCCTCTTGGCCTTCGAAGGAGGCATAAGTAGCGAGTCTTCCCTGCTTCTGCAGAGCGGTCCCCTTGCGGTCATAGGTCCGGGCAAAGACCATGGCGCGATAGAGCCTGCGAACGACATCTGGCTCCAACGGTGAAGGCGCAACGAGATTTCCGGAAGGGGTAAGGATGGCCAACATGCGCGAGGGATTCGAGCGTAGCGATCAGGGCGACTTGCTAGACAGGCGCGCTGGCTCGTTCGTACAAGTCCTCGAGCTCTTCGGTGGTCATAAGAACGTCTCTCGCCTTGGAGCCTTCCGAAGGCCCGACCACACCTCGCTGCTCGAGGATGTCCATGACCCGACCGGCGCGGGCAAAGCCGATCCGAAGCTTCCGTTGCAGCATCGAGGTGCTGCCCAGCTGGCTCCGGACGATGAGATCCATCGCCTGGCGAACGAGCATCTCCTCATCATCGTCGACCGTTCCATCGGCCGGCGTCGCCTCGGCGGTGCGTTCGGTGACAGCCTCTTGGTAGTCAGCCTCTCGCTGTTGTTTGCACCATTCGACGACGGCTGAGACCTCTTCCTCGCTCACCCACGCCCCCTGGTAGCGGGTCGGACGGGGTTCGGCCGCAGTCGCCACCAGCATGTCGCCCATGCCGATCAACTTGTCGGCGCCGGCGCAATCGATGATCACCCGGCTGTCGGTTTGCGACGCCACCGAGAATGCCAGCCGGGAGGGGATGTTGGCCTTGATCACACCGGTGATGACGTCGACCGAAGGCCGTTGGGTCGCGATGACCAGGTGGATGCCGACGGCCCGCGCCATTTGGGCAATGCGGACGATCGCCTCCTCGACCTCGCGCCCCGCCACCATCATCAGGTCGTTCAGCTCATCGACGATGACCACCAGGTAAGGAAAACGATCAAAGCCCTCGGGGGGAAGCTGGCCGGCGTCGAGCTTGGTGCGATATCCGAAGATGTCGCGGACCTTGGCGTCGGCCAGGAGGTCATAGCGGCGGTCCATCTCGGCAACCGCCCATTTCAGGGCCTCGGCGGCCTTTTTCGGATTGGTGATCACGCGGGTGAGAAGGTGGGGAGCGCCGTTGTACTGGCCGAGCTCGACCCGCTTGGGGTCGACCATGATCAAGCGAACGTCTTCCGGGGTGGTGCGCATGAGCATCGAGGTGACGATCGAGTTGATGCACGACGATTTGCCGGCCCCGGTGGCACCGGCGATGAGCACATGGGGCAGCTCGGAAAGGTTGAGCATCTTGGCCCGGCCGGAGATGTCGACGCCGAGTCCGACGGCGAGCGGATGGCTGGCGGTCTCCGCCTCCGGGCTGCGGAGCACGTCGCCGAGGGTGACGAGCCGCCGGCGCCGGTTGGGCACTTCGACCCCAATCGCCGACTTTCCTGGTATCGGGACGAGCAGCCGCACATCGGGAGTGGCGAGCGCATAGGCGATGTCGTGGGCCAGGCTCGAAACTCGATTGACTTTGACACCCGGCGCGAGCTCGATCTCAAACCGGGTGACGGTGGGGCCGGGAACGATCTTGGTGAGTTGGGCATCGACCCCGTGCTGACGCAGCGTGTCCTCCAGCTCAGATGCCGTTTCTTCGAGCTCCTTTCGACTCTGCTCACCGCCGCCTCCGACCTTGAGGAGATCGAGCGGGGGTAGTTGGTAGCCACCGCTTGGGGCAACCGTGGGCGGGGCCGCTTTGACTTTCGGCTGACTTGGTTTCTTGGCGATGGGCTTTTCCGCAACGTGCTTGGGCGCGGCCTTGGGCGGTGCTGATGCCAGCTTTCGACTTGGGGCTGGAGGCGACCGGCGCGGCTTGGGCGAACGCAGCGCCCGAAGGTAGGCGGTGACATCAGCCGCCACTTCCTTGACAGTGGTGCGGGTGAGAAGCAGCACTCCAACCCCCATCAACGAAGCGAGCACGACGAACGCCCCCCAGGAACCGAGGAGGCGTCGCAGCGGGTAGGCAATCAGGGCTCCGACCGCACCGCCGCGCGCCTTGACCGCCTCGACTTCAGGGAAGAGGGGGATGGCGCCCGTGAAGAGGTGGAATAGCGACAGAGAGGCGAAGAAGATCGTGACGACGCCGATCACCACCCGACCCGATCCCTGTCGGGGCCGGCCGGCAATCAACCCGACCCCAATCGCCAACATCACCGCCGGGACGACAAATCGCCAGAGTCCGAACAGCAGGTGGAGGCCTTGGGCGACCCCGCTGCCGACCGGGCCAGCGAGGGCGAGAAAACCGAGCACGATGAGGATCGACAAGACGACCAGCAACATGCCCCAGACATCATCGGTCTGACGTCCGAGGCGTTCTCGTATGCGTTGCCGGAAACCCGCCAGCCGGGCCCGGAACGAAGGTTCTTGAGACGATTTTGATTTGGACACCCGCTTCCGCCCGCTGCCACCCCGACGGGTGGGCGTCCGTTTGGTCATGTGCTCGAGAGCCTAACGGTTGGGAGACGGAGGCGGCTACATCTCCAACACGACAGGAACGATCACGGGGCGCCGGCCGATCTCGGCTTTGATGACGCGGGCAGTAGCCTGCCGAACCGCCTGTTGCAGCACGGAGATATCGCTTTCGCCGCTGGCGAGCCGTTCGTCGATGGCCTGGCGCACGGCCTGGCCCGCTTTCTCGAGCACCGGCTCGGGATCATCCAGCACGCCATGGCTGTGGAGGTCGGGGCCGTAGACGAGCTCACGGTTGTTAGGTGACACCGCCACGGTCACGACGACGACTCCCTCATCTGCGAGATGGCTCCGGTCGCGGAGCACTCCTTGCACCTCGCCGAGACCATCGCCGTCGAGGTAGACATAACCAGCCGGGACGGCCCGCCGCTCGACTCTTGTTTCAGACCCGTCGAGGACGAGGCGATCACCGTCCTCGCACACAACGACGGCGGGAACCCCGACCAACCGAGCCAAATCCGCATGGGCCGCGAGGTGCCGATACTCACCGTGGACCGGGACGAACGCGCGGGGCTTGACAACATGGAGAAGAGTGAGCAGCTCGTCGCGGTTGGCGTGCCCGGAGACGTGGACTGCGGCGTTGCGCCCATGGACCACCTTCGCCCCGCGCCGGAGGAGCTGATTGATGACACGGGAAACCGCGGTTTCGTTCCCGGGGATCGGAGTGGCGGAAAGGAGAATCGTGTCGCCGTCACCGACATCGACGAACTTATGCCGCCCCTGGGCCATGAGCGAAAGGGCGGCGAAAGGCTCACCCTGGCTGCCCGTCGTGATGAGGAGCTGGCGTTCGGGCGGCAGTTGGAGGAGCTCGGTGATGTCAAGCACCAGGCCCTCGGGAAGCGTCAGGTGTCCGAGACTCTGGGCGACAGCGGTGTTGCGGTGAAGCGAACGGCCGAAGATCGCCACCCGTCGACCATTGGCGACCGCGGCGTTGATTATCTGCTGGATGCGATGAATGTGCGAGGAGAAGCAGGCCGCGATCACTCGCCCCTCCGCGTTGCCGACGATGTCGCGAATCGAGTCCCCTACTGTCCGCTCCGAGGGCACAAACCCGGGCCGCTCGGCATTGGTCGAGTCCGAGAGCATTAGACGCACCCCGGAGCGTCCGAGCAACGCCATCGTCGAAAGGTCGGTGGCACGGCCGTCGACGGGGGTCGGGTCGAGCTTGAAGTCGCCGGTGTGAAGGATGGTCCCTTCGGGAGTGGAGACGGCGACGGCGCAGGCATCGGGAACCGAATGAGCAACGCTGACCATGGCAAACCGGAAAGGGCCGATTGTCGTTGGGTTGCCGACGTCGATCGTTCGCAGATCAGCCTCTACCCCCAACTCTTCGATACGTCCCTGGGCAAGCCCCAACGTCATCGCCGTGCCGAAGACAGGCACATTGATCTCGCGGAGGAAGTAGGGCAGCGCACCGATGTGGTCTTCATGGCCGTGGGTGAGGACGACCGCCACGACATCGCCTTTTCGTTCGGTGAGCCAGCTCCAATCGGGGAAGACCAGGTCGACCCCGAGCATTTCCTCCTGGGGGAACATCAGCCCGCAATCGATCACGAGAATCTTGCCGTCGACCTCGACTGCCGCTGAGTTGCGGCCAATCTCACCGAGACCGCCCAGAAATGTCACCGAGACTGTCACAGGTGGGTGAGAGCTTCCTTGATCGCTGTCACCGTACTATCGGAGGCCGCCACCAATGGCAGCCGAGGCTGACCGACCGGTTCCCAAATCGCGTTGAGGGCGGCTTTGACGGGTGCGGGGTTGGGCTCGAGGAAGCACGCCAACCCGAGCGGAAGAAGGCGGCGATGCAAGTCCCTCGCCTGGTCAAGAGCCCCGCCCGCGGCGGCCTTGACCATGGCGGCGACAGCCGGCCCGGCCAGGTGGGAGATTACCGATACAACTCCTACCGCCCCAACCGCCATCATCGGCCAGGTGTACGTGTCCTGACCCGAGTAGACCTCGAGCTCGGGAACCTCGGCGCAGGTCCGGGAGGTGAAATCGATATCCATCACCGCATCTTTGACTGCGACGATCCGCGGGTGATCAGAGAGCTTTTTCAATGTCTCGATCTCGATAAGGCGCGCCGTGCGGCCGGGAATGTTGTAGAGGAGGACCGGCAGGTCGGTGGCATCGGCAATGGCGCGGAAATGCGCCACCAAACCTTCCTGGCTCGGGCGGTTGTAATAAGGGGTCACCGCCAGGATGCCGTCGCAACCTGCTGCGGCGGCTCGCTGGCTCAGATGGACGGACTCGGCGGTGTTGTAGGTGCCAGTGCCGGCTATCACCTTTGTCTTCTTGCCCGCGACCGCTTCGACCACCGTCCGATAGGTCGCGACCTTTTCGTCCTCGGACAGAGTTGGAGACTCACCCGTCGTGCCGGTGACGACGAGGCCGTCAGAACCTTGCGCGACGAGATGACGCGCCAGGTTCCAGGTGCGTTCGTGGTCGATCTCTCCGTCCTCTCCAAACGGGGTGATCATCGCGGTTAGGACCCGGCCGAAGACGGCCAATCGCAACTCCGTGGTAGCTCATTCCAGAGCTTACCCAGCGAACTACCCTCCCCTAATGAGCGTCATCGAGGTAACCGAAGCCGAGTTCCAGACCAAAGTACTCGAAGCTTCGAAAACGGCGCCGGTGGTCGTCGACTTTTGGGCGAGCTGGTGCGAGCCCTGCAAGACGCTGGGGCCGATCCTCGAGCGGGTCGCCAACGAGCCCGAGAGCGGCTTCACCCTCGCAAAGATCGATGTTGACGCAAACCAGCAGGTTTCCCTGGCGTTTGGGGTGCAAAGCATCCCGACCGTGATCGCTTTCAAGGACGGACAGCCAGTCGCCACGTTCACGGGAGCCGTGCCAGAAGCTGAGGTGCGCGACTTCATCTCCCGCTTGGTTCCCCCGAAGACGGATGAGCGGGTCGTGGCAGTGGAAGCGATGATCGACGCCGGCCAGGTCGACCTGGCCAAGGAACGCCTCGCGGAGATTCTCGACGTCGATCCCAACAACCAGGAGGCGGCGCTCACGCTGGGCGGGCTCTTGATCGAGGAAGGCGCGACCGACGAGGCGCTGGCGGTCCTCGAACGGCAGGCACCAACCGCGGAGGTTCGGCAGATGATGGCGGCGGCGCGGCTCGTGTCGAGCGGCGAGGCGAACCTCTCCGACCCCGAGGCCGCGCTCCCCCGCTTACTGGGGACGGTTGAGGCCGGCGGAGAGGAAAAAGAGGCCGCTCGCTTGACGATGATCGACCTCTTCGACCTGCTGGGCCCCGACCACCCGCTCACTCTGGAGTACCGCCGCCGCTTGGCGTCCGCGTTGTTCTAATTGCGAACCCAGGGTTCTCGGGAACACTGTGTATCCCTGCCAGCCCACAGAACGATCGATTACGCCGCCAGCGCCGTCCGCAGCTGCGCCACAACGAGTCCGGGGCGCAGGCGAAAGTCCTCCCAAGTGAAGCGAAAGATTCGCCAGTTGTGGTTGAGGGCAAGGTTGTCCCGGGAGCGGTCGTTCTGAAAATCGGCGACACGAGTGTGCCAGCGCTGCTATCGCACTCGCAACCAACGAGGTACTCCGGCCAGGCGAAATCGATTCGGCGCATCGGATCCCACGGTGCTGGATATTGAAAGACCGGTTTGGGCAGCCCACCGTTCTCGAATAGTTGCATACCAAGCCGTTCCAGCCGCGTGGCGGTGACGAGATCAGAACCACCCGCTCGTTCAAGAGCGCTCCCATAAGCGCCGATCCATCGCGACCTCGCCGCGCCACCTCGATGAAGATCATTTCGACCTCATCGATGGTGACAATCCCAGAAGCCAACGCCTCGTCCAAGACTCGCGCCATGTGCTCAGGTTTTAGGACTGCCGGTAGATCGACCAGAGTGCGGGCGGGTGAAGTCGTCAGCATGCCGGCGCACATCAACCGATGATGCGAGAAGAGGTCAATCGATCGATGGATCGTGACGCCCGGGAACTGATGAGTCGTGCCGGCATGGACCGTTACCACGGCCTTCCCGCGACGGACGTGGGCCATTTGGTGAATTTCTGCAGCCGACTGATAAGACACAGTCGCGTCAGGCAGGATCGCTGTCGCCCCCCGGAGCAAACCCTGATAATCGCCAGATACGCCGTCCACCCGATATAGCCCCCTCGATGCCGGGAGCCAGAGGCCCTTCCGCAGCCGATACTTGATTGCAGCCTCGCTCATGCCCCGGCTAATCACCTGGTCGTGGCCGAGGTATCCCGCTTCGGACGCGGCTAGAACGCCCAATTGTTAATCAACTTTCATTCCTCCAACGTGCCAGAAGAATCAGCTAATTGGAAGGGGTCTGTTCTGTGGGCTCGGAGGGACACTGTGTATCCCTGCGAACCCAGGGTTCGCCTTAAGGTGGATGTGTGCAATATAAGAGCGCGCCGGAGTTGACGATTGAGCTTTCGAACAAGTACACGGCGGTGTTGGATACGAATCACGGTCAGATCACGATCGAGCTTGATCCCGAACGGTCGCCGCAGACGGTCAACAACTTCGTCTTCCTGGCGCGTGAGGGTTACTACGACGGCGTGACCTTCCACCGGGTCGTGCCGGGGTTCGTAATCCAGGGCGGCGACCCGACTGGCACCGGCAGCGGTGGCCCCGGTTACAAGTTTCGCGACGAGCTTGAAGGCGCGGGCAGCTACGACCGAGGGGTCGTGGCGATGGCCAACGCCGGCCCCAACACCAACGGCTCGCAGTTCTTCATCTGCCTCAAGAATGCGGGCCTACCGCACGCTTACACGATCTTTGGCAAGGTCACCGACGGCATGGAAGCGGTCGACGCGATCGCCGCATTACCGACGCGGGCAGAAAAGCCCACCGAGGATGCGGTCATTAACTCGGTGACCCTCACCGAAACCCGGTAGTGGGGCAGTTTGAACCTGACCCACTACCAGCGATTTGCACAAAGATCCTGGGTTCCTTGCGCGACGTCGTGATTCTTCAATGAAGGTCGCGGATGCCATCTACTAAGGGATGCAGCCTCAGGTCGAACGAGCGATGATCTCGGCGAGGACCGCCGCGTCTTCGCCTACCCCGAGGAACGTCGCGGACTTGCGCTTGCGCTGGAAGTGCACGCCCATGAAATTCAGTCCCGGGACATTCATGCTGCAGCCGTCCTGCTGGATCGGGAAACCCAGGTCGTCAAAGGCGACGGGGAACCTGACCCAGCGCGCGTAATCCGGGCGGAACCCGGAGGTAAAGATGACGGCACCAAAGTTGCTGAGTTCCAATCGCTCGGCTGGGCTAGCTGCAAAGGGCGAAGGCGGTGACATGTCGGGAGCCTCTGTGCCACGCGCGACACAGGTCTCACGGATGAGACCGCAGAGGTCCGCATAGCGGGCGTCGCCGAAGGCCACCGACTCGGCGAGGTCGAGAGCGAAATGAGCTGCGCCGTCCTGAGCACCGACGAAGTGCCCCAACAGGTTGACGCCCTGAGCTTGCAATGTTCGGTAGTTGAGGTCGTGACCTCCTCGACCACCGCTGAGCTGCGGGTTGGCCCCCAGACGCGCGGCGGGGCTGGGGAGGTCCGCCAACGTGCTCTCCAAGAATGACGTCTCAGTGATCCAGGCGAGGATGTCCCGGTCACCGAGCCTTCGGGGAACCCATGGGGCGCGCCCGCAGGCGAGGAACACATCCCGGCCCCCTTCGCGAAGCTCTTCAGCGAGCTGGCAGCCGGTCTGCCCGCTCCCGATCACGAGCAGCTTGCCCGGTGGAAGCGCCTCGCCGTTTGTGTAATCCTCAGCGTCCAAGACATGAACCGACATAGGGAGCTGATCCGCACCGGTCGATGGGGCTTCTGGTATGAACCGGCGGCGAGCACGACTCGACGGGCGCGAATGTCGCCCGACGGTGTGGAAAGGTTGAAGCGGCCGTCGTCGCCTGGATATACGGAAGACACATTGACGCCCTCGCGCACGGGTGCAACGAAGCTGTTGGCGTAGGCAGCGAGATGGCTCACGACATTGTCTCGGGGCATGAACCCATCGGGATCGCTCCCTTAGTAGTGGCCGCCTGGGAGCTGCAAAGTCCAGTTGGGGAGTACCAGGCAGAAGCTGTCCCAACGTCCCCGCCACGTCTCGCCTACCTTGCCGCGCTCGAGGACGACATGCTCGACCCCTGCGTGAGAGAGCTCGTAGCTCAGGGAGAGACCGGCCTGTCCTGCGCCGACCACCACAACGTCAACAGCTTCGGCCATGACTTGATCACCATCCCTTGGTTCGAGTTGGCGACCGGCGAGCGGCTAACCGTCGGGGCGATGAATGCAATCAGACTCCTTGACGTGACCTCGATAATCGCGGTAGCCAGCGAGGTGCCATCCATCGTAGATCGCAACACCAGGCGGCCAACAGACAGTTAGTGGGTCAGTTTGAAATCGAGGGCCCTTGGATTAGACGGCCTTGCGGCACCTACGCCGAGGCTCCCCGCGCTGTGAAAGGTCAAGGCGAGCAGCTAGAACTTCTGAACCAGAATCAGACTGACCCATTACCCGAGTCCTAGAGCCCGAGCAACCCCTCCAAGCCGATTGTCACCGGCTCGGTCTGGCTCGACACCGAGCGGATCGCCAAAAGGATTCCAGGCACGAACGCGCTCCGATCGCTCTGATCATGACGAATCGACAGCATCTCTCCGGGATTGCCGAGCAGGATCTCCTGGTGCGCAAGCAGACCCGGGAGGCGAACAGAGTGAACCCACACCTTCCCCACCTCCGCCCCCCGCGCTCCCGGGATCGACTCTGATGACTCGACGGCTCGTTGCCCGTTCGGCTTCATCCGTTCGGCAGTGGCCAAAGCCGTACCCGAGGGGGCGTCGCTTTTCCGGTCATGGTGGAGCTCGACTAGCTCGGCCGCGGTGAAGTACGGCGAAACCTTCTCTGCCAGCCACATCATCAGCGCCGCCCCCAACGAGAAGTTGGGCACCACCAGGCACCGACCGGGTCCCTCTCCCCACAGGTCGGACAGCTCCTCCATGCGATGCCGGTCAAAGCCTGAACTTCCCACGACCACATCGCTTTTCTGGGAGTGCCAGCGAGCGACGTTGTCCAAAGCCGTGGCCGCGGGGCCGAACTCCACCACCACCGCACAATCCGCCAGTGCCGCGGGATCGTCGGCACCGTGGCCGGGCGCGAAGCGGCCGATCAGCTCGAGATCATTCGCGGCCTCCACCGCTTCGCAGGTGATAAGCCCCATCCGGCCGGCGGCGCCGGAAACGCCAACCTTCACTGCACCCAGCGATCGAGCTCGCCCGGTTCGAACGGACCTACTGCTCCCATGACCCTCGAGCCGGTGTAAACCGTTTCCGCCACTTCTTTGACCGCGTCGAGATCAACGTCTTCCAGCCTTGCGATCCGCTCATCGACCGAGAGATGGGGCCCGCCGGAGAGCTCATCACGGCCCAGACGCACCATGCGGCTGTTCGGGTCTTCGGTCGAAAGAGCCAGTCCTCCGCGCAGCGAACCTTTGGCGCGGTCCAGCTCATCGGCAGTGATGCCATCGCTGGTAATCGACGAGAGCTCCTCTTCGATGAGTTGCATGCAGGTCTCGGTGAACTCAGGAGTCGTGCCAACGTAGACCCCCCAGCCGCCCGTGTCGGTGTGCGACAGCCGGAACGAATAAACCGAGTAAGCCAGCCCCCGCTCTTCGCGGATCTTCAAGAAGAGGCGCGACGACATCCCGCCGCCGAGGATGTGGTTCAGGACATCGAAAGCAAAACGCCGCTCGTCGCCCCGGATGAGCCCGCGCCCACCAAGCACTAAATGGGCTTGCTCGGTATCGCGGTTGACAAGACGCACGAAGGGTTCGATCGCCGGTTCGGCAAACACATGATCTACTCCATCGCCCGACCAGTCGCCGAAATGCTTGCCGATCAAATCGACCGCGGCATCGTGCTGCACCGACCCCGCCATGGCGACAACGGTTGAGCGCGCCCCGTATCGGCGAGCCCAGTAGCCGGAGAGGTCGTCGGTTGTCATCGATTTGATCGATGCCCGCGTGCCGAGCACCGGCCCTTCGAGCGGATGCCCGGCAAAAAGCACTTGATTGAACTCCTCGAAGGCCACGTCGGAGGGATCGTCGTCGTTCATGTTGATCTCTTCGATCACGACTTGCCGCTCGCTCTCGACCTCGTTGGCCCGGAACGCGGGCCGCTGGAGCATCTCCGCCAGCAAATCCATTCCAGTTGCCAAATCGGAGTCGAGCAATCGGGCCCAGAAGCAGGTGTTGTCCTTCGAGGTGAACGCGTTTGATTCCGCCCCCATGGCGTCGAAAGTCTCGGCGATCATCCGGGCCGAGTAGCGCTCCGAGCCCTTGAAGAGAAGGTGCTCGAGGTAGTGGGAGGCGCCGGCTTCGTTGCTGAGCTCGTCTCGCGAACCAGTGTCGACCCAGCAACCGACGGCGACCGATCGAACCCAAGGCATCTCTTCGGTGATCACCCGCAAACCGTTGGCGAACGTCGTCAGCTGATAGTGGGAACCGCGGATTTTCTCCGGCATCGGCGGGAGTGTACGGACCGCTCGCTGAAAGATGGAGAGGCCGGAAGTTGACCGAGGTGAGACAATGAACGGTTATGCGCGTTCGTCCCCAACCAGGCGCGAGGCTGTCCTTGCTTCGAGACCTGCTCCCCGCCGAGGAGCAGGCCATCGAGGCGGTGGTGGCGCGCTATCAAGCAGTCGCCCCGGCCGTGACCCGTTTTGCCCGTTCGCTGGCCAACAACCCCAAGCTACGAGTCGTTCTCGGCCCGGAAGCGGCCGTCACCGACGACGAAGTGGTTTGCGACCCGCGGCTCTTCCAAGCCGCAACCAATCGCGAGGCGCCGGTCACTGCCCCGGAGATGGCGCTCGCTTCGGCCATGCACGAGGTGGTTCACCTCCTGTCGACAAATCTCGACGAGCCGATCGGTGACGATGATTTGCTCGAGTTCTTGGCCCGCGAGGGCGGGCCGGTCGCGGAGATCCTCTTCTTCAACTTGGAAGATGCCCGGCAGGAAGTCCAGGGCCTCGTCAACTATCCGGGCGTGCGGTCGGTCCTCACTGACCTCTACGAGTCATCGATCTCAGTCGCCGTCTCACGAGCCGGAGCCCTTGGACATTTCGCCCTGGGCTGTTTCCTCTACTGCGGCGGCTACATCGAGCGCGAGCGGTTCGAGCGCCGCGTGCACTCGCGCGCCCAACAGGCGTTGGCCGACGCCTTCCCGATTTGTCAAGAGGCAGCAAAGGAAGGCGACGCTCGCGAGGTGGCCAAGCATGCGCTCAAATTGTTTGAGATTGCCCGCGCCCACGGTCTGCTGACCTCCATCCGGGAAGAGGGCACCCAGGCCCAAAAGCGAATGGTGCAAAAAGCCGATGCCGAAGCGGCGGCTGACGGGGCCGACATGGTCCGTCTCCCTAGTCCAGTGCTGCGCAACACCGAGAGCTATCACGATGTGCAGCGGGCCACGCAGGCGCGGTCGGGACTATCGGACAAGAAAGGTGCCTCGGAGCTCGCCGGAGATGCCTCGATGGATCAGCTGCTGCGAGTGAGTGAGGCTCCGACGGTCTACCTCCCCACCGGGATGGGAGGAAAGCTCATCGTCACTCCCGCTCCCTCGACCTTTGCCCGGTTCGCCGCCGACGGGCTTGTCGCCATGGAGGTCGCCGCCAGGAAATGGGGCGTTGCGCAGCGCCGGGTCTCAGGCGAGCTCTACCCGTTGTTCGCCGCCAATCAACGGCGAGGGCTTCGCTCGGGTTACGACCAGGGCGACGTGTCCCCGCACGCGGCGCTGTTCATCGGCGCCGGTCTCTATCAGCGGATGTATGAGCGGCGAGCCTCTCGAACTCGGCGCTCATACGCCGTCAGCCTTCTCGTCGACGCCTCGGCATCGATGCTCCAACCTCGCAATCCCGATCGCCAGCCCTGGGGGATGGCGGCGGCGTTGCTGGGGGCTACCACCCTCGCCCGCCTTTGCCATGAGCTCGGCGTCGACTTCGAGGTGGCGCTTTTCAACCGCGGTTTCGCGGCCCGACCAAACGACACCGAGTGGACCTACACCCGCTCATCAAGCCAGGCCGGCGCCGGTCTCCGTCAGAGCCATGGCTCCGCCGCGGGCCGGCTCACGACCACTGTCAATCACTACCTCGTCAAGCCCTTCGCTCGCCGTTGGCGGGAAGCCGAGCCGGTTCTGGCCGGCATGTTCTGGACGGCCAAGGAGCCTGCCAAGGCCGCAATCTCCGCCCGTCGCGACCCACGCACGTGCCCGCCGGTGTCGCTGTTTGAGAGGGCGGCCAACGTCGACGAGTTCAACGTGATCTACGCGGCCGAGCGCATGGCCAAGCTCGGGGCTCAGGTTCGAGTGCTGGTGGTGTTGGCCGACGGGATGACGCGGGGCTCGGTTTCGGCGCTCGGCGCGGCGGTGACGGCTGTGGAGCGGTCGGGCACTACGGTGCTCGGGATCGGCATCGGCGACGACACCGCCACCGGCGCCTACCACCGATTCGAGACCGTCAATCGACCTGAGGCGCTCACTCAGGCGATGATCGACGGGACCCGGAACGCTCTGCGCCGCGGGCTATCGCTCTGGGGAATGGATACCTGGTGGCTGCGGCCCAAGACAACTTCGACGACACGGGGGATGATCAGTGCCTGAAAAAGTGAGCTTCGAGCATCCGGGCGGTTTGGGGCCGCCGGTGACCCTTGAGAAGTTTGACGTGGAGAAGAAGGTCGTCGACTTCGACCAGCGGGTTGGCAAGATCCCGCAACCCGACCCCCATTACGTCGATCTCGGGATGCTCTACCGCTTTGCCCAGGTGGAGGCGGTGCGCCGCTCGGACCCGGAAGGTTTCGCGCCGCTCCATCTTGCGGTGCGCGGTCATATGGGCACCGGCAAGGACCACGACATCGAGCAGTTCGCCGCCCATCTCGGACTGCCCTACTACCGCATTCCACTAACCGGGGAAGTGCGCGACGTCACGCTCATCGGATCGACCCGTTTGCATGGGGATGGCAAGGGCGGGACGGAAAGCCGTTGGGAGGATGGCGACATCACCCGCGCGCTGCGAGGGCCGGCTCTGCTAAACCTTTCCGAGCTGAACGCGGCCGGCGCCGAGACCTTGTTTGCCCTCCACGGGTTGCTCGACCGCTACGGCGCCCTTGACCTTCCTACCGGGGAGACGGTGCGGCTCCGCACCGACGTTCGCGTTTTTGGGACCATGAACCCAACCGATATCCGCGACTATGCCGGCACCCAGACCCTCAACAAGGCGTTCGCCGATCGGTGGGTGATCTGGGAAAAAGACTTTCCGGGTGGAGACCAGGTGAAGGCGATGCTGACGCGTCGCTACCCCTCGCTCCGCGAAGAGCTCGTCGATGCGATCTCGCGTTTGGCAGTCGAGGTCAACGCGTCGTTTGTGGTTCCCGACGCGACTACCCGAGTCGAATCACCGCTCTCGCTGCGGTCCGTCCTCGACCGGATCCCGACGGGCTTGCGGGTATATCGCGACGAGCCCGACCCGCTGCGTCGCGCTTGGGAGGAGTTCGTGCTCCCCCACGTCGACGCCTTCGACCGGGATCACTACGAAACAGTCTGGAACGCGGTGGTTCGCCGTGGTCCTTCCGGCGAGCCGTTCAGCCACTAAGCGCCTGGGAGATGCGCTGGCGTGCTCCGTCAACGTCATCGAGATGACGAAAAGCGGCGGATTCGATCGTGTTTTCGATTGCCGTGCCCACTTGGCTCGCGACTTTTGCTCCGCGTCGCTGGCCAACCCAAGAGGCGTGGATCGTCAACAAGAAGCTGAGGACGAGGCTTAAGACCAGCGACCCCGTCAGGATGGCGAGGGGGATCGGCACCGGTCCTAGATAGGGGACGTCAATCTCACCTACGAGCAGGCTGCCCGGGCCAAAGAGGATGGTCAGATACCAAGCCACCGCGAAGAGGAAGGCCGCACCCAAGAGCAACTGGAGCATGCCCAAGAAGACCCAGAGGAAAGACCCCGGTGGCTCCAGCCCCCTCCGACTGCTCGCGACACCGTTCTCAATCGCCTTCGTCATTCGCGCTTCGAGCTGGTCAAATTCGACTTTCCCCATCACCGCCGGCCGCGCCGGTGCGGGCAGCCGGGAGACGGAATCGACGAGGACCCGCCGGATCGGATTGAGGACATGGCCGAGCGAGCCGCGCTGCCGCCAGGCGAGCAAGAAACCCTCGGGATCGGCCGAGCGGCGCCGGGCCCCGGTGAGGTTGCTGAGGAGAGCCAGGATTCGCGCCAACAGCGAGCCACCCTGGCGGCGGGCCCGGTAAAGCACCGCCGCTTTCACCTGGGCGGCAACGCCGTCAGGGTCAACGATGGCCAGTGCCCCGTTCACTGCCTCAGTTGTCGCCAAAGCGCGGTCTCGTCGATCGAGCAGCGGTGAAAAGCGCTCCCCGACTCCGGCGGCCGACGCCAGGCCGCGCAAGTTGGCGGCGAGATCCGCCTCGAGCTTCTCCTTGACCAGCTCCTTTTCGTTTGAACGCTGCTTGAGCGCCGCCAAGAGCGAGTTGAGCCCCTCGCCGGTGAGCGCTGAGACCATGAACACCGCCGGTTGTGAAAACCCGGCGGCTTGGAGCCGGCGAGAGAAGTCCTCCCGGATCAACCTCTGGTCGACGGGCTCGAGACGGTCCGCCTTGTTGAACACGAAAGCGATCCGTTCCGCATGACGAGTGAGGTTTCTCAAATAGGAGTACAGCAACTCGTCGTCGTACTTCTCGGGGTCGACGACCCAAAGCATCGCATCGATCCGGGGCAGCAACTGATCCACCGTGGCGCGGTGGTCGACTGCAACACTGTCGAAATCGGGCAGGTCGATCACCACGACTCGCTTTAGGACCTCTTGGGGGTGGACCGAGACGTCCTTGATCCCCAACCAGTCGAGCAGCGGGCCGACCTCGGCGCGTTCTTCTCCGGCCACCCAAGCAACCGGCTGGGCCGTGGTCGGTCTGAGCACTCCAACTTCACTCACTTTGCGCGCCGCGAAGGCGTTGAGCAGGGAGGACTTCCCCACACCCGTCCCTCCTGCCAGCGCCAGGACATAGGCCGAGCCCTCAAACCCGAGCCTCGTTTCCGCCTGCGCAACCAGATGCATCGCCTCGTTCGCCAAACCCCCGAGACCGAGGTCGGTGGCCGCCTCGGCCGCGGTCCGCAACGATGAAATCGCTTTCACGAAAGTGCGGCCTTGGCCGCCGTCGCATCTGCGCGCAGACTCGTGGCAAGGCCGCTGGACACGGGACCGAGCGCGGTGAGAAAGCGATCTCGTTCGGCGGTAAAGGCTCGTTGCAGGACCTCGTGCAGCCGATCGCGGGCCTGTTTCACGAATGCTGCGACGTTGGCTTCGCCGAAGATCGCCTCCAGCAGTTTCTGGTTCACGATCGCGGTCGCCGCTCCAATCCCAATCTCGGCGCCGGTGAGGCCGCCAGTGTGGAGGAAGACCGCAAGCATCACACTCGAACCAAGAACGTTGAGGCCGATCGTGGCTGCTTGCGCCCAGCCTTTGCGTTGCTGGCCGACAGCGGCGATCTCGTTGGCGATCTCGTCGACCCATTTCTCCAGCCCGGCCTGCAGGTCGGACCGGAGCTTGGGATCGCTTCCCCACAGCTCAGGGTGGGAAGCCAGCGCGACTGCGCCGAGGTCATCCTCCGTCCAAGCATTGGCAGTCTTCTGGGCG
The DNA here is from genome assembly GCA_013812505.1 of Acidimicrobiia bacterium. Taxonomy (GTDB): domain Bacteria; phylum Actinomycetota; class Acidimicrobiia; order Spongiisociales; family ZC4RG35; genus JACCTH01. Next base: position 47,188 of record JACCTH010000017.1, on the reverse strand, counting down.
GCGTCATCGGCTCGCCGAACCGCCGAGGCGATCAAATCGGAGAACGCGGCTTCCCGCACGTCGGGTGCTAGGGCCGGCGCCTGCGGACGGAACAAACTCCGCACGCTGGCGACGAGTTTGCCGATTCCCTCGGAGAGAAACCGAGCCGTGGGACCGGCCCGGACAAAATCGAGCCACTGCCTGAGCACCTCTCCCCTGAGCAGGGTTCCGCCCGAAATCTCGTCTTCAAGCAAGGCCAGCCCCCGGCGATTGTCCTCATCGGCCAACTTGACCAGGCCGGCCAACGCTTCTTCCTCGGCCGCCACCTCGCGGGCGATCTGCTCGACACTGTCGGGGAGGCCGTCGACCGCGGCCCGAAGGGCGCGGTGCGCAATCTCCTTGCGCGAATCGGTGTCCTGCCGAAGGCGCTCGATCGCTCCCAGGATGGGTGCGATCGCGTCGCGGGCGAGGCCATCGAAGCTGCGGTCGAGAGCACCCTCGGGCACCGACACGACCTCGAGCTTGCCGAAGGCGCCAAGCTTTTCGATATCGCCGCCAGTCAGCAGCCGCCGATAGTCGTCCATCACCGCCTGCGCCTCGCCTTCGTCGGCGGGCATGCGGTTGATCACCGCCAGCATCGGCACGCCGCGCTCACTGGCCCTGGTCAGGACGGTCCATGGCACAAAGTCGGCGTACCGGGTGACGGTGGTGACAAAGATCACCAGGTCGGCCGCTTCGAGGAGGTCGAGGGCGAGCTTGCGATTGGCAAGCTCAACCGAGTCGAAATCCGGCGAATCGACGAGCACGAGACCAGGGGGCGACGACGGATCGTTGACGACGCTGACTTCGCTGAGCCGGAGACTCCCGGCGTCGGCGGGATTGACCAGCGCCACTGCGCGTCGAGTCGTCGGACGGAGCAGCCCGGATTCGCTCACCTTTCGTCCCGCCAGAGCGTTGAAGAGGCTCGACTTGCCGGCTCCAGTCGAGCCCAGCAAGACCACCACGAGGGGAGTCGTCAGATCGGTGGCCCTCGGCAAGAGAAAGTCGCGGATATGCCTGGCGAGACGATGCGCCTTTTCCGCTTTCCCAGGTGAAGGAGCCGTCGCTCCGCGTCGATCAAGCCCAGTGGCCAAACTTTCCAGCGCCTGGATGATCACCCTCTGAAGACTACGGTTCGGCCAAAGAATCACGACAGAACCGAAACAACAAGTGAAGCAATACGACCTCGGTCGCCCGGAGCTGAACCATCAGGTCCAAAAACTGATCGCCGACGCGGCCCCGGCCAGAGGTACCGAGGAAAATCAAGACCTGATCGCCGAGATGATCACCACGATCTTAAAACTGCATCGCGATCGGGCCGAGCGTGGCGACCTCAAGCTGGTCAACACCGCCTTAAAGGAGCTTCGTTACTCGATGAGAGTGTTCGCACCTCACGACGAGCCCAAGGTCACCATCTTCGGGTCGGCGCGGTTACCGGCGAACGATCCCAACTACGAGTTAGCCAAAACTCTCGCCGCCAAAATGGCGGACAAAGGCTGGGGCGTGATCACGGGAGCCGGTCCCGGAATCATGGAGGCGGGGGCGCGCGGGGCCGGGCTTGACCACGCTTACGGGGTCAACATCCGTCTCCCCTTTGAACCGGACCCGGTGGGAGCGATCGATCCCAAACGGATGGTCAATTTCAAATACTTCTTCACCCGCAAGCTCACCTTTATCAAGGAGTCGGCGGCGTTTGTACTTTGCCCGGGAGGCTTTGGCACTTTGGACGAGTCCTTTGAGCTTTTCACCCTGGTCCAGACCGGCAAGAGCGACCTTCACCCAATCGTCTTGCTCGAGGCCCCTGGTACTGGATACTGGCCGCCGCTGCTCGAGTTTTGCTCCAACGTCTTGATCGAAAAAGGCATGATCGGCCCGAGCGATTTGTCACTTTTCATGCTGACCAGCGACCCCGACGACGCCGTCGAGCACATCCTCAACTTCTACTCAAACTATCACTCTCAACGATACGTTGAAGGTCGATTGGTCCTTCGACTTCACTCTGCGCCCGATGCGAAGACTCTTGACACCCTCAACGAGGAGTTCAGTGATCTTCTCGCCTCCGGAGTGATCAAACGGGTCGAGGCTTCGCCGGCCGAGGTGAGAGACCTCGACGCGCTCGACTGCGAGCGCTTGTCCTTGATCTTCGATCGTCGCAGCTATGGCCGGCTGCGCCAGCTCATCGATCGTCTCAACTCTCTCGTCGTGACGCCGGAAACGGTCACGCCGCCCGACCCGTTCGTCGAGGAGCAAGCGGAACGACCCTGGTAAGCCCCGAATTTCAGTTTCGGGACTGGGACTACAATCCGGTTTGTGCGTGAACTCCTGTCTGACCTCGTAGCTGAGCAGCAGTTTCTCGATCAGTTCCTCCAAAAGATCTCCGCCAAGGACTGGGGAAAGCCGACCCCGGCCAAAGGCTGGTCGATTCGGGACACGATCAGCCACCTGGCCGATTCCGCCGAGTTGGCCGCAGATGCTCTCAATGGCGGCAACCGGATCGAGACCTATCGAAGTGCCACCGACCTCGATGCCTTGCGCCAAGAAGCTGTGAAGAAGGGCCGCAAGATGCGCTACCAAGACGTGATCGAATGGTGGCGCGGGGGTCGAGCGAAGGTGGTGGAGCCGCTGTCTCACATGGATCCGGAGAAGCGGATCGAGTGGATCGCCGGCGCCATGTCGGCTCGCACTTTTGCCACGATGCGAATGATGGAGAACTGGGCCCACGGCCTTGACATCTACGCCGCGATGAAGTCGCCGATCGAAGACACGCCGCGGATTCGTCACATCTGCTTCCTCGGCTGGAAGACCCTCCCCTACGCCTTCAAGACCGCCGACATGGATTACTCCCCGGTGCGAGTCGAAGTCATGGGACCGGGATATGCCAAATGGGTGTATGGCCCGGCAGACACCGATCAGGTGATCAAGGGCCCGGCGGGCGAGTGGGCGCGTTTGGCGGTGCATCGCATCAAGCGCAAGGATGCCAAGAACCTCAAGGCCACCGGCGAGGTCGCCGAAACCGCGCTCGAAGTAGTACGCGCTTACCTATGACCCTGCCATCCCTGATAGGGATGGTTCATCTCGGCCCCCTCCCTGGCTCACCAAGATTCGACGGCAACCTCGATCGTGTCATAGCGCGAGCAGCCTCTGACGCGATCATGTTGAAGGATGCCGGCTTCGATGCGTTGCTGATTGAAAACTTCGGCGACGCGCCCTTCTTTGCGGGAACCGTTCCCCCTGTCACCGTCGCCGCTGTCACGCGGGCTGCCCACTCGGTCATCGACGCCACCAGTTGCTCTCTGGGCATAAACGTCCTTCGCAACGACGGAGTTGCCGCTCTGGCGATCGCCTCTGCCACCGGCGCTACGTTCATCAGGGTGAACGTCTTGTCGGGGCTCATGTTCACCGACCAGGGCCCGATCACCGGCCAAGCCGCGGAGATCGCCCGCCGCCGCCGCGAGTGGTGCCCGGACGTATTGATCATGGCCGACGTGATGGTCAAGCATTCCTCACCTCCTCCCGGCCTCACTCTCGAGCAGGCTGGGATCGACACCGCCGGCCGCGGCGGCGCCGACGCGCTGATCGTTTCAGGGCCGGGGACCGGTCTCGCCCCGGACCCGGATGAAGGACGCCGGCTGCGCAAAGCGCTCCCCGAGGCGCTGATCTACGTTGGGTCAGGTGCGACGGTTGCCAACGTCGCCGAGCTCGCCACCTTCGCCAATGGGGTCATCGTCGGATCGGCGCTGAAATTCGAAGGCATCGCCCAAAACTCAGTCGATCCATTTTCAGCGCAAGCATTTCGTCAGGCTGCCGCCGGAGCTGGTTGGTGACGCTCGTCGATCTGTCGGTCGAAGAGAAAGTGGCATTGCTGGTCTTGAACGACCCCGGCAGCCGTAACGCTCTCACCGGATCTGAGATGCTCGACTCGATCACCGAAGCGGTCCGCTCGGCGGAGGGAGAAGCTCAAGCGATGGTGGTCACTGGAGCGGGTTCGGCGTTCTCTGCTGGAGGCAACATCAAAGACATGGCCTCTGCCAGCGGGCTCTTCGGCGGCACTCCGGAAGCGATCCTCGAAGGCTATCGCTCGAGCATCCAACGCCTGACGAGGACAATGGCCGGCACCGATTTGGTCACTGTTGCAGCAGTCAACGGTCCCGCGGTCGGAGCCGGGTTTGACCTCGCTCTTGGTTGTGACTTGCGCGTCGGCTCGCCGTCGGCACGGTTCTCCCACTCCTTCGTCGATCTCGGCATCATTCCCGGGGATGGCGGGCTTTGGCTGTTGGCCCACCAGCTCGGCTGGCAGCGCGCCGCCGAGATTTCGTTCACCGGCCGGGTGATCGGGGCGGAGGAAGCTGTCGAGCTCGGAATCTTGCTCGAAGTCACAGACGAGGTCGTGGCGCGCGCAAGAGCGCTGGCAACGGAGATCGCCCGCAAGCCTGCCCATTCGATCCGGCTCACCAAGCGGCTCATGCGCCAGACGCGCACGATGGACCTCGACGGATTCCTCGAGTACTCGGCCGCCTTGCAAGCAGTCAGCCATCACACCGATGCCCATCGACAGGCGGTGCAGGATTATCTCGAACGCCTCCAGACCCGCTCGTGAAATTTTGGGAGCTTGTCTAAACGGCCGGTGACAGATAGGGATGACTAGTCACCGTGAGTGGTGATACCGTAGACCCATAGCCCGCGGTTGTTTATTGGTGCAGCCTTTCCGATCTCGGACAGCGAGTGTCGATACGTGGGAGATGCTTTGGACGACAGTTTGATTAGAGCGATGAAGGGGGTGGTCGACGACCTCTACGGACACGTGCACCGTGTCGCCGACTTGGCCATCGCGATTGGCAAGGAAATGAGTCTCGACCCGGCGAACGTAAAACGGCTTTCCCTGGTGGGAATCCTGCACGACGTGGGCAAGATTCACATTGATCCAGCGGTATTGGCCAAACCGGGACCGCTCGACGACATGGAGCGCGACCACATGCGCCGGCACCCCGAGATCGGTTACGCCATGATCGCCCAGAAATTTGATCGCCGTGTGGCCGAGGCGATCCTCTATCACCACGAGCGCTGGGACGGCTTCGGGTATCCGTTTGGGCTCGCCGGCGAGAAGATCCCGTTGTTGAGCCGGATCGTCCTGGTCGCTGATGCCTTCGACGCCATCACCAGCAACCGGGCCTACCAAGCGGCTTTGCCCGTCGACTATGCGATCAATGAGATCGTGGTCAACTCCGGGACCCAGTTCGACCCTGCGGTGGCCGAGGCGTTCTTGGCCCTCGCTACGCGGGGCGACCTGCCCGCGAAGACAGCTCCGACTACGAAAGATGTCCTAGCCCCGACCTAGGGTTGGGGCGTGGAACAAATCTTCCAACCTGCCACCGCGGCGTGGTTCAAAGCCTCCTTCCCGGCACCCACCGCCGCCCAAGAAGCCGGTTGGAGGGCGATCGCCGACGGTCATCACACCCTGATCCATGCCCCCACCGGGTCGGGCAAGACCCTGGCGGCATTTCTCTGGGTTCTAGATCGGCTGTTGCACGAACCACGGCCGCCCAAAGCCGAACGCTGCCGGGTCCTCTATGTGTCGCCGATGAAGGCGCTCGCCTACGACGTGGATCGCAACCTGCGGGCGCCGCTCGCCGGGATAAGGCACGCCGCCCTCCGTCTCGGACAGGCTGAGCTTCCCAACCTGGCAACGTTCCTCCGCACCGGTGACACTCCCGCCCAGGAGCGGCAGGGCATGCTGCGGAACCCGCCCGACATCCTTATCACCACACCCGAGTCGCTCTTCTTGCTCCTGACCTCAGAGGCTCGCAAAGTGCTGGCTTCAGTCGAGTGGGTGATCATCGACGAGATCCATGCCGTTGCCGGCCAAAAACGGGGGGCCCACCTCGCGCTTTCGCTTGAACGACTCGAGGAGATCACCAAATCACCGCCACAGCGAATCGGGCTCTCGGCCACACAGCGTCCGCTTGCCACCATCGCTGAGTTCCTCGGTGGCGGCTCCATGGTCGACGACCGCTACCAGCCCCGCCCGGTGGTGGTAGCCGATGCTCCCGCCCACCGACCGCTCGACCTCGAAGTTGTGGTGCCGGTCGAGGACATGACTGAACCCACCGGACCGGCTTCCGACCCGCTCGATCCTGAGACGCCCCGGGCCCCTTCGATCTGGCCGGCGATCTACCCCGCGATCCTCGAGCTGATCGAGAACCATCGGTCGACCATCGTCTTTGCCAACTCTCGCCGGTTGGCCGAACGAATTTGCGCCCAGCTCAATGAGCTCGCCGGCACCGAGCTGGCCCGAGCCCACCACGGCTCGGTTTCCCGCGAGCAACGGGTGCTGATCGAAGAATCCCTCAAGCGAGGCGAGCTCAAAGCAGTCGTAGCTACTTCCAGCCTCGAGCTCGGCATCGACATGGGGGCGGTCGATCTCGTCATCCAGGTCGAGGCACCTGTCTCGGTGGCCTCCGGACTGCAGCGGGTCGGCCGCTCCGGTCATCAGGTGGGCGGCGAAAGTCGCGCCAGGATCTTTCCCAAATTTCGAGGTGACTTGCTGGTGGCGACGGTGATCGGCAAGCAAATGCTCGAAGGCGAGATCGAGACCACGACCATCCCCCGCAATCCGATTGACGTCTTATCTCAACATCTGGTGGCTGCGGTTGCGATCGGGCCCCGACAAGCCGACGATCTCTATCAGTTGGCTTGCCGGGCCCGCCCCTATTCCGAGCTACCGCGCCCCGTATTTGACGCCACGCTCGACATGCTCGCCGGTCTCTATCCCTCCGACTTGTTTGCCGACCTCCGTCCCCGCGTCAATTGGGATCGGATCGAGGGAACGGTCACCGCCCGTCCCGGCTCGCGCCAGCTGGCGATCGCCAACGCCGGGACCATCCCTGACCGGGGTTTGTTTCGGGTGGTGCTTCCGGATGGCAGTCGAGTGGGCGAGCTCGACGAGGAAATGGTGTACGAGTCCAGAGTTGGCGACGTCTTCGTCCTCGGCGCAACCACCTGGCAAGTGACTGAGATCGGGCCCGATCGCGTTCAAGTCGTTCCCGCTCCCGGGGCGGCAGCCGCCCGTGTGCCGTTTTGGAAAGGCGACGCTCTCGGCAGGCCGATTGCCACAGGGCGCAAAATCGGCCGCTTTCTAGCGGAGTTGGCGACTCACCCCGATCCCACCCACCTGTTGCAGACCGAGTATCGGCTCGACGAGCTTGCGGCGCAGAATCTCAGCCAGTACATCGCTGAGGAGCTCGAGGCGACAGGGGTCATCCCGACCCACCAGACGTTGGTGGTAGAGCGCTTCCGCGACGAGATCGGCGACTGGCGCGTGGTTTTGCTCTCACCTCTCGGCGCCAAAGTGCATGCCCCGTGGGCGATGGCTTTGACTCAAAAGCTGCGCTCGGCGTACGGCAAAGACATCGATGTGATCTGGGCTGATGATGGAATCGCCTTCCGTTTTCCCGACGCCGATGAGATCCCCGGCATTGCCGAGCTGACGCTCGAACCGGAAGAGGTGCGCTTCCTCCTCGAGGACCATTTGGCCAACACCGCGCTTTTCGCCGCCCGTTTCCGAGAAGCGGCGGGGCGCGCCTTGCTGCTTCCCAAGCGCCGGCCCGGGAGTCGCACTCCGCTCTGGCAGCAGCGGAGGCGCGCGGCCGACCTGCTTTCGGTCGCCCGCCAATTTGGGTCGTTTCCCATCATTCTCGAGACCTACCGGGAGATCCTCACCGAGGACTTCGACCTTCCTTCGCTCACCGAAGTACTCACCGATATCCGAGCGCGCAAGATTCGAGTCGTCGAGGTGGAGACTGCGTCCGCCTCGCCGTTCGCGTCTTCGCTTCTGTTTGCCTTCGTGGCCGCCTTCCTCTACGAAGCCGATCTCCCTGCCGCTGAGCGTCGAGCCTCGGCACTCACCCTCGACCGCGACCTGTTGCGCAGCTTGCTCGGCGAAGGCGACCTCCGCGAGCTCATCTCGGCTGACATCCTGGCCATGATCGAAGTCGAGCTGCAGCACCTCACCCCGGAACGGCGGGCGACAACGATCGATGGAGTCCACGATCTGCTCCGGGACCTCGGGCCGCTCTCAGAGGACGATCTCGAAGTGCGCTGTGACCTTGTGTCATTCCCTGACACGATTGAACAACTTCTCGCCGAACGGCGCGCGGTCGAGGTCCGCATCGCCGGTCGCGATTGCGTGGCGGCAATCGAGGATGTGGCTCGCCTGCGCGATGGTCTCGGAGTTCCGGCTCCACTGAGCATCCCTGCCGCATTTCTTCAGCCGGTCCCTGATCCCCTGGCCGACCTAATCGGCCGCTATGCCCGCACTCACGGGCCCTTCCAGGCCAACTCGGTTGCGGATGCGCTCGGGCTTCCACTGGCAGTGGTGACGCTGGTGCTCGAGCGGCTCGCCAGCCAGGGCCGGGTTTTGGCCGGCGGCTTCGGCCCGGGTCGGTGGATCGACGCCGAGGTGCTGCGTCGAATCAAAAGGCGGAGCTTGGCCGTGCTTCGCGAGGAGATCGAGCCGGTCGAGCGGACCGCACTGGCGCGGTTCGTGCCCGCCTGGCAGGGCGTGACCTCGACGCCAACGCGCAACCTGGATTCGCTGGCCGCCGCCATCGCTCGCCTCCAAGGATATGAAGTGGCGGCTTCGGTGCTCGAGCGCGACCTGCTCTCCCAGCGCAGCGCCGATCCAGGTCCTTGGCTGGACCGGCTCCTGCTGGAGGGAGAGCTGACCTGGGTGGGACGTGGATCCCTCGCCGCCCGCGACGGCAAGGTGGCTCTCTACCGCCGCTCCCAGCTCAACGCCCTCTACTCGCCGGTTCCCCCTTCGTTCGATCTCACGACCCAACATCAGCAGCTTCTCGATGCCCTGTCCTCGGGTGGAGCCGCCTTTTTCTCTGACCTCTACGAGACCGCCGGCGGCGGCGATCCGGAGCCTGTCCTCGAAAACCTGTGGGATCTGGTGTGGGCCGGGCTCGTGACCAACGACACGCTTGGCCCTCTGCGCGCCTATGTGTCAAGCCGTGGCGGCCGTCGACCTGCCGGGCGCCGCCCCCTGACCTCCGCTTTTCCGGCTCATGCCGCCGGCCGCTGGTCGCGAGTCCGCGTGACACCAGCTGACGCGACCACCTTTGCCACCGCCTGGGCTTCCCAGCTTCTCGACCGCTACGGCATCGTCACCCGTTCTCATGTCGCGGCCGAGGGGATCCCCGGCGGGTGGACCGCGCTCTATCCGGTCTTGACTCGAATGGAGGAGGTCGGCAAGGTGCGACGGGGATATTTCGTCGAGGGTCTCGGCGGCGCCCAGTTCGCGCTCGCCGGGGCGGTCGATCGGTTGCGAAGCCCAGGGCGAGATGAAGTCATCGGCCTGGCGGCCACCGACCCGGCCAACCCGTTCGGCACCATCCTCCCCTGGCCGGAAACCGAGATTCGGCTGCAACGAACCGCCGGCGCCTACGTGATCTTGGGCAATGGCGAGTTGGCGGCCTATCTCGACCGCAGTGGCCGTCGGCTCTACCTGTTCTCCAGTCCCGAAGGGGAGATTGCTCGCGAGATCGCGGCCATCGGCATCCGCCGCCGCCGGCTGCTGATCGAGCAGATCGATGATGTCCCCGCCGCCCAGTCACCCTTCGGAGCTTCTCTCACGGAGTGGGGCTTCGTCCCCGCCCTCCGCGGCCTCGCCTTCCGCGGTTCTTGAGACTTCAGACTTCAGACGTCAGACTTCAGACATGTGGTATCTGATGTCTGAAATCTGATCAATGCCGCCTCGGCTCACCATCCGTCCCGGGCATCCGGACTTTCTTGACCTGCCCTGGTCAAAGTCGCTGCCGACGTGGAACTTGCCCAACATGATCGATCTGCCCAAAGGCATCAGCCGCCACGAGGTCCGGTTTCTCTCCTACCCCCAAGGGATCTATGTCGTCAAAGAGCTTGCAGCAATGCTCGCGGAGAACGACTACCGAATCCTGCGCGGGCTCGAGGCCGTCGGTGCTCCAGCGGTCGAGGCGGTTGGGCTCGTCGAAAGGCGGACCTCAGATCCCGGTGAAGAGATGTCGGCCGCACTCATCACCGCGTACGAGCCCTTCTCATTCTCCTACCGAGAACTGCTGGCAGGCGTCGGGATGGCGGCGGTCAAGAGCGATGATGACCGCGCCCCGGGCTTCGGCCGGCGGCGCAACCAAATGCTCGACGCGTTCGCGGGGCTCCTGGTGGAGCTGCACGTCGCTGGCTGTTTCTGGGGCGACTGCAGCCTGTCCAACGTGCTCTACCGCTTCGACGCCGAAGCCATCGAGACGATCATGGTGGACGCCGAGACCGCCCGGCTCTACGAAGACGGACTCACCGATGGCCACCGCGGAGAAGACGTCGAGCTCATGATCGAGAACGTGGCCGGAGGCATGGCCGACATCGCCGCCGAGATGGGCGTCGATGTCGACCTCGCCGACTTCGCGTTGGGTTTTGACATCGCCGACCGCTATCACAACCTCTGGTCGGAGATTGGCCGAACCGTCACCATCAACTCCGAGGAGCGCTATCGAATCACTGAAAGAGTCGAACGGATCAACCAGTTGGGCTTCGACGTGGAAGAGGTCGACTTGCTGCCTTCGATCGACGACACCTCCGAGATGCTGATCAAGGTCAAGGTCGGCGGCCGGAGCTTTCACAGCAACCGGCTGAAGGCGCTTACCGGAATCGATGCGCTCGAATTCCAAGCCCGGGCAATCCTGGCCGACGTCCATTACTTCGGCGGCGAGGGCGATGCCACGGCCAAAGCCACCAATGCCATCCGCTGGCGGGTCAATCACTTCGAGCCGATGATCGCCCGGCTAAACGCTCTGGCCGACTTGGCCGACCCGATCCAGGCCTATTGCGACATACTCAACCATCGCTATCAGCTCGCTGCCGCCCAGAAACGCGACGTCACTACCGAAGAAGCGTTGGAGGACTGGCTAGCGACCGGCCGGCCGGGATATCCGCTCCTGCCGTCATCGGTGGTTTGATCAGCTCGTAGATGGTGTTGCGTTGCGCCGGTGAGCGACCCGCTCCCACAATCGTGGCGACGAATTCCTCGGGGCTGACCTCCTGGCCATGAGCCGCTCCCGCCGAACGCGTGATGATCTCGCCCATCAGCGTTCCCCCAAGGTCATTGCAGCCGGCGTCAAGGAGCCGGGCGCCTCCGTCAAGTCCGAGTTTCACCCAGGACGCCTGGATGTTGGGGATCAAGCCGTCGAAGGCGAGGCGCGCCACCGAATGGACCAACACCGATTCGTCCCAAGTGGGGCCCGGGCGACTGTGTCCCCGGAGATAGATCGGCGCTCCCATGTGCACGAAGGGAAGGGGTACGAACTCGGTGAATCCGCCCGTGCGGCGCTGAACTTGGCGGATAACCTCGAAGTGGTTGGCCCACGCTCCCGGATAGTCGATGTGCCCGAACATCAGGGTGGCGGTTGCGGGCAGACCAAGCTCATGGGCGGTGACCATCACTTCGGCCCATTGCGCGCTACGAATCTTGTCCGGGCAAAGGTGAATGCGAACATCATCGTCGAGCACTTCCGCCGCCGTTCCGGGGAGACTGCCCAATCCGGCATCCCTTAGCCGGGTGAGAAACTCACGCACCGACACCCCGAGCGTTGCCGCTCCCTGCCAGATCTCGAGCGGCGTGAACCCATGGATGTGCATCCCGGGCAAGCGTTCTTTGATGCCTTCGACCACAGAGGCGTAGAAGTCACCAGTGAACTGGGGATGGATCCCACCTTGGAGTGTGACCTCGGTAGCACCCCGATCCCAGGCCTCCTGCGCCAGCCCGACGATGCCTTCGAGCGGGATCAAATAGGGCTCTTCCCGCAGGTTGAGACTGCGCGGGCCTTTGGAGAAGGCGCAGAACCCGCAGCGGAAATAGCACTGGTTGGTGTAGTTGATGTTGCGATTGATGACGTATGTCACCGTGTCACCGACCCGTCGGCGCCGAAGCTCATCGGCAGCCCAGGCGATCGCTTCCACTTGCTCTCCGCGAGCACCGAAGAGCAGCTCAACTTCTGTTTTGGTGGGAGCTTCGCCCTCAAGCGACCGTTCGAGGATGGGAAGGAGCTCCCCAGCGCCTTCGATTTGCGCTGGACTGCGGCCGGCCACCCAAGCCTGGTCGACCCACTGCGCCGATAGGCGATTGGCCGGCACGGGAAGGCGCTGGTCCTTTCCCGGCGCCCATTCCCCGCGGGGTCGGATCGCCCCGGTCGCGTCGACTTGATGCAACCAAACGGTGAAAATCGAAGGCGGCAGCGCTACCCGCAAAGTGTCGATCGGGAGGCCGGGGGGATACGGACCCCGCTCGACAAGTGTGTGAACCGCCAACCTCTCTCGCAGCTCGCCGATCAATTCGAAATGCCAGTCCCGCAGCAGGAGATCAGTGGCTCCTTGCGCAACTGCACCAACACCAGCTTCAACAGTGTCGACAAAGACGGAAAGCGCCGTAGAGATCGCGGGCAGCTGAACGATCCGACTGAGTTCCTCGACTCTCCTGCGCCCGCAACGGAGAAACGCGGGCTGGCGGCGGGCGACGTCGTCGAGGATCGACTCAAACGAGCTCTGCCCGGCGTCAAGAGTGAGCTTCCAACCAGGAACTTCTGCCGGTTCGCCAATGCCGGCCACCATCGCCGCCATGCCCGGTGAATTCCCGATCGGAAGCAGGCCGCCCTCGAGGGTCGCCGCGATGAACGAGTCGTCACCCAATTCGATGACGGTGGTTCCTTCCTGCCGACGGGTGGCAGCGAGGGTCGCCGTCATCGATTCAGCCGGCCGGAGTTGAACGAAGGTGATCTTCACGCTGCGGTTCCGATGGCAGCGTAACCCCGGTCATCGATTGCGTTTCGCACCTTCGGCAAGAGGCCAGGGTCGATCCATTCCGAGGAGATGAATTCGGGGTAGACCGGGAGCCGGGGAACGAGTTCGAAGCCCGCGGCGTTGGTTCGCGCCCTGAGCTCGTCGAGATGGGGCCAGGGTTGCTCCGGGTTGACCCAGTCGATGGTGAGTGGGCTGACCCCGCCCCAGTCGTTGATGCCCGCGTTGAGGTAGAGCTCGAAGTTTTCGGTGAGGTTGGGGGGGACCTGGACGTTGGCGGCGGGGCCCAGAAACCAGCGGGCGACTGCCACCACGCGGGCAAACCAACTCGGGAGCGGTTCGGAATGCCGGCGCATCGGAGTGTTGGCCTTGGCCCGGAAGTTCTGCACGATCACCTCTTGCAGCTCCACCCGAGCGAGCGCGGTGATCGAGTCGACGATCTCGGAGTTGGTCTCGCCGATCCCCACGAGAATCCCGCTGGTGAACGGAACGCGGAGGCGACCGGCGTTGGCGATCGTCTCGAGGCGGAGAAGCGGATCCTTGTCAGGACAGTTGAAATGAGCCATGCCCGGCTCCAACAGGCGAGGAGACACGTTCTCGAGCATCAGCCCCATCGAAGGGTTATAAGGCCGCAATGCCGCCATGTCGCGGTGGGACATCAATCCGGGATTCGCGTGCGGGAATACCCCGGTTTCCTCGACGACCAGGCTGCTCATCGCCACCACGTAGTCGATGGTCGACGCGTGACCAACTTGCGCCAGGAACTCTCGCGCCTGCGGCCAGCGGTCCTCCGGGCGGTCGCCGAGTGTGAACAGTGCCTCCGTGCACCCGTACTCGGCCCCGGCGGCGGCCACCGCCAAAACCTCGTCAGGAGTGAGGTACATGCCACCGCCGCCAGGCGGCTGGGCAAAGGTGCAATACGTGCAACGATCCCGGCAAAGTGTCGTCAGCGGGATGAACACCTTGCGGCTGAAGCTGACCGTCCTCCCCTTGCCCTCGTCCCGAAGATGGGACGCGTGGGCAAACAAAGGCGCGGGGTTGGCGCGACCGTCGAGGTAGGCAAGCGCCAGATCGGGGTCGGGGGCGGGGTGGCTCATGAGATGGCAGTTGTGCCGGCGCCGATCACACCACCGTCAACCGGCAGCACGACTCCGGTAATCCAGCTGGCGGCGTCGGAAGCGAGAAACACGATGGCGCGAGCAATGTCGTCGGGCTCGCCGATTCTCCCCAACGGGTGAGCCTTCCCGGCTTCGGCTTCTCTCCCCTCCCAGAGCGATCCGGCGAGTCGAGTTCTAACCACCCCTGGAGCCACGGCGTTGACCCGAATCGACGGTGCCAGCTCCGAGGCCAGCTGCTGGGTGAAAAAGGCGACGGCGGCCTTCGAGATGTTGTAGGCGCCGAGGATCGGAGCCGGTCGCAGGCCACCCACAGAAGAGACGTTCACGATCGAGCCGCCATGGTCGGCCATCCATTGCCTCACCACCTTCTGGCACCAGATCAACGGCCCGCGCTGGTTCACCGACCAGGTCTTGTCTACCGCCCCCAGGTCGACGGTCGCCAGCGGTCCCGGGGCGGGATTGGTCCCGGCGTTGTTCACCAAGATGTCGCAAGCGCCAAAACGCTCGATGGTCTGGGCGACCGCTCGCTCGGCATCGGCGGGGTCGTCGGCTCGGGCCGCGATCGCCTGCAACCGATCCCCCGGCACGCCCGCGGTCATAAGGGCGGACACGGATCCCTCGAGGTTGTCGGGTTTGCGACTCGTGATGGTCACCCCCTCGGCTCCCGACTCAAGCATCAGCCGGGCGGTGGCCTGACCAATCCCGCGGCTTCCTCCGGTGACAAGCGCGACCTTTCCGTCAAGGCGGACATCCATCACCGGGAGTTAAGCAAGAGATAGACCTAACCTCCCGGTCCGTGCGTGTCCTCGTCGCGACCACTGGCGTCTTGCCTCCGACGGCCGTAGCCGAATTCTGTGACCTGTTGGTGGGCAACGAGCTCGGATCAATCACTGTCATGACTGTCATCCAGGTCCCGCGGACGTTTCTGGCGACCCTTGACGACGAAGAACGGCGCTCACTCCTCGACGATGACTCGCGGCGCAACGAGCAGGCCGAGGTCAAGGCCGCTCGCTATCTGGAAGAGCGAGGACGGCGAATTGTCGACCCGCTGATCTCGGCGTTAGCAGCCAAATCACGCACGGCTTCGATTCGACTGGTCGAGGGCGACGATCCCGCCGAAGCCATCATCACCACGGCTCAGGACATCAGTGCCGACACCATCGTGATGGGTGCGACCCGCCGGCTGTTCACCGAGCAAGCCTGGAAAAGCGTGTCCGTGCGAGTGATGGATCGATGCCAGATCCCCTTGCTGCTCGTCCCCGGCAGCCGGATCGAAGACACCGGCGAGATTTACCCTTAGCCCCCTCGCCCTCCGGGCCACTCCGCCAATTCTCCCCCCGAAGGAAGTGTCGCTCTATCTGGACCGAAAGGCTTTTCCACTGCAAACCTCCCCGACCGCGCCGTAATTTGTCCCCAGGCGAAGACGCCGAAAACCAAATCTGTCCCGTAGCGCACGGTACTCGTTCGCCACAGGACGAATTTCCCCAGAGGCGTTCCTGTGGTGACAAATAATGGCGGGGCGAAGCGAAGTCAGCCATCGCGCCCAAATTCGGCAGGTGAGAAACGCCTAAATCGTTATTCGGTACCACAGCGCCGGAAGCCGTATCGCTGGTGCCGAATTAGGTAAACGGCGTTCCCCACCTGCCGAATTAGCGGGCGGGCGCTGGGTTCAATACCAAATTACGTCGAGGGCACGGACGTGCTGACAAATTTCGGTTGGACACGGGTGTCTCCCCGCGACGGAGTCAAACCGTGGAGCCGGGAGGGGGGAAATTCGCTTCGCTCGCGGGAGAAACAGTGACCGCGCGGAACTGCGTTTCGAAGAGCTCGCGATAGAGACCGCCCTGGCTGAGCAGGACCTCATGGGAGCCACGCTCCACCAGCAGGCCCTGATCGAGGACCAGGATCTGGTCGGCGGCCAGAATGGTCGACAGCCGGTGGGCGATCACGACCGAAGTGCGGTTCTGCATCAATCGCTCGAGAGCCTCCTGGATCAGCGCCTCTGAACGTGAATCGAGCGAGGAGGTGGCCTCGTCGAGGATCAGGACCGCCGGGTCCTTGAGAATCACCCGGGCAATGGCGAGGCGTTGGCGCTCGCCGCCGGAGAGCCGATATCCCCTCTCGCCCACGACGGTTTGCAGCTTCTCCGGGAGGGACGCGATGAACTCGGCAATGTTGGCGGCATCGGCGGCCGCCCACAGCTCGTCGTCGGACGCGTCGGAGCGGGCATAACGAAGGTTGGCTGCAATCGTGTCATGGAACAGATAGGTCTCTTGCGTCACGACGCCGATTCCGCGAGCCAGGGCATCAAAGGTCAGAGCGCGCACATCGATGCCGTCGATGCGGATTGCGCCTTCGGTGACGTCATAAAGGCGGGGAATCAAGTAGGACACGGTGGTCTTGCCGGCCCCGCTCGGCCCCACCAGCGCGACCAGCTGTCCAGCTTTGATGTTGAAGTCGGCGTCCTCGATCGCCCATCTCCGGGTTGATACCTGTTGAGGGACGAGACCCTGGTCGAGGTTGGCGCGATGCCCACGGCGTTTCACCGCCTCGAGCCCAACCAGTTCTGCGCTTTGGTAGCGGAACGAAACGTGGTCGAACTCGATGTTGCCCATCATCTTCCCGGGATCCTCGGTGCCCTCGGAGAGGTCGGGTTTCATGTCGAGAACTTCGAAGACACGCTCAAAGGAGACGAGCGAGGTCGCCAGCTCGACCCGGCTCGTAGTCAAAGAGCTCAAGGGTCCGTAGAGCTGGCCAATGAGAGCCGAGAACATCACCACCGTTCCAATCGTGAGCTCGCCGCGCATCACCATCCAGCCCCCAACCCAGAACACGACCGCGGTGCCGACAGCTGCTACCAACCCGAGCGTGGCAAAAAACCATCGCCCCACCATTGCTTGCTTGACCCCAAGATCACGCGCTTGCTCGGCTTGGGTGGCGTAACGATCTGACTCCGCCCGCTCCCGGCCGAAAAGCTTGACGAGCAAGGCCCCCGAGATATTGAAGGTTTCTTGCAAGATGACCGACATCTCGGCGTTCCTTTGCATCTGCTCGTCGGTGTAGCGCCGGAGAATTCGAGCCACTCGCCGGGCAGGAAGGGTGAACAGGGGGAGAGCGATGAGCGCGAGCAACGTGAGCCGCCACTCCGCTTGCAGCATCACCACCAGGATCACCACCACCGAGACCAGGTTGGAGAAAACGGTGATAAAGGTGCCGGTGATGGCCTGCTGCGCACCGACAACATCGGTGTTCAGGCGCGAGATCAGCTCCCCAGTGCGAGTCGAGGTGAAGAAGCGGAGCGACATCCGCTGGAGGTGCTCGTAGAGCTGGCGGCGAAGGTCGAAGATGATTCCTTCACCCGCTCGCGCCGACCACCAGCGTTGCAAGATCCCAATCGCCGAGCTGACCACCGGCAAGAGCACCATTCCCAAGCCGAGAATTGTCAGCAATCCCAAGTCGCGCTGCGGCAATGCCTCGTCGATCAAGCGTCTGCTGAGAACAGGTGGCAGCACACTGATGATTGAGGTCGCGACAACGGTGAAGATGACCCCGACCAATTGTCGCCGGTAGACGCGGCCATATCGCCACACCCGGCCGAGCAGCTCACGATTGAGGTCGGAGGGCGCTTCGTCGGGGTCGTAGCGGATGTAGTTCCAACCGAAATGGGCAGTCATCTGTTGGTTAGCTAGCTACTCACCGAGTCGAGTGGTCGGGCGGAATCGGCCATAGGCACCGCCCAGCCAGAGTTGACTCCCGAGCGCAGGAAGAGCTCGTAGCGATAGGTGGCGGAGTACCAGATCAGCGACACTCCCAGCCGATCGGTCAACTCCCACGCCGGGCTGCCTTCGACAGAGGTCACCGAGCACGCTGCTTGCCGGTCGATGAACCGGGCGCAACTGGTGTCGGCCGTCCCTGAGGCGAGAGCTGCCAATCCCTCGGGGTCGTTGATGACGGTGAGGACGGCCTGCTGGCCGACCGAACGCGACCGGGTATAGGGCTCGACCGACCACAGACCAAAGGCCGCCACCTGTTCAGAGGAGAGGCTGATCTGGGCAAGGTCATATACGAGCTGGCTGGTGACATACCTGACCTCCGGCGGCACCTGGCTCGGGAATTCGATTCCTGGGAGCGCGAGGGCAATCTCGGCTGGGGTCGCTTGCACGAACGGGTCGCTCGGTTGCGCTCGGGCATAGACCCCTGAGATGATCTCAGCCGACGTCGTCCCCGCCACAGGCGGCAGGTCACCGTTGAACCAGTCGACCCGCCGGACCGGGACCAGAGCCGGCCCATCGGCCTCGGTGGTAGCCGTGCTAACCAGGGTCGGCTCTCCGATCCAATCGGAGGCTCCTCCGCCGACATCACCGAATGGCGCGTCACCGCAAGCCAAGACACCGGCAACCAGAACCAACAGCAAGGATCGCCTCAAGGCATTAGATCGCTTCAAGACAACAATTTTGCCATCATCGGCGAGATGTCCCGGGTACTCGTCATCAACGGCCCCAACCTCGACCAGCTCGGCCGCCGGCAACCCGAGATCTATGGCCGAACCACCCTGGCCGAGCTCGAAGCGGAACTGAAGCCACTCGGCGAGGCTCTCGACCTCGACGTGGTCTTCTTTCAAGGCAACGAGGAAGCTGCCCTCGTCGAGCGAATCGGCGCCGTCGCGGGGGACCCGGACGTCGCTGGCGTCGTGATCAACCCGGCAGCTCTCACTCACTACTCGCGGGCGTTGGGAGACGCGCTGGCCAACTTGTCTCAGCCTGTAGTTGAGGTTCACATCTCGAACGTTTTGGAACGGGAAGGCTTTCGGCGCAGGAGTGCAATCCCGGCCAGCTACCGAATATACGGCCGAGGAATCGAAGGGTACTCATGGGCAATTAGGCATCTAGCCAATCGCCTGTCGTGGAAAACTGAGACCTTCCGGTATGGGCCACTACCCGATCAATATGGTGACTTACGGCTTCCTCCCGGGCAAGAACAAGGACTCTGTGTGCTGATCCATGGTGGTCTTTGGCTGCACCAATGGACAGCCGATACGACCGAAGGAATCGCGGTTGACCTGGCTCGGCGGGGCTTTCTCACGGTCAATCTCGAATACCGCCGGCCAGGGATGGGCGGCGGCTGGCCGGAGACTTTCGACGATTTGCGGAGCGCCCTCGTCCAGCTCCCAGCCGTTACCGGGATTGAGCCAGAGCGAATTGCTCTTATCGGGCATTCCGCTGGCGGCACCATGGCGTTGTGGGCGGCGGCGTTCCATCCCGGCCCGGTGCTGGCCATGGCTCCCTTCCCGGACCTGGCGCTGGCGGCCTCCGACCCGGTCTGGTCGGGGCCGATGCTCCGCTTGCTCGACGGTGATCATCCTTCCCTCGACCTCTATTCTCCCCAACATCGGTCGCCTCCCCTGGGCCCGACCCTGCTGGCGGCAGCGCAGAAGGATTCCGTAAGCCCCTTGTCGTTAATTAATGCCTATGTGGAGAAGTTCGAGGGCACCGATTTCCTCTCGTGCGAAGGTGAACACAATTCTTTTTTGGAACCTTCAAGTAATGCTTGGGGGTTGGCTAGCGACTGGCTGAAAGCGCGAAAAGTAACCCTCTAGTGGTTTGCTGCCGGTTTACCGGCCGAATACCTTTTTTCCCGGGTCGGAATCATGAGTTTTCATCGGTTTATACATATGGCTGGCTGGGCGGCGGTGATCTTGCTCACCATCGTCGGATTCGCTGCTTTCAACACCAGTGCGCCGCGTGCCGGTGAGGTTCGTAGCGAGGCAATCCTCACCACTTCAGAGGCACCCGACCCCGCCCCGGCGACGACGGCCGCCTCACCTTCCTCGTCGGTTGAGCTTGAGACCGGGTGGCTCGACTCAGTTGCATTCCGGGAGATGGTCAACGCCCACTTTGCTGCCAGCGATGTCAATCAGGCGGTACGGCTTGCCTGGTGCCTTTCCCGCTTCGACGCCGATGCGATCGACCCGTCGACCGGAGCTGTGGGCCTCTTCCAGATCGATCCAATCGATTGGAGCACGGCAGTGGCCGACATGGGATTGCCGGCGGACGCTGATCCCTTCGATCCCGCGGTCAATGTCGCGGTCGCCGCGCACATCGTCTACGGCGGTTCTGGCTGGGGCTATTGGAGCTGCGTCTAGCGAAAGTCGCGCGAACGGAGAGTGGCCACCCGCAGCGGGGTGAACCGGTGCGCAACGAGATTGGTGACCCCATCTCGATACTCGAGCCTACCTCCGATCACCATCGCCGCCGCCTTGCGGGCGACCTCGCGGTTGGCCGACCAGATCGGAGGCAGGACAACAACATTGAGCATCCCGGTCTCGTCTTCGAGGTTGAAGAAGACCACCCCGGCCGCCGTGCCCGGGTGCTGGCGATGGGTCACCACTCCCCCGACCTCAGCGGCCACCCCATTGCGGCGGAGGTTGAGCGCATCTGACACGGTCAAACAACCCGATGCGGAGAGCTCCGACCGGATGAATTGGATCGGATGAGTATTGGAAACCCCAGTTGACCAGAGGTCGGCTCGATGCTCTTCTTCTGTGGTCATTCCCGGCAAAGGGGGGGCTTCGGTGCCGGGTGAAAGCGGAAGCCGCTCGGGATCGATCTCGGACAGTGGCCCGGCGGCCCAGATCCCCGCCCGCCGTTCCACACCGAGCGACTCCAAAGCCCCGCTGGCGGCCAATCCTTCAAGGGCTTGCACCGACAGCCCGGTCCGAAACGCCAGGTCCTCGGGGCTCGAGAACTCACCACCTATCTGGCGGGCAGCCTCGATCCGGTCGATGTCTTTCTCGCCGAGGTTGCGCACATAACGCAGCCCGAGCCGCACGGCCATCGACGGGCGCAACGGATCCTCGACCGGCCCTCTCCCCCGCCGCCAGGCAGCTCCGTAGTAGGTGACAGTGTCGTCGGGGTCGGCTGCCCATCCCTCGATAGTGCAGTCGTGAAAGGAGCGGTTGACACAGGGCGCCAGGGTTTCAACACCATGGCGGCGGGCGTCTTGGACCAGGCTGTTGGGGCTGTAAAAGCCCATCGGTTGAGCGTTGAGCAGCCCGGCCAGGGTTTCGGTCGGCCAGTGATACTTCAACCAGGCGGACATGTAGACGATGTAGGCAAAGCTGACCGAGTGGCTCTCCGGGAAGCCGAAATGGGCAAATCCCTGGAGCTTTTCCCAGATCTCCTCGGCGGCCGCCCCGGTCACCCCCTTGCCCGCCATGCCGGAAAACACCTCGTCGCGCAGTCTTCCCATCGCCTCCTCCGACCGTTTGTGGGTCATCGCCTGGCGCAGCCGGTCGGATTGGCCGCCATCGAAGCCGGCACACACCCGAGCCAACTCCATTAACTGCTCCTGAAAGATCGGGACCCCCATCGTCTTTTCGAGGATCGAGACCGTGAGCGGATGCGGGAAGCGGATCGGCTCATCGCCGTTGCGTCGCCGCAAATACGGGTGCACTGATTGTCCCTGGATCGGTCCCGGACGGATCAGGGCGACCTCGACCGCCAAGTCATAGAAGGTGACCGGCTTCATCCTTGGCAGGGTTGCCATCTGTGCTCGCGACTCCACCTGGAACATGCCGACGGTGTCGGCCTTGGTCAGCATTCGATAGATCGAGGGCTCCTGGGGAATCACGGCGAGGTCGAGCTCGATGCCATGCGCCTCTTTGACGAGGTCGGCGGTGAGATGGAGAGCGTTGAGCATCCCCAGCCCGAGGAGGTCGAACTTGACGATCCCGATCGCGGCACAGTCGTCTTTGTCCCATTGCAGGACCGAACGGTCCTCCATCCTCCCCCACTCGAGCGGCACGACCTGGGCGAGGGGTCGATCGGCGATCACCATCCCGCCCGAGTGGATGCTCAGGTGGCGGGGAAATCCGTCGAGCCGCCAACAAACGTCATAGAGCAACTCGGCGGTGAGGCCGGGTGGAAGCGGAGCGTCGAGGCGAATCGCGGCCGGGTCGTGACTGTCGACATAACGAGAGAGCCCATCGACCTGGGCTTGGGTGAAGCCCAAAGCCTTCCCGACATCGCGCAACACCGACCGCGCTCGATAGGTGACAACGTTGGCCACCATCGCGGCCCGTTCGCGTCCATAGCGGCGATAGCAGTACTGGATCACCTCCTCCCGGCGATCGGCTTCGAGATCGAGATCGATGTCGGGCGGCCTGCCCCGCTCTTCGGACAAGAACCGCTCGAAGGGCAGACCGAGCCGGATCGGATCGACTCTGGTCAACCCGAGACAGCGGCACACTGCCGAGTCGGCCCCCGAGCCGCGGATCTGGCAGTAGATGTCCTGGCTGCGGGCAAATTGGACGATGTCCCAGACCACGAGGAAATAGCCGGCAAAGCCGAGTCGCTCGATGATGTCGAGCTCGTGTTGGAGCCGAGTCCGCGCCATCGGGTCGACCAAACCGTCGCCGTTGCCCGGATAGACCTCGCGAGCGCCTTCCCAAGTGAGGAAGCGCAGATAATCCATCTCCGAACGGAAATGGCCGGGCATCGGGAAGTCCGGCAGCCGGGGTGCCACCAGCCTCAGATCGAAGGCGAGGTCTTCGGCGAGGGCAAGGGCGTTTCTGATCGCCCCCGGGTAGCGGTCGAAGCGCCTGTTCATCTCGCTTGGTGATTTGAGATACCGCTCATCGGTGCCAGGGCGAAAACCGTCGGCGGTTTCCAATGAGCGTCTTCCGCCGATCGCAGCAAGGACCTCGGAAAGGTCGGCGTCCTCGCGCCGGTGGTAGTGGACATTGTTGGTCGCCACCACTCCGAGATTGAGACGCCCTGCCACCTCCCAGAGCAGATCGTTGCGGAGGTCGTCTTCGGGCATCCCGTGATGCCACATCTCGAGGTAGAAGCGATCCGAGAAAATCTCGCGGAGGGCTATGGCGGCGCTCATGGTTCCGGCGAGATCGCCACGACCCGCGGCGGTGCCGACCGCGCCCTGGCGACATCCGCTCAAAACAGCCAGGTCCGAAACCTTGGCCAGGGCTTCGAGGTCACTCTGCAGAAAGACGGGCCGGTCCTTCTCGCCTCGAAACTGGCCGGTGGTGACGAAGCGGGAAAGGGCGCGGTAGCCGGCAGGTGAGCCGGCTAGCAGCAGGAGATGATCAGTTGGCTCCTTCTGGGTTGGCTTCTGCCCATGCATCCGCTTGTTGCGACCTCGACGCCGCGCACCCGGCTGAATCGGCGCCGGACTTGGCCGTTTCGGTGGTGGGCTCCAACTCCGACTGATCCCAATCTCGGTGCCGTAAACCGCAGGCAAACCTGCCTCCCGAGCCGCGGTCGAAAACCGCACCGCCCCGTAGAAGCCGCTGTGATCGGTCACGGCCAAGGCGCGATAAGAAAGCTCGACGGCCTTGGCCACAAGGTCCTCGGCGTGCGAAGCCCCATCCAGAAACGAGTAATTGGTGTGGCAATGCAGCTCGGCATACTCGAACATCTGTTCGTACCTTAGCCACTACGCAAACCTTAGGTTCGCGTGGTGGTATAGCCACCAAAATCGCCTAAGGAATCGAAGGAGGGAGGTCCTGTTCATGGACGGTGTCGGTGCGGCGAGCGGTTGCTTCCCGGCGGACATGGATTGTCGGCGAAACCCAGGCGGTGATGAGGCTGGCCGCGCCGATAATGGCGTAGATCCAGCCGATCGTCGGGTCGCCGCCGAGCGCTCCTGCCAACGAGTCGCTTTCAATCCCGTAAACGAGACCGAAGGCCAGGAGCAAAAGGCCCATGGTGGTCAGAGTGCCACGGCTGCCCAAGGCATTGCCGGCCGTGACCAGATAGATGATTCCAACGACGAGGTGAATCGCGGCCATCAACAATGTGTGGGTGAGCCCAAGCACGGAATCGGTCGCGTCGAAGTCGAATCCCACCCGGAGGGCGGCAACCGCCCCCAACACCGTTAGGAATAGGCCCGCCACCCCGGCCACAATTTGGGCCGGACTCCAGGTTTTGCGATCGACGACCACTCGATCCCGCCTGGTCTGGGCATCCACTTCATGCGAGTTTGGCTCGTTGGTCACGCGTTCTCCTTACCTATCGACTCAGTCCCGAACATTCTCGCGCATCGTCGTCCAGAAAGTGAGGAGGTTCTCTGGGTAGGCTCCCAAGCATGATCATCAGCAAGACTGTTCGGCTTTCGGGAGGCTCTTCCGACTCGATTGAGGACGCCATCCGCACCGTGCTCGCCCGCGCCGCCGTGACCATTCGCGACATCACTCGCTTCGATGTGGTGCACGTCTCCGGTCAGGTGGACAGTGCCGGGGTACCGACCGATTTTGAAGTAGTTCTCGACATCACCTTCAAGGTGCGGGAGTCGATGAGTCGTGAGTGAGACGTCCCCGGCCGTCGGACTCGGCCAGGGAATATCGCTCATCAACCTTCCCCTCCCCTTTCACAGCCCGCGGTCGGTCAATGCCTACGTGGTCGAGGGGAGCGACGGACTGTTATTGATCGATTGCGGCGTCGACTCCCCCGAGTGTCGCCAAGCGCTCTTTGGCGGCCTCGACCAACTCGGCTACAGCCCGCCCGCGATCGACACACTTGTGGTTTCCCACCTTCATCCCGACCATGTCGGGATGTCTTCGCATTTGACGTCGACCTACGGAATGCGCCTGGTGATGCATCAACGGGCGGCGAAGCTTGTCGACCGCTACAACGACAGCGCGGGATTTGCGCAACGAACCCATGACCTCGCGGTGCGCCATGCGGTGCCTTTGAGCTCCTTCGACGACTTTGTCGACCTCGGCCCCCGACCTGACTGGATGCCGAACATCGAGCAGCCGGATCAATTGGTGGAGGAAGGAGATGCCATCGCGGTGGGTAGCGACCGGGAGTTGGAGGTGATCTTCACCCCCGGCCACGAACCCGCCCACATCTGTTTGCGCGACTCCCGCACCGGCCGGCTCTTCGCCGGCGATCACATCCTTCCCCGGATCACCCCGCTCGTTGCTTACGATGAGTTGTTTCCCGATGTCCTCGGCGAGTTCCTCGAATCCCTCCGAAAGATCGAGAAGCTCGGTCTCACCACCACCTACCCGGCCCACGGCGATGTCCTTCCACAGGGTTCTGCGCGAGCCGATCAGATCCAACTTCACCACGAGCGCCGGCTCGCCAACATGCGCGACGTTGTGAAGCCGCTCGGCACGAGCGCCTGGGAGGTGATGGAGCAAGTGTTTCGACCGAATCTAAGCCCAATGGATCAACGCTTGGCGCTGCGGGAAACGGTCGCCCACCTCGAGCACCTGGTGCTGACAGGGCGCCTCCGCTCGGATGAAGAGAATCAGCGGTTGTCCTATTTGGGCTAGCGCTCGCCGGTGGCCCACAGGTCGCGCATCAAAGGCGACGATGCCAACAGTTCCTCGAGGGTTCCCTTGCCGATGAGAAGGCCCTGATCAAGCAAGACGATTTGGTCCGCTCGTTCGAGCGCGGCCCGGCGATGCGAGACCACGAGACAGGTCGCTTCTCGCTGCTCGAAGAGACGCCGCCAGAGCTCGGTTTCGGTGTGGAGGTCGAGCGCCGAGCTGAGATCGTCGAACACCAGTAGCTCGGCTTCGGTGACCAGCATCCGAGCGGCAGCCGACCGTTGCACTTGCCCACCCGAGAGCTTCACTCCCCGAGCGCCGACCATCGTTTCGAGGCCCTGCTCGAGTCGTTCCAAGTCGGGATCGAGGACGGCCAGTTGAACAGCTTGTCGTAGGCGCTCGCGGGCGGCTCGATGACCGAGGGCGATGTTGTCGGCCAGCGACTCGGAGAAGAGCCGTGGCACTTGGGCGGTGTAGGCGGATCGGGGTGGCACGAAGAACGAGGCGCGGTCTTCGACCAGCTCGCCGTTCCACCACACTTCGCCCGGCGCCGGGATAAGGCCCAGCAACGCCCGCACGAGCGTGCTCTTCCCCGAGCCGATCTTCCCGGTGACCACGGTGAAGCTTCCTCGCTCGATCTCAAAGTCGACGCCTTCCTTGACCAGGTTGCGAACTGACACCCGGATCAGTGGCACCATCTCGATCCGGGCTTCCTCCATGACGACATCAAGGCCGGATAGAGGAACCCTGGTCTTATCCAACAGGTCGGCGTCAGTGGAGTCAACCGCCAGCTGGCGAATCCTTTCGAAGGCGACACCGGTTCGCCGATGCTGGGCGATGATGTCGCCGACGAAGGCCATGTAGTCGGTCAGCCGAGGCAGGTAGGTGAGGAACACAGTCAGCTCGCCCAGCGACATCGAGCCGTTGTTGAGCGAAGAAGCTGCCACGATCAGCACCACCGCGATGGCGATCGTGGCCATGTTGCGGTTGACCCCGCGCAGGAGCTCGGTCAGGAAGGTGTCGGCTAAGGCCGCCCGATGACGGATGTCGTTGAGCCCCGCAAACCGGGAGAGCACCGGCTCCTCTGCTCGGAAGAGCTTGATCGCCTGCACCGCCCCAAATGTCTCGCCCACAAAGCCGGTGACGTCGTCGGTGGCTTCGCGCATTGCCCGGCGCCGTTTGCGGATCTGCGGACCGAGCGCCTGGGTGATCACTCCGGTGAGCAACACCGGTATCAAAAGGAGCAGTGTGAGGCGGAGATCGATCGCGGCCATGATCACGAGCGACCCCACGCCGAAGACGACGAGCCCGCCCATATCGACCCAGTTCTCCAGATACTCGAGCAAGTCCTCGACATCGTCGCGGAAGGTGCTGACCGCCTCCCCCGGCGATAGCGGCAACACCCGGCTGCGCGGCGCTTCAAGCAGCCAGCGCAAGAGGTTGCGCTGCACCAACAGTGTGACCTCGTTCCAGTGGTTGATCCAGGAACGATCGCCCAGCCAGATGATCCCGTTGCGGCCTATAGCCACCGCGGCGAAGATCGCCACGGGAGTCCAGGCAGTAGCGGCTAAGTCAGCGTCTCCGGCGAGACGATCGAAGACCTGTCCGATGAGGATCCCAAAGAGAAGGGGCGAGCCGTGGACTACTGCCCACATGAAGAACGAGAAGAAGAATCGACCCGGTCGATAGCGGATCAATTCGCGGATCACCCCGAGGGTGGAGAGCGGAGTCATCGGCTCTCCTCGAGCAACCCGTCGGTGGGAGACCCACCCACGGCCAATAGCCGGCTGTACCTGCTGTTGGGATCCTGGGCCAGCTCCTCCCTAGGCCCGTGCTCGACGATCTCACCAGCATCGACCACCATGATCTCGTCGGCCGTGCGCACGGTCTCGAGTCGGTGGGCAACTATCACCACGGTGCGGTTCGCGAAGAGCCTTTCTGTCGCTACTGCCAGCACCGATTCTGTGGCGGGGTCGAGCCGCGAGGAGGGCTCGTCGAGGATGACGATGCCCGGGTTCTGGAGAAACACCCGTGCAAAGGCCAGCAGCTGTTGCTCGCCGGCCGACAGCCCCTGACCGCCCGCACCAAGCTCGGTGTCGAGCCCGATCGACCTGACCCATTCGCCCAGCCCGGTGCGATCCAGGGTCGAGAGGATCTCGTCGTTGCCGGCTTCACCGAAAAGCGTCAGGTTGTCACGGACCGTGGCCCGAAAGAGCTGCACGTCCTGAGTCACCACCCCCAGTGCGCTGCGCAGCGACGCTTGGTTGAGCTCACGCAGGTCGACCCCACCCAATCGCACGATGCCGGTCGTTGGCTCGTAAAGATGGGAGATGAGCCGCGTGATAGTGGTCTTACCGCCTCCGGTTCGTCCGAGAAGCCCGAGGACCTTGCCAGCTTCGAGCCGGAAGCTGACGTGATCGAGGACCAATTGGTCCTCATAGGCGAACGAGACGTCGTCGAATTCAATAACGAGTGGGCCGTTGCCAAGGCGCTGGTCACCATCGTGAAGCCCGCTTGTCAGCTTGCGGAGCGCGTCGATGCGGACGAGCCCACCCGCGGCCTTCTGCAGCTGCTGGAGCTCCTGGGTCACCTGCTCGATCGGGCGCCGCACGAGCTGGACGTATTGCAGGAGGAGAAACGCCGCTCCGATGGTGACTGAGCCACGCAGCACGAGCCAGGTCCCGACCGCCAGGGCGAGGGCGTCACCCGCCCAGAAGACTGTGTTGGCCGTGACCCAAACAATCACGCGCCTTCGCCAAGCGTGGACGGTGCGGCGAAAGTAGTTCTCCATCACGGGGACAAAGCGCGCCATCGTGAAACGACCGGCACCCAGGGAGCGAATGTCCTCGATCCCCGCCAGCCGCTCCTCGATGAACCCGTAGAGCTGGGCGGACACTTCGCGCTCCTCTTCTGCCGCACTGATTGGAAGGTTGCGCAGGCTCCAGAGCAGGAGGAGAACGGCGATCACATAAAGCAGCAACGCCAAACCCATTCGCCAATCGGTGAACCACGAGACGATCAGCACACCGCCGAGGAGGACGGCGGCGCCGAGCAGCCGCACCAGGAAGCGGGAGATGAAATCCGAAATCGCGGTCACATCGCCGTCCACCCGTTCGATCATTTCCCCGGGGGTGGTGTCGTTGTGATAACCCATGTCGAGGGAAAGCAAATGGCGGCTGAGGTCCTCGCGCAACCGATTGGTGGCAACCCAACCGACGTCGGTTCCGAGATACGAGGAGATTGCATCGAGCACCTGGGTGATGATGCCGGCGACGAGATAGGCGATGCCGATCGAGATCAGCACTGAGACCGGAGTCGTGCGAGTGGTTGCCTGGTCGATGAAGCGGGCGAGGAGCTGAGGCACGAAGAGCTGGAGGCCGATCGACGCCAGCAATGTCACGGCAAGAGTGATCACTTTCCCGCGCAACGGGCGCAGGTAGGTGGTTAGCGTGGCGCGATAGGAAGGGGCAGTCACAAACAATGGTTTTTGGGGGAACCGTTGAACCTACTGTTGAGTCCAAGTCAGGGACGCCGAATTAATAGGGATGCCGCACCTGGTCGCCTTCATTCTCACCGCCGCTTTAGCGCTTACTCCAGGCGAGCAAGTCGCCAATCCGCAGCCGCCGGACCTGAAGCCCGGTTCGAGCGGGGCCACGGTCTTCGAGCTTCAGCATCGTCTCGAAGAAGCCGGCTTCTCCCCCGGTCGCCCGGACGGGATTTTCGGCCGCCAGACCCTGGCTGCCGTCTATGCGATGCAAAAGCTCTACGACCTGGAACGCACGGGGATCTTTCGCACCGAAGACTGGGCCTTGCTCGAGCGCGAGATCCAAGGTCCGGGACCTGCCCCCGAAGCCGATCGGATCGAGATCGATCTCCGCCGGCAGGTGCTCTATCTGATCGAGGCCCAGGCCGTCACAGGGGTCTTTCCGGTCTCCTCAGCCAACGGGGAGCCCTATCGCAACGCCGCCGGGAGGCTCGCCTATGCCGAGACCCCGGAGGGCCGCTTTGAGTTCGGCCGGGCTCGGACGGGGTGGTGGGAGTCCTATCTGGGTTTTCTCTACTCGCCGTTCTATTTCTACGGCGGCTACGCCATCCACGGCTCGGGGTCGGTCCCGCCCTTCCCCGCCTCTCACGGCTGTGTCCGCGTCGAGATCGAGGACATGGACTTCCTGCGTACCAAGTTCGAGATCGGGATGCCGGTCTACCTCTACGGCGAAGACGTCTCCCGGTCCGAGCTGATCCCCGATCTGGTTCTCTTGGCTCGGCAAGCGCCGCAACCGTAATTTGTCAGATCAAGCCGCGGTTTGATCCAGCAGCAACCCTTGCAGCGCGATCTCGACCATTGAGTTGAAGGTCTGCTCCCGTTCGAGCGAGGTCGTGGCCTCGCCTGTGCGAATGTGATCGGAGATGGTGAGGATGGCGAGCGCCCGCGCCCCTTTTTCCGCTGCGACTCCGTAGAGGCCGGCAGCCTCCATCTCGACGGCCAGGACATTCATTCTCTCGAGGACGTCCCAGACCTCGGGGACGGGGTTGTAGAACAGGTCGGCCGAGTGAACATTGCCGACCTTGACCTCGGTTTCGAGCTGTTCGGCCGCCGCGACCGAGGCCCGGGCGAGATAGAAGTCGGCGACCGCTGAGTAATCCCAGTTGTGGTAACGCGCCCGATTGACCGCCGAATCGGTGCAGGCTCCGGTGGCAACGACCACGTCGCGGAGCTTGACCTCGCTGGAGATCCCTCCCGCCGAGCCGACCCGCACCAACCTTTGGCAGCCGTACTCGGTGATCAACTCAGTGGCATAGATCGACGCAGAGGGAATTCCCATTCCTGTGCCCATCACCGACACTGCCATCCCCTGGTAGGTCCCGGTAAACCCGAGCATGTTGCGGACCCCGGTGACCTGTTTGGCATCACCGAGGAACGTGTCGGCAATGTGCTTGGCCCGCAAGGGGTCGCCGGGGAGCAGCACGCATTCGGCGAAGTCGCCCACCTCGGCAGCAATATGGGGAGTGGGCACGGGCAGATTAAAGCCGGAATCGCTGAAGCTGACTACTCAGGCTGACTCCTCAGGCTGACTAGCTCGGGCTGTCTAGTCGGGCTCTATTGCCTGACGAATTCGATCGGCGAGGCCGAATCGACTCTTGGGAGCGCGGAGGTCGACGACGGCTCCGATCGCATCAGAGAACGCGACCGGATCAGCGGGGTGAAATTCGTAGCTGGCGAGACCATCCGAAAGCTCGAAACGGAACACGCTGCTCCGCTCGCAGCGGACCTGGCTTTGGTCCCAAGAGGCGAGGCGCCGGCGATCAGTCATGATCCGGACCCGCCCATCCTCGATCTGAACGCTTCCTTTGATCGGGGCTTGGTCGTGATTGTGGAGTGATCCCCCAAATACGGACATCCCTCAACTCCTTCCTTCCGGCGGCAAAGCCTAGGTCTCTCGACCTATACGGGCAAGGGCCATAATTGAGAGCGATGGACGTTTGGGAGAAGCTTGAAACAAGCCGGGTCGCGGTTTTGGCCACGGTGAACCCCGACGGCAGCCCCCATCTGGTCCCGGTGGTATACGCCCTGGTCGGTGAGCGAATCGTCACAGCGGTCGACGGTAAGCCCAAATCGACGGCGCGGCTGCGCCGTCTGACCAATTTGGACGCCAACCCATCGGTGTGCCTGCTGGTCCACCATTACGAGGAGAAGTGGGACCGGTTGTGGTGGGCACGGATCGATGGGCGGGCAACAGTGGTGGCGGCCGACCCCGAAGCGCTTTCTGCTCTGCGAAAACGGTATCGCCAATATGAGACCGTGGCGCTGGCCGGGCCGGTGATCTCGATTGAAGTCAGCGCAGTGAGGAGCTGGCCAACCTGACCCCGCTCTCGGTGACGATGGCATCCATGAAGACGTCGGAAGGGGTCATCGGCAAACCATCAACGAGCCGTCGGTCGAGGGAGACGCCTAGCAAAAAGGGTCGGTCGGGGAAGCTGGCAAGCAGGGTGTCGTAGTAACCCTTGCCGTGACCCAAACGCGAGCCATCCAGCCCGAAAAGGACGCCGGGAACGAGCACGACTTCAATTGATTCCGCCGCGACCTCCGGTGCGTCCTCGCTGGGTTGTCGATAGCCAAACGGATGAGTTTCGAGATCGCTGGTCAAGCGGTGGATCGTGAGTGGGCCTTGGCGAGGCGTCCGCGTCACCATCAAGTCGAGATTGACATCGAGTCCCCCCAAA
Organism: Acidimicrobiia bacterium; assembly: GCA_013812505.1. Classification (GTDB taxonomy): domain Bacteria; phylum Actinomycetota; class Acidimicrobiia; order Spongiisociales; family ZC4RG35; genus JACCTH01. The sequence continues at coordinate 15,715 of JACCTH010000017.1, read as the reverse complement.
TCGACCTCACCCGGCATCGCGAGGAACGTCAGGACCACGCTCCAACCGTGGCTGACAACGAACCGGCCGACATGATCCGTGACCGCGTCGGACTCAGCGACTGTGGCTTTGGTCAATGATGTCGCCCATTTGCGCCACGCTGCCTTCGTCTCCACGCGCTCCAAGCTACCGGCCTAACGTCGAAGCGATGCGACGGCTGCTCGCTCCCCTACGTACTCTTTTGACGTGCGTGGTGGGTGTGGCCTCCACTTTGTTCTTCGCCCCCCTAGTCATCGTGCTAGCTCACTTGCGGCCGACCACACCGCTGATCGAAAGGTGCGCTCGGGCTTGGAGCCGGGCCTGGTTGTGGGCGGCGGGTTGCACCCTCGAGGTGACCGGCGCCGAACAGGTCGATCGCAGCCGGAGTCACGTCGTCGTCGCCAACCATTTGTCGGTGCTCGACATCATGGTTTGCTTTCTGGCAGTGCCGCTCCCGATCCGTTTCCTGGCTAAGAAGGAGCTGTTCTCGGTTCCCCTCCTCGCTTCGGCCATGCGCTCGATCGGAATCGTCGAAGTCGATCGAGCGGCGGGATCGGCTGTCCATGAGCAGGTGAACCGACAAGCCGAAGAGCTCGTCGCCTCCGGTCGGTCACTGATCATTTACCCCGAAGGCACGCGCAGCCGCAACGGCGACCTGCGGCCCTTCAAGAAGGGTGCCTTTACGATGGCGATCGCCGGCGAGATCCCGGTCTTGCCGGTCACCATCATCGGCACCTATGAAGCCTGGCCTCCCGGCAAGCTCTGGGTTTACGGGGGCGAGCTCAAAGCCTTCGTCGATCCTCCGATCGAAACTGCCGGCATGGTTCGTGATGACACGGGCCGATTGGCCGAAGAGGTGCGCGAGGTAATCGCCTCCCGGCTCCAATCCGTTTCTCCCCCCGAAGGGGGGAGAGCCGGCGCAGTCGGGAGGGGGGCGTTTTCTTGAGCGAGGTAGAGCATCCGCCTGGCATGCCAGTTCTCAGTCATAAATCGCCGCCAGAAAACTTCGTTCACCATCGGTGACGATGAGGAACGCTCCGGCGGAAGTGACGATCTGGTAACGGTCCCCCGCTCCTTCTCCCCGCCACCAGCGACCCAGCAAACGCCACGGCCCGGCCCAGTTGAGCACGGGCTCCCAGCGCGATCCCAACCGGATCCGGGTGGGCATACCCTCGTCCCATTCGATGTCGATCGGCGTCGGTTGCGGCGGCACCAGGCTGGGGGCAGGACCCGGCGTAGCGCCCGGCCAGGGCGCTTCGAGGTCACGCTCGAGCTGTCCCGGCTCTTCGCCGAAACGAAACCAGCGGACCTGTTCTGCGGGCATGCGCCCCCCTTGCCGACCTGCCTGCAACACAGCGTCGGGTCCGACCAGAGCCTGAGCGCGGGCCAGCGCGCGTTCGGCTTCGGGTCGGGTGGAGTCATAGCCCTCCCAGCCCTCCCCGACTGCCTCGAGCAAAGCCAATTGCCGGCCGGCACCGGAAAGGTCCGAAGGGTCGAGACGCAGCCGGACCAAACCCCCCGCCACCCCTTCCTGCTCGATCCACGCTCGCAACTGCCACCAGACCCTCTCGGTCAAAGTGGGCTCCAAGAAGGGATCGGTGGAACGCCAGACTCGGGTGCGGACCTTGCCCATCCCCGACTCGGCCTCGATCTCCACTCGATAGGGAGCCAAACCTTCCTTCCGCAAGCCATTCATCAGACGAGCCGACAAGGCCCGGGCCGAGAAGGCCACCTGGTCGAGGTTCTCGAGCGGGTCGTCATAGTGGGCTTCGACCGCTAAGTGGGGCGGGATGGTGCGAGGGTTGATCGATCGATCCTCACCACTGGCCAAGTGGTGCGCCCACAAACCTTCGTCCCCGAACCGGGAAGCAACTGCTTCGCGGGGCAATCCGGCCAGAGCCCCAAGAGTGTTGAGCCCCAACCAGCGAAAGGTGTCAATCATCTCTTCCCGCCCCACCGCTGAGATGTCAAGCGAGGCGAGGAAGGCGATGTCGTTGTCGATCACTTGCGACCCTTCCGCGGCGGTGATCGCAGCCCAACGAGCAGCAAAGGGGCCATCGGCCGAACCGATGCGCGCCTTCGGCCCGGCAATGCTTTCGACTTTGGCTACCAAGACGTCCTCACCCCCGTAGTAACGGAGAGCACCTTCGACGGCAACCAACACCAACCCCGGCTCGACCACTTCCACCCGCGGGATCAAGTCCTCGAGCGCTATCAGCATCGGCTCAAAAAGCCTGGTTTCGATGCCGAAGTCGCGTGGCTTACTCTCGGCGATAGGACAAAGGGCTTCGGCGGCTCTCCGTCCCATTCCTTTCGCCACCCCCAGCTTGGAGGCCTGGGCATTGACCGCCGCTACTCGTTGAGTCTCTCCACCTGCCGCATGCCCCTCTTCGTAGACGTAGCCGGGACCGGTCCCATCCAGCACCATGAGCGGCCATTCCGGAAACCAGACGCACAAGGTGCGCATCTCAAGCTCCGAGGTCGAATGCCTGCCAAGGCAGCGACTTCCCACTCACCTCCAACGCCAGGCGTCTTTCGAGGAGACGGCCATGTCCTTGGTCGGCTCCTTCCCAGCTCACCCCTCTTCCATTGATCCGAAGATGGGTGATCCCTGCGGGCAGTTGACCTCGCAACGGTCGCAAGGCCAGCCCCGCTTTGCGTGCCCGGGTGAGCGCGGCCAGCCGTCGCAGCTCGTGCTCCCCCACCCCCGCCGGGACCTCGGCGTAAACCGCGGCCACGCCTTCCAAGATCGCCGCGGTCACCTGTCCCCACAACCTTCGATCCGCACAGCGCACCATCACGAGCCTCCCCGGCTTCACCCCTACTTCCCACGCCGCTAGAGGCGACAACCAACCTCCCCGAGCATCGATCGTCACCACCGTCCCTACCTGCGAGGGCGCGGCCAAAAGCGACAGCCCCAGACGGGTCAAACCCCAACCCGCCGGCCCCTCCAGCCCGACGATCTTCCCGGGCGATAACGCCAAAGAGGGAATCCGCTCGACCGCACGTTCCGCCAGCATGAGCAGGCACTCTAACCGAACATTTGTTCGAGGCAACTGGTGATTGCACCCCAAGGCCATTGGGTACGATCGCTCCTGAAACGATGCGGCTCAACAAAAAGGCTTCTGCCGAGGGTGTGAGCCCTGCACCTGTTCCCAATGGCGATCGCCTCCAGCTCGAGGTCAATGACTATCGCCAGCTCTTCGAATCGATCGATCAAGGGTTCTGCGTCATCGAGGTTATCTTCGACGACTCCGACCAACCCATCGACTACCGGTTCCTCGATGTGAATCCAGCCTTTGAGCACCAGACCGGCTTGCGCGGCGCAAACGGAAGTCTGATGCGCGACCTCGCACCCGACCACGAGGACCACTGGTTCGAGATCTACGGTCGGATCGCCAAGACCGGCACCCCGGAATGGTTCACAAATGAGGCCCGCCAACTCGGACGTTGGTTTGACGTCTATGCCTTTCGAGTTGGCGAACCCTCCGCCAACCGGGTCGCGGTTCTCTTCAACGACATCACCGAGCGCAGGGGAGTGGAGGAATTGTCGCGCCAGGCCGCAGAGCGCGACCGTTTTCGGAGCAATTTGGCTGACGCGACTCGCGTGCGCACAGATCCAGTTGAGATCGATTGGATCGAAGCGCAGACGACCCGTGTGCTCGGGGAGCAACTCGGGGCAAGTCGAACCATGTGGCTGGAGGTGGTCGACGGCTACGGGATCATCTCCGCGGATCATGTCGATGGGGTTTCCTCGCTAGCTCCGGGCCGGTATCGGCTGAACGACTTTGGCCCGACCTTTGGCGAGCAGCTGACCTCGGGGCGCTCGCTCGTGATCAATGATGTCGAAACCGCGGGTCTCACCGAAGTCGAACGGTCGACCTATGGGGATATTTCGACCCGAGCCCTATTGGCGGTGCCGTTGATCAGGGATGGTCTGCTGGTGTTGGCCCTTACCGTCCACGACATCCAACCTCGGCAATGGACCGAAGACGAAGTGGCTTTGGTTGAAGAAGCCGCCGCGCGAGCTTGGGCGATCATCGGTCGTTCTCGGGCGGAGATCGCTTTGAATGCCTCCGAGCAACGCCTGCGGCTCGCCATAGGGGCCGCCGATATGTACACGTGGGAGATCGATCCCGCGTTGGGATCGTTTCAAGCGGGCGAGAACGCCCCACGGCAGATGAGCATCCCGTTGCCGGGATCCCTCGAGGAAGCGTGGGAGGCTGTGCACCCCGACGATCTCGACACCCTCCGAACGGCTTTCGAAGAGGCGATTGCCAGCACCGGAGAGTTCCAATGCGAGTATCGCCTCAAGACGCCACCGGGCGTAAGCGAAGTCTGGGCTTTCTCCGCGGGAAAGGCAATCCCTTCGGTTGGGTTGACTCCGCTTCGCGTCGTCGGGATAACCCAGAACATCACCACTCGGAAACGCGCCGAGGAAACTCTCCGGCAGCAACAGGCAACAGAGTCCGAGGCGCGCCGGCGCGCCGAGTTGCTCGCAGAAGTGTCGAGCGAGCTGGAGTCAGTCGACGGTTTCAATGCCAAAGCGCGGCGTCTGGTGGAGTTGTTGGTGCCGGACCTTGCCAGTTTTGCTTCGGTGCGGATGCCGGACCAAGCCGCTGACGTTGCCTCCTTTGGCCAAGGCGAGAACTTGATCCAATTGCCGTTGACCGTTGGCCTGAATCTCACCGGCACCTTAACCCTGGGTTTTGACCGAGATCGCGTGATCTCATCCGCCGAACTTCTGCTGGCGCGTGAGGTTGCGGAGCGCTCCAGTCTCCTGCTCAGCAATGCGCGCTTCCAGGAAGAGGAGCATCGGATTGCCCGCCGTCTCCAACGGACACTCCTGCCAGAAGGGGTGGTGCAGCGGTCCGAAGTCGCTATCGCCGCTCGCTATGAAGCGGGCAGCCACGGCCTCGAGGTGGGTGGAGATTGGTATGACAGCTTCAGCCTCCCGGACGGGAGGATCGGTCCCGCCGTTGGCGATGTGGTCGGAACAGGTTTGGACGCCGCGGCAGCCATGGGACGTATCAGGACGGCCCTCGCGGCGTTGGCTACGCAGACTGACAGCCCGGGGCGCCTGCTCACCCAACTCGACGAGTTTGTGAGCGGACCAAACGGCGTCGACTTTGCCACCGCGTGCTACGCCATCCTCGACCCAGCGTCGGGGCTATTGCGCTACGCCTCCGCGGCCCACCCCCCGATTCTCCTGCTTAGCAGAACCGGAGAAAGCAAGTGGCTCGAGGATGGGCGCTCTCTGCCTCTCGGCGGCGGTTGGGAGCCAGAACGGTCCGAATCGTCGCTCACCCTCGACCCTAGCTCATTGCTCGTCTTCTATTCGGATGGCCTGATTGAGCGCCGGGGCGAATCGCTCAACGTCGGACTGGACCGGCTCGAGCAGTCGGTGCAGTCGAACTTCGATGCACCGGTGGAAGAACTCTGCGAGCTGCTTGTATCGGAGCTCGGTCGTAGCGCCGACGATGACACGGCTGTCATGTGTGTCCGCCTGCTTTCGGCTGCGGACCGCCGATTCGTCCGTAGCTTTCCAGCCCGGCCCGAAGAGCTGAGTCAGCTGAGAATGGCCGTTCGAGAATGGATGCAGGAACGCTCGATCGGTGAGCAGCAGGGTTTCGACCTACTCCTCGCTTTGGGTGAGGCCTGCACCAACGCCATCGACCACGCCTACAGCGACCGATCGCGCGGAAAGGTCGAGGTGGAGGTTCGCCAGGATGGAGAACGAGTGCTGGTCGAGGTGCGAGACTTCGGGAAGTGGAAGCCGGCGGTTGAGAGCGTGGAACGGATGGAGCGGGGAACGAGCATCATCATGCAGTTGTCAGACAACTTCAGACGAACGACGAGCGACGACGGCACCACCGTCAGCTTTAGCATGCCCGGGGTTTCGGCTTGACCCCGCTGGCGACACTCGACACAACGCGCCTCAGCGGCTGGCTAGTGGTGGTCATCAACGGCGAGATCGACCTCTCCAACGCCGCCATCATTAGAGCTCAGCTCGAGGACGCCACTAAGAGCGAGATGGCCGTTGCCATCGACCTTTCTCCCGTTCAATACATCGACAGCCAGGGAGTGCGATTGTTCTATCAGCTCTCACAGAGATTCGCCGCCAAGAGAGTCGACTTCGCCTTCGTTGCTCCTGCTGACAGCATCGCTGGCCAGGTCCTCAAGCTCAGCCAACTCTCCGACCTGGTCCCGATTCTCGAGTCGCTCGACTAGACCTAGAGACGCAAATTGGCACCCTTGGAATTGATGTCATGACTTCCAGACAATGAGGACGACGGTAAGAATTGACCCCGACAAAGATGCTCGATTGCGTGAGCTCACGGAGGAGAGAGGAATTAGCTTTCGAGAGGCACTAACGACGCTCTACGTAGAGGGCTCTCTGTCGACAGTCATCCAGAGCCCTATCGTTGGCGGCGAAGGACCTCGGTTTGCGGCCCGGCGTCGATTTGGTCAAATCTCTAGAACTGAGCGCCGAGCTCGAGGATCAAGCAATCGCTTTCAAGCTCGGGCTGCGAAAGTGAGGCTGCCCGACCTCAATCTGATCTTGTACGGGTCGGCAGCACCGGCGCTGCGTAGACAGCTACGAGGTGCTTGCAGAGAATCCCCCGCTGTGTAGAGACACCCGGGTGATCTGGTCAAATCCGATCGGTTAGCAGGGTGCGATAGCAGAAGGTTTGGTGCGGGATTACAAGACGTCCATCGGGTTGGGCGGCGCGACGCCCCAGCGCAATGACGGCATCGAGCTTGGCTTCGCGATCCTCCGCGAGACGGACATAGGACCAGGTGTCGGCAAGCCCTCGCAGCCCTTCGGGAGTGGTAATGAGGTTGTAGTCAAAGACGCTCTCTTCTACAGGACCAAACGGTCGCGAAACGGTCAAGCGCTCGGCTCGGGGTCCCTTCGATACGCTTTCCATCCGACCGACGACCTCGGCCAGCTCACGTAACCAAGGCACCTTTTCGTCGCGGCGATGCCACGCCACCGAAAGGAGCCCGTTCGATTTCAACACCCGCGCACACTCCGCCGTTGCCGCTTCCGGGTCAAACCAGTGCCAGGCCTGAGCGACGGTGATCACGTCGAACTCATGGTCCGTGCCAGGTATCTGCTCTGCCGGACCAACCCGGGTCTCGACGGTAGGAAGCTGGCGGCGCAGCTCATCGAGCATGTCTGCGGACGGATCGGCGGCCACCACGCTGTGCCCCAGCTCGAACAGGGTCCGGGTTAGCTTGCCGGTGCCGGCTCCCAGGTCGAGGATGTGTTTGGGTCGAGCATCGAAGTCAGCGCCGGCGAGCCACGCAGCGGTTCCCTCCGGCCAGTCCGGACGCAACGCTGCATAAGTACCTGCGAAAGCTCCAAATGAAAGTGCGTACTTGTCGTTGACATCCACGCAAAGAACAGTGCCTAGACGAGCAACTGCGCGGGACTCACCGAGATCTGGGCAACGCCGAGATCGATCTGGACGTGCTCGGCCCCGTTGATCCGAATGATCTCTTGATATACACCATGATCGGTGAGCCGGTAAACGATGATCTCTGGTCCCTGCGGATCGATTACCCAATAGTGGACGAGGCCGGCAGCCGCGTACTTCGCGAACTTGCGAACCAGGTCGGAGGCGCGGTCGCTCGACAGGACCTCAACTGCCAGTAAGGGCGTCGCTGTCAACCGGATCGTCTCTGTTGTCCGCTCAAACACGGTGACATCCGGAACGAACTCATCCTGGGTCGGCTTCCAAGCCCAGCCTTCATCCACCTCGTAAGCATCAGGAATCGCCGACTCAAGAAGATTGGCAAGACGCCTACAGATTCTTTGATGAGGTTGCGATGGCGAGGCGCTCACGACCAAACACCCGTCGATGTACTCACCACGAAAGTCCGGCCCCAATGCCTCGTATTCCTCCCAAGACATAGGTACCCGATCCCCTTCGTGCAAAGTCTGCATAACCACATTCACATTATTCCCTCTTCCGAACCATGAACGTACCGAGTTGCGATCGGCGTGCCTAGAGGTGTCTCTCGTCCGTAAGGTTCGAGCTCAATGGACACGCCAGGGCTGATCGTCGTCGGGCTGGTAATTGCCGCCGGTCTCGTCGGAGTCGTGGTCGCGGCAGTGCCGGGTTTGATCTTGGTCTATGCAGCCGTGTTCGTCTGGGCTCTGGTCGAGGGCGGCGGCGCCTGGGTGGTCGTGGGGATCGCCACAGTCCTCCTCGTTGTCGGCGAGGCCGGCAAGTACATCTTGCCGGGCCGGCGTCTGAAAGAAGCTGGCGTGCCCAAACGGTCGATGGTCATCGGCGGGGTCTTTGCCATCATCGGCTTCTTCGTTATTCCCGTCGTCGGCCTCTTCGTCGGCTTTCCCCTCGGCGTCTACCTGTCGGAGCGCCAACGCCTCGGCGACCATGAGCGGGCTTGGCCGTCGACCAAATCGGCGATGAAAGCCACCGGCCTCTCGATCCTGATCGAGCTCACCGCCGCGTTGTTCGTGGCGGGGATGTGGTTGGTCACCGTCCTTTTCATTATCTAACGGCTCTTCATCTCCTCTAGCTCCTCGAGGCTTTGCGGCCAGTCCTCTTTCAGCAGCCGTGACAGCGACCGGTCCGCCAGCAACTTCCCACCGGTTTGGCAGGTGGGGCAGTAGTTGGTCTCGTTGGCGGCGTAGACAATCCGCTGCACCTTGGTTCCACAACGGGGGCATGGTTGGCCGAATTTGCCATGAACCGCCATCTCGGGACGAAACGCGGTCACCTTGGCCGGCCAGCTCTCACCCACGCTTTGACGCAGCACGTCTGTCCAGCAGTTGAGCTGAGTGACGGTCGCCTCATGCAACCGCTCGAGCTGCTCTGGGGTCAGTTTGCCGGAGCGAGTCACAGGCGACAACTGCGCCGCCCAAAGGATCTCATCAGAGAAAGAGTTGCCGATGCCGGAGAACAGGCGCGGATCGGTCAATACCCTCTTGAGCGTTCGGTTCTCCGCCGTGATGGCCCGGGCGAACTCCTCAGGGCTCGCTTGCAACGGCTCCAGTCCCCCGCGGTTCTCGGTCGCAAGATTTTCCTCGCCCGAGATAACCCAAATCCCTGCTCGCCGTTTGGTGCCTTGCTCGGTGAGGATCAACGTCCCGTTGTCGAACTCGAATCCAGCCAGCCCCACCTTCTTGGGAATCGCCGCCTTGCCTTCTTTCCATTGCAGGCGCCCGGCGATCATGAGGTGGATGACGACGAACAACTCGTCGCCAAAATCGAACACCAAGCGCTTGCCGAGCCGGCGCAAACCTGCGACTGCTTTACCCTCGGGTGCGTCGAAGGGCGGTTGGTAGGTTCTCAGTACGGCCGGTGAGGCCAGTCGCAGCTTCTCCAACCGATGTCCAAGCACCCTCCGTTCCAGGGCCTCGAGGTAAACGACGATGTCGGGGAGCTCCGGCATATCTCCCCAAGCTAGAACTCAGTCCTCACACATGCGGAACGGGGGCGGTCGCTGGCTCGTCGATCAGATCAATAACTAGTCGCTTCTCGGCCATCAAGAAGACCACCATTCCGGCCATTACCACGATCGCCGTGGCCACGAACATGAACTGGTAGCCAAACTCGCGAATGATCCAACCGAGCAATGGTGAGGCGCCGAACAACGAGAGATCGAAGAGGGCAGTGAAGATGGCGGTGGTGGTGCCGCGCTCGCCCTGGGCTGCTCGACTCGTGGCCAGGCTAAGGACGACAGGAAAGGAGATGCCATGGCCAAGCCCTGTGATGGCTCCCCCGATCAACAGTCCTTCCGGGAGCGGCAGGATCCCAACCAGCGCTACCCCCAGAGCATAGGCGGCGAGGCCCGGGCCGAGCATCCGGGTCGGCCCGACCCGGTCAGGCACCCACGCCAGCGTCAGCCGCCAGGTCACCGCCACTAACGCATACGTAGCGAAGAACGGGCCAATCGTTCCCAAACCGCTGGTGGTGACGTAGGTCTTGACGAAGACGAAGGCGGCGGTGAAGCCAAGCGACAAGATCAAGGTAACGAACCACACGGGCCGCAAACTTGGTCGCCGCAGAACTTCGAGAAAGCCCGTGGTAGTGGCGCCGGTGTTTACTCCGCTGCGCTCTAAGAAGAATGCCAGGATCAACGCCACCAAGGAGAAGGCCGCCGCCATGAGGAAGATGCCGCGATATCCCCACGCGCTGGCAAGGATGCGGTCGCCCAAGGCGGGGGCGATCCCGAGCGGGGCCAAGCCCGAGATCCCAAACAGCGCGATCCCCTGACTGCGGAACCGGACCGGGGTGCGATCGGCGATGTAGGTCCAGAACGCAGTCATGGACATCGCCTGCCCAATCCCTTGCAAAAGCCGGGCTCCCACCACCGCTGGTCCAAGCTGATCGATGAACGCGTAGGAAAACGTCGCGACGACAACTATCCCGGTCCCGATTCGAATCATGAGCCGGCGGCTCTTCTGATCCATGACCTTGCCGATCCATGGCCGTACCACGATGGAGGCCAGCCCCGAGACCCCCACGATCGTCCCCAGACGCACCTCGTCCGCACCGAGATCGAGGAGGTATCCGGGGAAATGGACGAGGAGGCTGTTGGTCAGCTCGGAGGCAAGCGAAGCCAGGAAGATGAGCGCGAACCACTTCGTTGCCAGGAATTGGCGGAACATCAGGTCAGGTTAAAGGGAGCGACTGACCCTCGAACCTGGGCTTCCACATCCGTACGATGTGGCCGTGGTTCGAGCCGCAACTGCTTCCCAGGTCGCGCTCGGGCATCTCATTGACTACGCGGGCATGTATCCCCCCGAGTCGTTGTCCCTCGCGGAAGCTCTCTCTACCTACCAACGACATCAACGAGGCGCCCACCGATGGATGCTTGGAGTGCTCCTGTGTCCGAGCTCTCAGCTCCATGATCTCGAGTGGATGCTGGGCGGTAAGCCCACGCCAGTCGGCGTTGTTGTCGATCAACCGATCGTCGAAGCTCTCGAGGCGATGGCCATCTCCGGGCTTCGGATCCGCCAAGTCGAAACCCGTGACCTCGCCATCGCAGATCACCTCGCTCTCATGGCTCGTAACCAGGACCTTTGGCTCGAGACCGACCCCAAGCGGGTGCTCGACATCGCCGTCGAAAGCCCCGGTCGAATGATCGGGGTCAAGCTCCGATGTGGCGGTCCCAACCCGGCGGACTTTCCTTCGTCGGAGAATCTGTCCGAGGTCATGCACACCACATTTGCCTGTGGTCTCGCGTTCAAGGCTACCGCCGGCCTGCACCACCCCTGGCGCCACTTCTGGCCAGAGCTCGGCGTCTGGCGTCACGGCTTCATGAACCTCGCTGCCGCCGCAGCTGCGCTGGTACTGAACGGGGATCGGGATGCCGCGACCGAGATGATCGAGGCCACCGATGGTCGCTTGGGACGAAGTGGGCTCCGGGTCGGCAGCCGCGAGTTCACCGCCTCTGACCTTCGTTCTGCTCGCATCTTCTTTCGCTCCTACGGAAGCTGTTCGTTTGACGAGCCAGTGGAAGACCTGCTCTCGATCGGCAGCCTTTGGTGATCGCGTTTGGGGTGTATTCAGCCGATGGGGTCGACCGGGTGGGCGTCAGGATCGGCGACCAACTTTTTGACCCCACGCCGGTGTCGCAGCTGCTCGAGGCGGCGTCGCTCCTTCCCTTACTCGAAGCCGGCCGGGATGCCTGGCTCGACGTCGTTGGCCAAATGCATGACGCCGACCTTCCGCCCATCGAGGGCGGAATCCTTCTTCGCCTCCCCTGTCCCATCGGCGACTACGTCGACTTCTACTCCTCGCGTCACCACGCCGAGAACGTCGGTCGCATCTTCCGACCCGACTCCGAGCCCCTAACCCCCAACTGGCGACACATGCCGATCGGTTATCACGGCCGCTCGGGGACGATTGTCGTCGACGGCACGCCGATCACCCGGCCAGCCGGCCAGATCGCGAAAGGCAACTTTGGGCCGTCTCGTCGTCTCGACTTCGAATTGGAGATGGGGTTTCTCACCGGCACCGGCCCGGCTCGAATCTCGGTCGAGGAAGCCGAGGATTACATCTTCGGGTTGGTGCTCGTCAACGACTGGTCGGCCCGGGACATCCAAGCGTGGGAGTACCAGCCGCTGGGCCCCTTCCTCGGCAAGTCCTTTGCGACCAGCATTGGGGCGTGGGTTGTGCCGCTCTCGGAGCTTGCGGATCGGCGGATCCCCGCGCCCTCACAAGATCCGGCGCCCCTGGATTACCTCTCGCCACCCGGGCGCAGTCTCGATCTCGCCCTCGCAGTTTCGATCAATGATGAGATCGTCACCCGCTCCAACACCTCAAACCTCTACTGGACGATGAGCCAGCAGCTCGCCCATGCCACTAGCAACGGCGCTCATATTCGCGCCGGGGACCTTTTCGCGTCCGGCACGATCTCCGGGCCCGAACCTCAAAGCTTCGGGTCTCTCCTCGAACTCACCTCCAACACTCGTTTCTTGGAGGACGGCGACACTGTCACTCTGGCCACTGGCGTCGCCGAGTTCGGCGTTTGCTCGGGAACCGTCCAACCGTGCCTATGACATGAAAGATCGACCCTGAGACGATCTCGCTTGGTGTCTTGGCTGTGGTTGGCGGCGGGCCTGTTGGTGATCGCCGGTGTCGCGGTTGTGCTGCTGCCGAGACTTCGATTCAAGTTCCCGATTACGTCTTCGCCCTTCTGGGCCTCGACTCTGAACAGGACATTGGCGAATGGCTCTCCTCGGCCCTGTTGGCGATCAATGGGACAATTGCCTTGCTCATCGCTCGGCCACCCTTCTTCGAACGAAACCTCCGCAGGTATTGGATCGGGCTAGGAATCGTCCTTTGGATCCTCTCGCTCGACGAAGCCGTGAGCCTCCACGAGCGATCGGCCCTGGGGATCCGACTGACAGGAGCGCTCAAGTACGCGTGGGTGATCCCCGCGACAGTTCTTGTGCTCCTCTTGGGGGCTTGGTTTGGGTTCGGCCTGATTCAGAGACTCCCAATCAGGCTCCGAAATGCCGTCTTTCTGGCGGCGACTGTCTATGTGGGAGGAGCGCTTGGCTTCGAGTTCATCGAAGGGGCGATCTCCGACGGCTGGCTATTTGGTGCCGTCGGCGACGACAGCCTCCCCCGGAAATTGGCTGTCAGCATCCAAGAGGCACTGGAGATGTCGGGTTTGGTCCTCCTCCTCAACGCGCTCTTGAACTACGTTGCCGAGTCGAAACAACCGTTGGTGCTCGAGGTCCGATAGATCAGGGTCAGCCTGGGCGCGACTTCTTCGGGAGTTTGCGGACGATCCGGTCGTAGGACTCATCGATTGCGGCGCGGATCTCATCCTCGGGGATGGCGCCGTCAGCTCGGAGCGAGTTCCAACCCGATCTGCCGATATATGCCATCTTCTGGGCGTCCTCCGGGTAACGGAGCAACCACTCATCGGCCTCGTCCCGGTTGTTCCCCAACTTGACCCCAACACCTGCCTCCCCGGCGCCGAGGAAGACGAAGATCTTGTCGCCCAACCTTGGCGACGATGTCCTCGTCCCAAGGCTCGTCCTGCCATGCTCCGGGCTTGGAGAGGCAATAGGCGAGCAGCTCCTCCGGCGTCACATCCGCGAGAATAGGGTGAGGTCATGGATGCCCCACAGATGAAGATCTCCGCGACCGTGATCGGCGGACCCGACCCTCGTGCCTTGGCCGATTTCTACGAAAAGCTCCTGGGTTGGACCCGCGAGCAAGACGAGCCTGACTGGGTAAAACTCCTCCCGCCGGACGGCAGTACCGGCCTTTCGTTCCAAACCGAAGAGCGACACGTCCCTCCCATCTGGCCCGCCGGGGAAGGCGACCAGCAGATGATGATGCACCTCGACATTGCCGTCGAGAACCTCAACGACTCCGTGCAGTGGGCGCTGGAAGCGGGAGCCACCCTCGCTGACTTCCAGCCTGACCTCGACAACCGGGTGATGCTCGACCCCGCCGGCCACCCCTTCTGCCTGTTCGAAAACTGATCAAGCTTTGCTGGCTCGGGAGTCTGTTCTCTTTCAGTAGTCTGTCAGCAGCGGACCCATGGGACGCGGTCGCTTGGTCCGCTTTTTCGCAGTGATTCGTCGGATTCTTTGTCGCGCGCCAGCCCTGCCGCGCGGTCCAGATCCATCGTTTCTACCTAGGTGCGTAACACCTTGACGCAGACCGGACCAGACGCTGAGTTCAATCGCCTTTCCCAGTCGGCGATTCCCTTGAAAGCGACGAGAGCAAGGTCATCAACCGTGAATTGCCTCCCCCGTGGGTCTATCCAGACCACCGACTCAGATTGCTCATGACAGAGGAGAATCATGTCGTGGTTCGACGTCACAACTGTCTGGCCGTGTTGTTTGGCATGCGCCAGCACCTCTTCGTCGAGGGATCCCCGCGGAGGCGACTGGTCGACTTGGTTGCCTACATGGCTCGTGTTGAATCCAAGTTCCCTCAGGGCCCTGGCCACCTTCGGCGAAAGGAGCTCGTCGAAGAGCAGCCGAACCCTGGGGCGCCTTGAGCGTGCCGTACTCGATCCTTACGCAGCGCGTTCGAACTCCAACGCTGCGATGACCTGTGTGACATCAAGTTCGTAGTCGTCAGCAACGTCCTCCGGATCCTCATCCTCATCTATTAGAGCCGCCAGGACTCCAGTGGGAACTCGAGTCCCATCCACACACGGCGAACCTGCCTGTACCTTCGGATTTACCCAAACGCCGTTAGCTGGTCTCCAAACAGCCGCCAATTCATCGGGGCCGTACTCGACAGGTCTGAGATAGTTCTTGATCGTGTCATGGAAAGCCAGCTGTCCTGACTTGCCAATGTCCACCCAGTCCCCTAGCTCTCCGAAAACAGAGCTGCCGACCGTGGCGAGTGCCTTGTGAGCGAACGGATAGTCCGTTCCAAGCTCACGTGAGAGGTATGCCGCTCCATTCCGAATTTCAAGCTTTGGCACACGTCGCTTATCGAGTTCTGAGATAACCCAGAGGCTGATCAGGTCCAGAAACGCGTATAGCGGCTTGGTTCCCACTCGATGTAAAGGTGCGCGTCCGGTTGTCCAACCGCTCGATCGTCGCAGGGTCTCTACCCACCAGCCAAGCGAGATCGACCACGTCATAAATGCCCCTTCCAAGAAGAGGTTCTCGCCTAGCGCCAGTGTCGGTTGTAGCTATGAACACCTCCGGAACGTATCAACCTAAACCGACAGATTCTGTCACGGCTCGTCAGGAATCTTCGGGAGGTTGGCCGAGGCTCGATGCGATTTCGGCGAACTGAGCCAGCGCGGCTTCGAGATCCTCGGCAATCTCGGCGGCGATGATCGCCGGATCGGGCAGGTTGTCGGCGTCTTCCAGTGATTCGTCTCGCAACCAGAAGATGTCGAGGCTGGCCTTATCTCGAGCCAGCAACTCGTCGAGACCAAACTTGCGGAACCGATCTGACTCGACCCGCTCATGTCTGTTCTCGGGGTTGTAGGAGCTGATGAAGTCCTTGAGCGCTTCGTAGCTCAGCGGGTTCTGCTTGAGAGTGAAATGCTGGTTGGTGCGGAGGTCGTAGATCCACAGATCAGAGGTCCACGGTTGTTCGCGGCCTGGCTTGCGATCGAAGAAGAGCACATTGGCCTTCACTCCCTGGGCATAGAACACGCCAGTCGGTAGCCGCAGCAGGGTGTGGACGTCGCACTCTTGGAGCAGCTTGCGGCGAACGGT
>JACCTH010000013.1 GCA_013812505.1 Acidimicrobiia bacterium | reverse complement strand
AGTGGAACGGCCATGGCCGCGAAAAGAACCAGATCAAAGCCGCACAGATGTTTTGCGAGATCGAGCTGGGTCAGCGTCTCGGACCGAATCCGGGTCAAGGGAGTCGGTCGGACCTGATCGAGAACTTTCCGCATACGGAAAGTTCCATCCCTCCTCAGCGTCGTGAAGAGTTCCGCCGCTATCCGGATGGGACGAGCTACAGCGAGAAACATATACGGCTGGTCAAGAGGTGCTGGTTGGTGTATTCGGACTTAAGTCCGGATGCCCGTCCCCGCTGGAACGAGGCGTACAACTCGCTATGAGCAACCTCCGACCCTCCGCAGTACGACCTATGAAGAAGTATCGCGCTGCCACGCATCTGTGGACCGTCCGGTTCCGGCGCTCTGATTGGGATTGGGCTCGAACACGGTCGTTCAAGACGGAGCGACCAGCACGCCGGCTTGTTGAGTTGCTCCTTAGAGACGACTGGCCCGGGGTGATGCCGGTGGTTTCGGTCGAGTTGATCCGTCAGCCGCTTGGCAAGCCGGAGGTCGTCGACTCATGGCCTGAGGAGGAGCGCAATGACTGACCGTCGCCGAGGGCGCACGCCTTAGGGGTAGGGGGCTTCGAGAAACGACAGATACACGCCGATGAGACCTCTCACCGCAACCCGTGAAAAAAAGTTGGCGGCCGAATCGAAAGGAGACCGGGTAACGGCTTTTCGTTATCCGCCTAGTGCTCGAGCACAAGCCACTTCTTTCACCGTCCACTCGCGATGAATGAGCACCCTGAGTTGATGGCGGCGGCGGTTTCGCTGCACGAGGTGCACTGGGCGGTAATCCACGTCTTGTTGCGCGCCGTGCTGTACCTCGAGAGGTTGGACGATCCGGCTGCCCGGCGGCTGCTGGACGAAATCGAGGAGGCGTTCACCGCGATGAGAGCCGAGAATGTCGGGGCGGCTTCCCTCATCGAAGAGGTGAAAGGCGCTAATGTTCGATCGTCCGATTGACGGCCAGCAAACGAAGCTGACGAGCCCAAGAGCGACGACCCGAGAGGGCAAGCTCGAAGAGGCCACGGCGAACGTCCTGCAGTCACCCGAACGTCCGACCGGGGATCGCCCCCGATCGTTGAGACGAAACGTCCGACCGGGGATCGCCCCCGATCGTTGAGACGAAAGGTGAGCTTGCTATGGAGTCGATGAAATCCTTTTTCGCGAGCCAGAAGGCCGCTTTGCTCGACGAGGCGCAGGCGATTGTCGATCGCTACGAGGCTACGGGCCAGCGCTTAACCGCCGCCGACAAAGCCAAGGTCGAGGGGCTTGTTGCCCAGGCCTCTGGCTATCGCGATCGAATCAAAAAGATTGAAGACGGAGAGACGCTTCGCGCCTCGATGGAGGTGGGCCATGCTCACCAGGAAGAAGCCAAAAAGATGACTACCACCGAAACGAAAACCTCCTTTTCCGATGCTGTCATCGGGGCGGGGTTTCACTACAAGCACATGCCGTCCGTGTCACTCTCGGCGGTGGCGGCGTTGGGCGGCAAAGCCAACGTCTTCCCGGCGGTGACCGATTGGAACCGGACGGAGCCGGTGACGGTTTCGCTGGGCCAGGACACCAGGTTTTTGTATCCGAATTTGCAGATTCAAGATGCGGGTGACGCCGGGTCGATCCAGGACTTCAAACAGTCGGCGAGGACCCTCGTCGGGACGGTGAAGCGTGCCCTCGACGCCACCTCCGACAAGGCGCACGTCGACAGCACCTTGGCGATCGTCAACGAGGCCCTGTCTCAATTTGCCATAACTGTGGATGACGTTCCGAACCAACTTTTCGAGAGTGTCGGCAACCTGCGCGGTTTCCTCGACCAGGAAGCCCGCTTCCAGATCCAGGTCGCCCTTGACAGCCACGTCGTCAGCCAAATTGCGGCGGCCGGCCCCGCCTTCGGGAATACCGGCGCTGACATGATTACCAAGATCCGCAACGCCATCGGTGAGATGCGGACGCTCGGCGCGAACCCGGACATCGTGGCGATCAACGCCACTGACGCCGCCGCGCTGGATTTGTTGACCGACGCCGGCGGGTACATCTTCTCAACGCGGCGGGCCGGAGACGCCTCCCCCCTCTTCGATTTGAAGCTGGTGGAGATGCCGGGGTCGACGCCGCCCTACGTAATCGACTCGAGGATGCTCGGGGTTCTGTATCTGGGTCGGATGGACTTCGCGGTCGATCCCTTCACCGGGTTCCGGAAGAACCTCTCGACCCTCCGAGCTGAGACGAAGGCGCTGCTCCACGTCCGCAACATCCAGGGCGCCCGCAGGATCGCATCTGCCTAATGACAGCCAAGAAGGCGGTGAAGACCGCTCAGAAGCCGGCCACCTCCAAAGAGGCAAGGCTGCGGGCGGTGGCCAAAGCGGCCGGGCTCAATTTGGAGAAGGCGGGCCACGGTTACCGACTGGTCGACGCCAACACCAAAACGTTGGTGGCCGACGACTGGCAGGGTGAGAACGGCTTGTCGCTCGACGCGATCGAGAGGGCGCTTAAAGGCGCCTGACAACCATTGGGGCCGAGTGTGCGGCACTCGCCGCCCCATAGCGGCGGCGCCCAACTCGCTTCTGTTACTCCTTAGCGAGGCCGCCGCAATTTGAGGGATCGGCTGCGAGTGATTATCGCTTCGAGCTCGCGGCCGATCCCTTCATTCGATCGGATGCCCGCGATCCTGCAAAGCTTTCTCAGCCGCCAAGTGTTGGAAGACATTTGAGCACTTAAGTTCTAGGATCCGAACTGTCCAATGGCATTGGA
The DNA here is from genome assembly GCA_013812505.1 of Acidimicrobiia bacterium. Taxonomy (GTDB): domain Bacteria; phylum Actinomycetota; class Acidimicrobiia; order Spongiisociales; family ZC4RG35; genus JACCTH01. The sequence continues at coordinate 37,879 of JACCTH010000013.1, read as the reverse complement.
CAGTTCCTGTTCAGTCGGATAGATCTCAACGAACTGCACGCGGAATTGGAGCATGGGTTGCTTCATGGCTTGCGCCCGCCAACGTGATCTCTGACCGGGGTTAACTATTCTCCGGCCGGTGTTTTGCGACGACTGCGGCCGCCGGTTCGGGACCTCTGAAACCTCGAACGCCCACGTTTGCAGCGAGAGGGAACGCCGGCCTCTCCCCGCCCCCGAACGCGACGAGGTCTGGCACGGGCTGTTGGCGTGGGTCCGCGCGGTCCGGCCCTTTCTAAATGACGATGACTAGGGGGCGCCGGCCCTGGCGTTACCGAAGCCGCCGCCCTTGTCGAATGGGTCGGCCAGCATCTCAACCCGCCGGCCTGGCACCGGGCGGCTGCCTGCCGACAAATGTCGGCTCCGACGTGTTTTTTGTCGGCCAGGGCCGGTCGCCCAAAGCGGCGAAGGCAATTTGTGCGACCTGTCCGGTCATCGCCGGCTGCAGGGCGTGGGCACTGGGACAGCGCCACCTTTCAGGGATCTGGGGCGGGATGACTCCACCGGAACTGGCGGCTGAGCGGAAACGGCGACGGGCGGCAGCTCAGAGCGCCTAATGGTTTGATCCCGGGGAGAGTTACACCGCTGTAAGGCCCGTAGGAGGCCCGTAGCGGCGTTATTCCGACCGGGGTGGCACTCGACCAGCCTGGAAAGAGGAGCCTGGCCCAGAAAAACGGCGAGCTCCCCGCCGGGGGTTAAAGGCGGGAGCTCTTGCCGTCTCTCCCCCCGGCAGGAGCGGGAAGTGCAAGGGGCGCCGGGGGGAAACCTATCTATGGACTCAGCTGGAGCGTTGAGGTCTGGTTCTAGTTCCGGGCCCGGCAAACCAGCGGTCCAATTGGTGAATCGGACCTCACCCTTGTCGTGTGGGGCAACGGGAAGGGATGAGAAGCCGGCCCACCGGCCCGGACAATGCCCGAAATTAGTCGTGAGAGGTGTCGCGTGAGCGCGTAGAGCGATTCTTTCGACGGCGGTGGCACTGGATACCCGATCGGAGTCATGACACCGCGCGGCCGTAGTCGATCGCCCACTCGGGAAGGTTGTGCGCGGCTCGGTGCTCGGTCATCGAGGCTTCCGCCGCCTCGCGGGTGAGAAATCCGAATCCATCCGCGGTCTCTCCCAAACATTTGCAGTGCCAGTACCAGGGTTCGGCCTCGTCCTGGTCGTCATGGTCGAAGAAAAGCAGGTGCCCGCCAAAGAGGTGGGTGGTGGCTTCGTCTAGCAGCGCTCCGCGCACCGACTCCTCTTGGCTTCGTCTAGCAGCTCTCCGCGCACCGACTCCTCTTGGGCTAGGAACCAAGACGCCGCTTGCAGGAAAGCGCCCATGATCGGGGTATCGCCCGGTTCCACCATGGTGGAACCCATGGGTTCTACCGAAGCCATGACTTCGCGCAATGCCCATAGTTGATAAGTGCTTATCAACTGCCTTTAGTGCCTTTAGGTCACTCGAAACGCGGCGATGACGAACTTTGACGACCTAGTAACATTTCCCCACACTCGCTCATCACGGGGTCTTGTTCCTCGACGAGCTCGGTGAATTCCCTCCGCATTTGCTCAATGCCCTACGCCAGCCGCTCGAGGAAGGAAAGGTGACGATCGCCCGCCGAGGGTCGAGCCTCACCTTCCCCGCTCGGTCGCAGGTGATCGCGGCCTCCAACCCGTGTCCCTGCGGTTTCAGCGGTGACCGGCTGGTGTCGTGTCGATGTTCGGCGGCGGAGATCGCCCGATATCGCAAGCGGCTGGCCGAGCCGTTCCTCGATCGGTTCGATCTGCGAATCGCGATGTCTGCCCCCGATCCCGATTCGCTTCTCGGCCCGCCCGGGGAGGGCTCAGCCACCATTCGGGTAAGGGTCGGCCTGGCGCGCGAGAAACAGTTGCTTAGGGCGGAGGGCACCAACGCTCAGCTCGGACGCCAAGCGCTTGATCGCCTTGTCTACGAGGACGCCGCGGTTGGGCTGATCGGGGTTGCGTTGCGCAAGGGCTTTCTGACCGGACGAGGAGCCGATCGGGTGCGCCGGGTGGCGCGCACCATCGCTGACCTGGCCGCGAGCGAACCGGTCGAAGAGGCTCACATCGCCGAGGCGATCGCCTATCGGAGCTCGTTCTGATCGAGCAGGCACTTCCCGAGTTCGTCGTCGAGCTGCCGGGGTTGCCGGCCAAAGTCTGGGTCGAGGGCACCCTGCCTTCGTTACCAGGGGTGGCGATCGTTGGGAGCCGCCGGTCGACGTCCTACGGCAATCGCGTCGCCGCCCAATTCGCCGCGGCTGTCGTCGGCTGCGGCTGGCCGGTGATCTCGGGGCTGGCCCGCGGCATCGACGGCGTCGCCCATCGAGCCTGTCTCGACGCGGGCGGCACCGGCTGGGCCGTGCTCGGATCGGGCCTCGACACGGTCTACCCCAAACAGCATGAATCGCTTGCCCGCGAGCTGATTGCGACCGGGGGCGGCTTGGTTAGCGAGTACCCGCCGGGAACTCCCCCCGCCCCTTTTCGTTTTCCTGCTCGCAACCGGATCATTGCCGCACTGGCCGAGGTGACCGTCGTGATCGAGGCAGCCGTGGATGGCGGGGCGTTGATCACGGCGCGGTTGGCGCTCGAGATGGGAAAAGAGGTGCTCGCCGTTCCGGGCGACATCGATCGCCCAGTATCACGAGGGTGCAATCTGCTGATTCGAGACGGTGCCCACCCAGTGCTCGGCGTCGATGACCTGGTCGAGCTTTTGAGCTTCGCGCTGGGTCCACCGCCGCGGCAACTGTCGAACCGGACCTCAGCACAAGGGGTCACAATCGAGGCGGCACTGGCCCAAAGTGAGGCCTCGGTGGGGGAGACCCTGGCCGATCTGATCCGCCGCCAGCTCAGCGAATAGACGGTGCCAAAAGTCTGCTGGGCGCCTCGCAAGCCAGATCGCCCAGATCGGAAGCAGTATTCCTGCAATTAGCAGGGTGAGAAGGACATCGAGGGGATAGGCATCGAATAGGGGCAGAAGGACCCCGATCACGCTGAGAGCGGCAATGACCACGTTGAGCCTTCGCCACCATTGTGGAAGTGCCCTCTGGGGCATCGTGGCAACGAACAATGCACCCACCGCGAGCAGGGCCAAGGCCCCACTGATCAGCCATGTCTGGATCCCCCCGGACCGTTCCCAGGATCATCGTTCGGGACATGATCTCCTCCGCGAGAAGTCCGCAGTCGCAGTAGCGGGTGCTTGTCGCGATAGGGTTGGCGCCTATCCAGAGAAGCTGAGACGCGGCACTGAAGCCTCCGCCGAGCACAACGAGGAAGCCACCAGACTTCGCCGGGAATCAGAGGTGTCGGCGAGACGGGCGACCGCAGAGCCCAGGCCGGCTAGGCCGAGAAACCCTATTGCGAACAGGGCTGAGGCGGGGAAATCGAGTACCCACCGCTCTTCCTCCCAGGCGAATTGAGCCAGCTTGAATTCGATGAAGTCATCTCCGCGCTCTGGCGGGGCCGAGCACGTCGAACGCCAAAAGGAGGGTTAGGAAGGTCGCGAGCACAAAAGTCAGGGCCACCAGCCAGCCCAAGGCCCGTATCACCGTCGACCAGCCGATCTCCCGCGCCACCACTTCCTCCATCCGTTGGGTGGGAGCTGCGATGCCCCCTAAGAGTGTACGTATCCAGCCCATGAGCTGGCTTCTCAAACTTGGTCGTCCTATGAATAGTTCAGGTGGAAAGGGAGTGAGATCCCGTAGCCTGACTCGAATGATCGTGCAAGATGTCGGCGACTACCTCGGGCGGCTCGCTTCCCAGCGCCAACTGAGCCCGCACACGATTGCAGCGTATCGGGGCGATCTTTTCCAGTTCCTCGACTTCTGTGGTGATCAAGGCGGCGAGGACACCGCCCTGGTGGATCGCCATCTCTTGCGCCGTTACCTCGCGCATTTGGAAGAAGCAGGTTTGAGCCGGCGATCGATCGCTCGGAAGTCCTCGGCGGTTCGGGGTTGGCTCGAGGATTTGGTCAAACGGGGCCACCTGCCGGCTAACCCGGCTGCTCAGCTTGCCCGGCCTCGATTGGGAGAGCGCCTCCCCAGGGCGCTGCCGCGTCGCCAGGTCGCCTCGATCCTCGACGGCCTCCCGTCGGCGACGCCCATCGACTTGCGGGATCGGGCCCTTCTCGAAGTCCTCTACGGCACTGGCCTCAGGGTGTCGGAGCTGGCGCAGCTGCGAACCACTGATTTCGCCACCGATCTGATCACCGTGACGGGAAAGGGCGGCAAGGTGAGAGCGGTCCCGATCGGAAGACCTGCCCGAGATGCGGTCGCGGCCTACGTCGAGAGGGGACGGGGGCAACTCGCTCATTCGGGTAGGAGCGATGCCTTGTGGTTGGGAGTCCGCGGCGGAAAGCTTGATGAGCGGGGTATCCGCCGGGCAGTTCGCAGCCGGGCTGCCACCTTTCCTCACGCTCTCCGCCACTCCTATGCGACGCACCTCCTCGAAGGCGGTGCCGATCTCCGTACGGTTCAAGAACTCTTAGGACACCGCGATCTGGCGACAACCCAGATTTACACTGCCGTCTCCCGCCAACACCTGCAAAGCACCTATGACCTCAGCCATCCCAGAGCATGACGATCCCTCCTACGCCGTAACCACTCTGTGGCAGCGGCTCAAGGATGACTCCGACGGTCACGCGCGCGAGGCGCTCATCCTCCAGTACTCGCCGTTGGTGAAGTTCGTCGCCGGGAGAGTCGCCGCCGGACTGCCGCGCAACGTCGACCAGGCGGATCTCGTCTCCTACGGGGTGTTTGGCCTCATTGACGCGATCGACAAGTTCGAACCGGAGCGTGGTTTCAAGTTCGAGACTTACGCGATCAACCGCATCAAAGGTTCGATCCTGGATGGCTTGCGTTCCCTCGATTGGGTGCCGCGGTCGGTTCGTTCCCGCGCCCGCGAGGTGGAAAGGTCGATGTCGGAGCTGGAGCATCGTTTGCACCGGACACCCTCGGACGAGGAGCTCGCTCGTCACATGGATCAGGACGTCGAATCGGTGCGGGGAACCCTGGCAGAAATGTCGAACCTCGGGTTGGTGGCCTTGGACGAGCTCATCGGGCCAGACTCGGCTTCGTCGCTCGGCGACTTCATTCCCGACCGCGCCGGGGTGGGGCCTGAGGCTGCTTTCCACGCCGAGGAGACCCGTCACATCCTGGGCGATGCGATCAACCGGTTACCCGATCGCGAACGGCTGGTGATCACCCTCTACTACTTCGAAGGTTTGACGTTGGCCGAGATCGGAGAGGTCTTGGGGGTCACTGAATCGCGGGTCTGTCAGATTCACGCCAAAAGTGTCTTGTCTTTGCGTAATCGGATGTCCTGACCGCTTACAATCCCACTCCAACGACACACGTCGGTGATTCCTCCTGGTCGGCCCTGTCTTCTTGACGGGGGTCGGGTGAGGAAGGCCCAGAAGGGTCGTGCCAGATCGGCAGCACCGGCGGAGGAACAACCAGAGAAGGAGCAATCGTGGCTGTGGTCACCATCAAGCAGCTGCTCGAAGCCGGAGTGCATTTCGGGCACCAAACCAGGCGGTGGAATCCCAAGATGAAGCCGTACATCTACGGCGAGCGCAACGGGATCCACATCATCGATCTGCGCCAAACCCTGACGCAGGTCGAGGCTGCCGCCGAATATCTGAAGGGACTCGCGGCCGACGGAGGCACAGTCCTTTTCGTAGGGACCAAGAAGCAGGCCCAGGCGCCCATCGCCGATGCTGCCAACTCAGCCGGTATGCCCTATGTGAACTTTCGCTGGCTCGGGGGAATGCTGACGAATTTCGCCACGATCCAAAAGCGCATCTTTTACATGAAGGAGCTCGAGCGCATGGAGGCCTCCAACGAGATCGCGGCGCTTTCCAAGCGGGAGCGACTCTCGATCAGTCGCGAGCTGCAAAAGCTCCAGCAGACTTTGGGCGGGGTGCGGGAGATGACGAAGGCGCCTGACGCCATCTTCATCGTCGACGTCAATACCGAGCACACCGCTGTCAAGGAAGCCACCCGTCTGGGGATCACCACGCTGGCGCTGGTCGACTCCAATTGCGATCCCGACAACATCGATTACGTGATTGCCGGCAATGACGATGCAATTCGGGCGGCGGCCGTTGTAGCCGGCGCCTTGGCCGAGGCCTGCCGGGCCGGCAAAGGCGTAGATCAAAAGGAGTCCGACTTCGCGCCCGAGAATGCAGATGGCTGAGATCTCCGCCAAAGACGTTCAGCGTCTGCGACAGATCGCCGGTGTCGGGATGATGGACGCCAAGAAAGCCCTGGTGGAGACCGAGGGCGACATGGACAAAGCCGCCGAGATCCTGCGTGTCCGGGGTTTGGCCAAAGTGGCCAAGCGGGCCGGTGAACGCGAGGCCAACCAAGGCTCGATCGGGACCTACATCCACCACCAAGCGGAACGGCCCGTAATTGGCGTCCTGGTGGACCTCGCCTCGGAGACCGACTTCGTAGCCAAGCATCCCGACTTCAAGGCGGTCGCCAACGACATCGCCCTTCATATCGCCTGGGGTCGTCCCGGGTGGATCCGCCGAGACGACGTCGATCCGGCAGTTCTGGCCGAAGAACGCGACTTCGCCACTCGACAGGCTCGGGAGGAGGGCAAACCCGAAAACATCATCGGTAAGATCGTCGACGGCAAGATCAAGTCCTTCTACGAGACGAACGTCCTCTATGAACAGAAATTTGCCAACACCGAGAAGTTCGAGGGCACCGTGGAGGCCTACGTGAACCAACTCGCGGCCAAGATGGGCGAGAACATCTCGGTTCGTCGTATGGCTCGGTTGGAGATCGGAGACTGATGGGGAGAAGGGTGCTGCTCAAGCTCTCAGGGGAAGCCTTCGCTGATCCGTCCGTTGGCTTCGGCATCGACCCTGCCACGATTGCCCGGGTCGCCCAGGAGGTGGCCGAAGGCATCATCTCGGGGCATGAAGTCGCCATCGTGGTTGGTGGCGGCAACATCTTTCGCGGAGTCTCCCAACAGGCCAAAGGGATGGACCTGGCCAATGCGCATTACATGGGCATGCTGGCCACGGTGATAAATGCATTGGCCCTGCGGGATGCTCTTGAACACAACGGTGTCGAGGCGCGGGTCCAGAGCGCCATCGCCATGCAACAGCTAGCCGAGCCCTACATTCGGCTACGGGCGATGCGCCATCTCGAAAAGGGCCGCGTAGTCGTTTTCGCCGCCGGCACTGGCAACCCCTTCTTTACGACTGACACAGCCGCCGCCTTGCGCGCCGTCGAGATCGGCGCCGAATCCCTCCTCAAGGCGAGCAAGGTCGACGGCATCTATACGGCGGATCCGCAAACCCACCCGGAGGCGACCCGTCATTCCGAGTTGACCTACATGGAGTTCCTCGCGGGTGGGCTCAGGGTGATGGATGCCACCGCAATTACCATGTGCCGAGAGCACGACATCCCAATCGTTGTGTTTGACATGACTGTGGCGGGCAACATTGTTCGAGCGATCTCGGGCGAATCGATCGGCACCGTCATCCACTGAGGAGGCGAGATGATCACTGAGGTTTTGGCTGAAGCCCGAAAGAAGATGGAGCAGGCGGCCGAGCATGTCAGTTCCGAGTTCGCCACGGTTCGCACCGGACGAGCCAACCCCCAGATCCTCCACCGGATAACGATTGACTACTACGGCACCTCGACCCCCCTCCAACAGCTCGCGTCCTTCTCCGTGCCCGAGCCGCGGCTGCTTGTCGTCCAGCCGTTTGACAAGTCGTCGCTTGTTGCGATCGAGAAGGCCATCCGCGCCTCCGACCTTGGCCTGAACCCGAGCAACGACGGCAACCTGATTCGTCTCGCCTTTCCAGCTCCCACCGAGGAACGCCGAAAGGAACTGACCAAGATGGTGCGCCACATGGCCGAGGAAGGCAGAGTGGCGGTGAGAAATGTGCGCCGGCACAGCAAAGACGACATCGAAGCGCTGAAGCACGAGGTTTCCGACGACGAGATCCGCCGGGGGGAGAAGGAGCTGCAGGAGCTGACCGACCAATTCGTCCATCGCATCGACGAGCTCCTGGTGGGCAAAGAGCACGAGTTGGCTGAGGTCTGAGGAATGGCCACCCCCGATGAGCCCCAAGCACCTGACCTGGCACCCGACCTGGCCGATGAGCCGGAGCTAGAAGCTACCGCCAGCGGCCACAAGTTCTCCCGTCCTTGGGAGGAGCCGATCGACGAAGCAGACGAGGAGTCCGCTGGCTCCACGATCGGGGATCTCTTGCCGGCCGACGAGGATATTCCGTTGTCCGAGCAGCTCTACTTGTCGGCCACGACCGCCGAGTACCGCGACCTTGCCGAGGAGATCTCCCGCAGCGGCAACGAAACCGATCCTGGCCCCGTCGCCGCGACGATGGCGGGCATCGGCACCGGATTGATCGACTTCGGTGACGTAACCGGTCATCCAAATCCGAGTGAGGAGGAGCTCGAGCACATCGAGCAGACGGCTGCCAGTGACCTGACGTTGCGAGTGATCTCGGCGGTGGTGCTCGTCGGGGTGTTCGGCCTCACGCTCTTCTTGCGGGGTTGGTTCTTCACTTCCTTCATCGGCTTCTTAATGGTTGTCGCTCTGGCCGAGTTCTACACGACTCTGCGCAGAAATGGTTTCGTCCCAATTGCTCTCTTTGGCCTGTTGGGCGTGATCGGAGTGGCAATCGCCGCCCATCTGGGCGGACCCGGTCCGATGCTGGTGACCATCGTCCTGGTGATGCTGGCAGTGATGGCTTTCTACACGATTGTTCCGCGTCGCCGTCCACTCGACAACGCCGCGTTGACCGTCTTCGGAGCGGCCTGGGTTTCCCTCCTGGGCTTCGCCGTTGTCATCGGCCGGGCTACCAACCCCATCCCGCTGATCCTCTTTCTCGTCCTGGTGGTGGCGATCTTCGATATGGGCAGCTACTTCGCCGGCCGGGTGATGGGGCGCCATCCGTTCTCACCGGTCCTTTCGCCGAAGAAGACCTGGGAGGGCTACATCGGCGGCCTCGTCCTCGCCACAGCCGCCGCCGCCTTCCTTTCGACTGTCGACTATTTCCCCCTGTCGCTGAACCAAGGGTTGGTTGTGACTCTGCTCGTGGTTGTCCTTTCGCCAATCGGGGATGCCGCTGAGTCGCTCGTGAAGCGGAGCCTCGGCGTCAAGGACATGGGCGCGGTCATGCCCGGGCACGGTGGCCTGCTCGACCGGCTCGACGGCCTTCTTTTCGTAGTACCTGCCGCCTTTCTATTTTTCCGCGAGACCGGCCTCCTCTAGGGACGTGGAATCGCTCGCGGTCCTGGGAGTCACCGGCTCCATAGGACGCCAAACGCTCGCCGTCGCCGACCAGCTCGAGATGACCGTCACCGGCATTGCCGCGCGCCGGCCGAGCGATGAGCTCCTCGAGATCGCCAAGCGGTATCCAGCAGCGGACGTGGCGGTGGCCGACAATGGGGAGGCGCGGGACGGTTTTGTCGAGCAGCTTGGGTCGCGGCTGGTCGGATTCGGTCCCGAAGCCTTGATTGCAATGGCCAGCCATCCGGGCCAAATCGTCATGAATGCCATCGTCGGGGTTGCCGGTCTGCCGGTGACACTCGCTGCCGCCGAGGCCGGGAACCGGTTGGCGCTTGCCAACAAAGAATCGATGGTCGCGGCGGGTGTGCTCGTGAGGGAGGCGGTCGCCAGGGGAGGCGGCGAGTTGATCCCGGTCGATTCAGAGCATTCGGCGATCTTTCAATGCCTCGTGGGCGAGCCTCCGCCGGCAAAGATCGTGCTTACCGCCTCGGGGGGACCATTTCGAGGAATGAAAAGGCGGGCGCTCGCGGAGGTGACGCCCCAACAGGCCTTGCGGCACCCGAATTGGGACATGGGCCAACGGGTCACCATCGACTCGGCGACCCTGGCGAACAAAGCTCTCGAGGTTCTCGAGGCGTCCGCGCTATTCGAGCTCGGATTGGACCAGGTCGAGGTCGTGATCCATCCCGAGAGCGTGATCCATTCGTTAGTCGTCTTCTCCGATGGCTCCATGAAGGCCCAGCTTGGCCCCGCCGACATGCGACTGCCGATCGCGTATGCCCTCACCTACCCCAATCGGGCGAAATCGATCGTTTCCGAACTTACGCTTGCCGGTGCGTCCTTTCACTTTGAGGAACCCGACCTCGAGACTTTCCCCACTCTCGCTCTCGGTTATGCCGCGGGCCGCGCCGGCGGGACGAGCCCGGCCGTTTTCAACGCTGCCGACGAGGTCGCCGTCGACGCTTTCTTGAACGATCAGCTCGATTTTCTCGGGATCGCTCAGGTGATTGAGCACACACTTGGCGAGGTCGAGAACCAGCCGGTCAGAAGTCTGGCCGACGTGCAGCTAGCTGATCAGGAGGCGCGCCGGATCGCTAGCACGTGCATTGGCAATCTCCTCCGGTAGCCTGAAAATACTTTGGCTGGTGCTATCGGCGGGGTTCTCGCCATCGTTTTCTTCGTGACCGCCCACGAGCTGGGGCACTTCCTCGCCGCCAAGATGGTGGGGGTCAAGGCGACCGAATTCTTCTTCGGTTTCGGCCCTCGGATTTGGTCGTTCAAACGAGGGGAAACCGAGTACGGGATCAAGGCGATACCGCTCGGCGGGTACGTCCGGATCGTGGGGATGAACCCTCTCGAAGAAGTCCCGGAGTCAGATCTCGGTCGCACCTACCGCGAGCAGCCGTTTTGGAAGAAAGCGGTGGTCGTTCTGGCCGGCGTCGGCATGAACTTCTTGATCGCGTATTTGATGTTTGCCGCGCTCCTGATGTTCAACGGTGTCAGCGAGTTGACGACCACGCTCGCCGGAGTCGTCCCCACCCTCGATGATGGAATCACTCCTACTCCGGCCGCCGACGCAGGCTTGGAGGCAGGAGACAGGGTGTTGGCGATCGATGGTGTTCCGACTCCTGACTGGACGGCAGTTGGAGAGGAGCTGTCATCTCGACCCGAGGAGCGGATCGTGCTCACGGTCCAGCGAGGCGACGAGGTGCTCGAACTCACCGCCACCCTCGCTACCAGGACCGACCCGGAGACCGGGGAAGTGGGCGGGTTCCTAGGCATCGGGCCGACCGTCGAGGTACGAAAGCTCAGCCTGTGGGAAGCGATCGGGTCGGCCGGCCAACAACTCGGTTCGAGCGTGGTGGTGACCTTCCAGGTCTTGGGTCAGATCGTGCAGCCCGGCACGCTGGGACGGCTGGCCGGTGTCCTCGTCGGCAACACCGACGTTCCGCTCGAGTTCAGGCCGGTGAGCCCGATCGGCGTTGCCAATATCGGGAGCCAGGTAGAAGACATTGGCTGGGGATCTTTCTTGTTTCTGTTGGCTTCCGTCAATGTGATGCTCGCGGCCCTCAACGTGCTGCCGCTGTACCCCCTCGATGGAGGGCATTTTGCGGTGGCGCTCTATGAGAAGATCACCCGCCGAGCCGTGAACGTGCGGGTTTTGATCCCGGTTGCGGCCGTCGTGATCACGCTGGTCGGTTTTCTCGGTCTGATCGCGATCATCCTCGACTTGGTCAATCCAATAGATCTCTAGGGCATCTTCAGCTTTCGGCGGCTGACGCCGAAGACCGTCTATGTCCGTCAACGCCCGGCTGGCCGACCCGCGCCTGGCCAGGCTCAACCGGGGCTTGCTCGGCTTCCGGATTGTTCTCTACCTTTCGGTGATCGCCAGCCTTTTCGGAACTGGTGCTCGACCGTCGCCATACCTCGTTGCCGCCTTGGTTCTGTTCACATTTCTCCCTGCCTTGTCGCTTTCCTGGATGAAGGACGTCAGGATCGAGGTCGGCGTCGCGATCAGCGTCGCAGTGTCATTCGGTCTCTGGTGGCGGTACGGGTCGCTTTTGGCTATCGAGATCTTGCCGATTTTCTCGCTCACGGTGAGCGGGCTTCTCCTTTCCAGACGCGGCGCCCGCCTGATGGTTGCTCTGGCTCTTTTCCTGCAGATCTGTGCGATCGCAGTGGAGGTTGCGGCTCTAGGTGGGGGACTGCCTGCGTTCCACTCGGCCGGAGGCTCCTTGGTGACCCGGATGGTTGTGACCGGGCTCATCGCCGGCGTCGGGCTCGGATTCGTCACGGTCGGTGCGGTGCTGCGTGACTATCAGAACGAGATCGCCGAAAGAAGCCGAGTCGAGGCGAGGCTGACCGAGCTCGTCAGACACAAGAACAACCTCATCAACAGCGTTGCCCATGAGTTGCGAACCCCGTTGACGGCAGTGTTCGGTTTCTCCCAAGCACTCGGCGACGCTGCCCTCAACCTTGGCGAGATGGATCGGTTCGCGTTGGCCCGTACTGTCGCGGACGAAAGTCGGCGGCTGGTCAACGTCGTCGACAATCTCATCGTCGAAGCACGAGTCGAGGCAACGGGGCTCGCCTCGGCTGCAGAGATCGTCAATCTCAACGAGGAGATTCTGGCCACTTGGAAGCAATTCAATCTCGAGGACCGCTGGCAGCTTCGGATCGAAGGCGCCGGCGCGGTATGGGCCGACCGTCAACGACTTCGCCAGCTTCTGACCAATCTGGTCGAGAACGCGGTCAGCGTCGGCCAGCCGCCGCTGCGGGTCGCGATCTCTTCTCAACACGACGCGACGGGCGGCCGGCTCGTAGGTGAGTTCGAGCACGGCGGCGCCTTTATCTTCGAGCCGTTCGGTGAATTCTCCGGCGACCAGTCGCCAACCTCAAAGGGCCAGACTGGTTTGGGTCTGCGCGCGGCTCGCACCCTGGCTCAGTCGATGAGCGGGGACCTCAAGTATCGCGACGGAGCCTTCTTGCTCAGTCTCCCGCGCAAACCGTGACCGCTTCCGCGCTCGACGCGGGGTTGGTGGCGACCCCTCGCGGAGACGGCCCTTTTCCCGGGGTGGTGCTGCTCTCGGAGGCCTGGGGCCTCGACCCTGAAGTCGAACGCCTGGCAACGCTTCTCGCCGAAGCCGGCTTTCTGACCGCTGCCCCCGACTTGGTCTCAGGCCGAGGGGCCACGGGCGCCGCGATCGAAGCGGTGCGCGGCGATGGCGGGGTGTATTCCCAAGTCCTCGAAACGGCCGATTGGCTGGCCTCACAAGCGTGCAAGTTGGCGTCGTCGGTTTGAGCATGGGCGCCACCATCGCCTTACGCCTAGCGCCCGAAGGGCTCTTCCGGGCCGCCGCCGTCTTCTATGGGCTAATGCCAAAAGCGGCCGACTGGACCCGATCATGTCCGATCGTCGCCAGCTTCGGCGGTCGGGACCGGTTGGTTAGGCACCGAGGTCAGGAGCTGCGCCGTGCGCTCGATCTGGCCGGCAGCGCCAACGACATCAAGTGCTACGAGCACTCCCGGCATTCGTTCCTCACCGAGTCGAAGGTGGGCTGGCAATCGATGTTGCTCGGTTTGCGTCATGACCCGGCCGTGGCCGCCGATGCCTGGCAGCGGACGGTGCGCTTCCTCCATCACCACCTCCAATCCATTCCTGCGTAACCTGGCGCTCCCCAGATGAATCAATTTGGCCGCCACTTTTTACGCAAGAATGATTGAGAGACGTCCGTCGCGTCAGCTTCATGTCGGCGATGTTGCCGTGGGTGGGGGCGCGCCCATTTCGGTGCAGTCGATGTGCACCACCAAGACCGCCGACGTCGATGGCACGTTGGCCCAGGTCTATGCGCTGAAGGGGGCCGGGGCCGACATTGTCCGCATCACCTGCAACGACGTCGAGGCGGCCCAGGGGCTGGCCGAGATGATGCCGCGGATGCCGGTGCCGATCATCGCCGACATTCACTATCAGTACCGGCTGGCTTTGGCGGCGATGGAGGCCGGCGTTCAGGGCCTGCGTCTGAACCCGGGGAACATCCGCAACGAGGAGCACATCAAGACCGTCGCCCGCGAGGCGCGCGATCGCAAGCTGCCGATCAGGGTGGGTGTCAACGCCGGCTCACTCGACAAAGAGCTCCTTGCCAAGTACGAGGCGCCCGTCCCGGAAGCATTGGTGGAATCGGCGCTGAAGGAGATTCGATATCTCGAAGAGGTCGACTTCTTCGACATCAAGATCTCGGTCAAGCACTCGAACGTCCCCACGATGGTCGAGTGCTATCGGCTGCTGGCGGAAAGGGTGTCGTACCCACTCCATCTGGGCGTCACCGAAGCCGGGCCGTTGCCCGGCGGTCTCATCAAGTCGGTGGCTGGGATCTCGACCCTGCTCCTCGAAGGAATCGGCGACACGATTCGCTTCTCGCTCACCGCCGACCCGGTCGAGGAAGCCAAGGCTGGACGCCAGTTGCTCGAATACCTCGGTCTGCGCGAACGGAAGGGTCTCGACCTCATCGCCTGCCCGTCGTGTGGCCGAGCCGAGGTCGACGTCATCAAAGTGGCCAACGAAGCCCAGCACGCGCTCGAAGCCGAAGGCCTCGCGATCCAGGTGGCGGTGATGGGCTGTGTCGTAAACGGGCCGGGGGAGGCGCGCGAGGCCGACTTGGGGATTGCGGCCGGCCGCGGCCGCGGCCACCTGTTTGTCAAAGGTCAAGTGGTGAGGGTGGTCCCGGAGGCGCAGATGGTCGAGGCTTTGGTGGAAGAAGCGAGGCGTCTGGTCGAAGAGGGGGTCGAGGCGAGACTGGCGGCCGCCGACAAGGATGCGGCCGCTATCGCCGAAGCCGCCCGTGACGAGTTGTTGCAGATACAGGGCGATGCCAACCGCGTTGAGATCAAGCGGCGAGCCGTGGCCGAAACCGCCCGCGGCGAGGGATAGCCCGATGCGCTGGTCGCAAGCATTCATCCCGACTCTGCGAGATGACCCTGCCGAGGCCGAGGCGGTTTCTCATCGGCTGTTGGTGAGGGGAGGTTTCATCCGCCAGCTCAGCGCCGGGCATTACTCGATCCTGCCACTCGGCCAAAGGGTACGGGCCAAGATCGACGCCATCATCCGCTCGGAGATGGATGCCATTGGTGGCCAGCAGTTCCATCTCCCCGCTCTCCACCCGGGGGAGATTTGGAAGAAGTCAGGTCGCTGGGACATCGTGGGCGATGAGCTCTTCCGATTGGTCGACCGTAAAGGGGCCGACAACGTCCTCGGGGTGACCCACGAAGAGGTCTTCGCCCTCCTCGCCTCCGAGCTCAGGTCCTATCGCCAGCTTCCCCAGATCTGGTATCAGATTCAAACCAAGTTTCGCGACGAGCCCCGGCCCAAGTCGGGTGTCCTTCGGGTCAGGGAGTTCACGATGAAAGACTCGTACTCCCTCGATATCGACACCGACGGGTTGGACAGCGCCTTCGATCTTCATCACGGCGCGTACCGGCGCATCTTTGGGCGGATGGGTCTCGACGCGGTCGACGTCGAGGCCTCCTCGGGAGCCATGGGCGGGTCCAACTCAGTGGAGTTCATCGTGAGGAGCCCGGCCGGTGAGGACTGGGTCGTCACCTGCGCCCAATGCGACTACCGGGCCAACCTCGAGCGGGCAGTGTCGGCAATTCCTGAGATCGACGATCCCGCCGAGTCAACCCTCGAGCGCTTTCCAACCCCCAGCATCAAGACCATCGCCGCGCTCGCGGCCGAATTCCCCGAGGTGGCTCCGCCCGAGCGGCAGATCAAAACGTTGGTTTACGTGCTCGACGACGAACTGACGCTCGTTCTATTGCGCGGGGACCACGAGCTCTTGGAGCAAAAGCTGTCAGATACCACCGGGGCCACGAAAGTCCGACTCGCGCTCGTAGAAGAGATCAAGAGCGCACTCGGCGCGCTCCCGGGCAGCCTCGGTGCGGTGGGAGTTGGAGGAATCCCGATCATCGCCGACTCCGAGCTCTCGGGGAGACGCGGCTTGGTGACCGGCGCGAACGAGGGCGGTTGGCACTACTCGGGGGTCGATATCGAACGCGATGTGAAAGTCGGTCGCTGGGCCAGCCTGCGAACCGTGCGAGGCGGCGAGCCGTGTGTTCGCTGCGGCTCTTCGCTCGAGGTCTGGAAGGGCATCGAGGTCGGCCACATTTTCAAACTTGGCACTCGCTACTCCGAGGTGATGGAGGCGATGGTCCAGGACGAAGCGGGCGTTTCACATCCAATTGTGATGGGTTCGTACGGCATCGGGCTCGAGCGGGGGATGGCCGCGGTAGTGGAAACGAACCATGACGAGCGGGGGATAATCTGGCCGCTGGCGGTGACGCCCTATCAGGTCGTGGTGACGGTGCTCCGTGTCGACGACCCCGAAACCATGGCGGCCGGAAAAGCGTTGTATGAGGAGCTTGCCAACCAGCGAGTCGAGGTCATCCTCGACGACCGGCCCGAACGCCCTGGAGTGAAATTTGCCGACGCCGAGCTCGTCGGGATCCCGTTTCGCGTGACTGTCGGGCCGAAGGGAGTTGCAGCCGGCACTGTCGAGCTCACCACCCGGCGTGACTTGAAAACCGAAGGGGTCGACCGGACCTCAATTGTCGCCCGCCTGCTGGAGCTAATCGGCACCTGACTCTTCCATTGGACGCCCGCCGCGCGTAATTTGTCCTGTAGCGAACGCTCTAAACCAAATCTGTCCTGTGGCGAACGGTACTCGTTCGCCACAGGACGAATTTGGTCTGGACCGTTCGTGTGGGGACAAATTATGTCCGGCGCCACGTGGCGTCCGTTCTCTTTGTCGATTCGGGTCTGAGCGGTCGATTTCTTCCGACGCTGGGCACCACGCGGTAGCGACTGGACCGCCTTGTGTTTCTCCCCCCGGAGTGGGGAGTGGACTGTTTCTCCCCCCGGAGGGGGGAGTGCCGGCGAAGCCGGGAGGGGGGCGTTCTAGGGACGCGCGAGAGGTGATTCCTTCTCGAATTGGCCGGAGAGGAATACGTCCTCGCGCGGCAGTAAAACGCCCCCTTCCCCTTCGCTGCGCTCAGGTACTTCCCCCTCCGGGGGAAGAAACGCCCCCTTCCCCTTCGCTGCGCTCAGGTACTTCCCCCTCCGGGGGAAGAAGCGCCCCCTTCGAGGGGAGAAATCAGCCGGCCGGGGTCGTGGTAGACGACGAGGCCATCGTCGCGGACGAAACCGCACAAGGTCATTCCGAGATCGGTGGCGAGGTCAGCCGCGAGCGAGGTCGCTGCCGAGACGCCGGCAACGATGGGGATGCCGACTACAGCCGCCTTCTGGGTGATCTCGAAGGAGATCCGCCCGGATACGACGAGGATCACCTCACCCAGGGGCCAGCGGCGTTGGGCTAGTGCGCCGATCGCCTTGTCGACTGCGTTGTGCCGGCCGACATCCTCCGCCACGCTGGCCATTTCACCGGTGGCCTCGAAGATGGCGGCGCCGTGCAGCCCGCCGGTTACGTCGAAGACCATTTGCGCGGCGCGCAGCCGTGCAGGCAAGGCCCCGATGAAAGCGACTGCGACGTGCGGCCCCGCCGGAAGGGCCCGGGCTGTGATGCGGACCGCATCGATAGAGGCTTTCCCACACACGCCACAGCTCGAGGTCGTATAGGTGTTGCGACGGAATTGCTCGGGATCGATCTCCACCCCCTCGGCAGGGACCAGGCGATAGCGGTCCCCGTCACCGAGATCTTCGACCCCTGCTACCTCATCGGGGGCGAGCACGATGCCTTCGGTGAGGGCAAAGCCAGTGACGAGCTCAGCTTCGAGACCCGGCGTTCGCATCAAAACCGCCAGCGGGACAGTCCCGAGCCTGATCTCCATAGGCTCTTCCACGGCCAGAACATCAGTGGCTCGCTGCCCGTCGGGCCAGCGGACCACTGGGCGTTCAGCCTCTGAATTCATACGGAGATATATAGCGCCTACCGTTGCCGGCATGCGAGCGCACAACTTCGGGGCCGGCCCCTGCACCTTGCCATTGGACGTGCTGGAGGAAGTCCGGTCCGAGTTCGTCGACTTTGCCGGCA
Organism: Acidimicrobiia bacterium; assembly: GCA_013812505.1. Classification (GTDB taxonomy): domain Bacteria; phylum Actinomycetota; class Acidimicrobiia; order Spongiisociales; family ZC4RG35; genus JACCTH01. The sequence goes on along the minus strand of JACCTH010000013.1, from coordinate 20,024 downwards.
CGGGAATGTCCCTCATCGAGCTTTCCCACCGGAGCGCCGAATACGAAGCTGTGCACGAAGAGGCGCTGGCCCTCGCCCGTGAGGTCGCGCAGGTACCCGACGACTTCGACGTGCTCTTCATCCAAGGGGGCGCCACCCTCCAATTCGCAATGGTGGCGATGAACCTGCTTCATCCCGAAGAGGAAGCTGGTTATGTCGTCTCGGGATCGTGGGGGGCTCGGGCCCTAGAGGATGCCTCCCCCCACGGACGCGTCTACTCCGCTTGGGACGGCAAGGAGTCGCAATACACGACGATGCCTGCGGCCGGTGAGATCGAACTCAAATCCAACAGCCGCTACCTCCACGTGACCTCGAACGAAACCATCGGTGGGATTCGGATGGTCGAGTTCCCAGACCTTGGCGTTCCGTTGGTCGGTGACATGTCGAGCGACTTCCTGTCGCGGCCGATCGACTGGCGATTGTTCGACCTTGTCTATGGCGGCGTGCAGAAGAACCTGGCCCCCGCCGGCATGGCGGTGGTGTACGTGCGCAAGGCTGCGCTCGAGAATGCCCGCACCGACTTGGGATCCTTCCTCCGGTACAACTGGCACGCCGAGACGAAATCGCTCGGTCACACTCCGCCCATGTTCCCGATCTATTTGATGGGAAAAGTCCTGCGCATGATGCAGGCGAGAGGAGGAGTCGGGGCCCTGGCAGAGGAATCGGCAGCAAAGGCCGCGGTGATCTACAACGTCATCGATGTGAGTGACGGTTTTTACCGGAGCCCGGTGGAACCGAGCGTCCGCTCACACATGAACGTCGTTTTCCGACTACTCGACGAGGCCCTCGAGGAGCAGTTTGTCAAAGAAGCGACGGCCGCTGACATGATTGGCCTCAAAGGACATCGGAGTGTTGGGGGTTGCCGGGCGAGCCTGTACGCGGCGCTGGCTTTTGAGTCCGTCGAGGTCCTGGCGGCTTTCATGGTCGATTTCGCCGGCCGGAACCGGAGCAGCTAGCAAGCCGGGGCAGTTATAATCACGGCGCCAAGTTAAGGACGCTGTTGAGGAAGGTGGGCGCCCTGCCCACCTTTTTCTTGTCACGTCAGGACCAAATCAGAGGAACGTTTTTGCAGCAGATGGAGACACGCAATCTGGCCTATCCAGAGCTTTGGGATGCTCTTGAGGCGTACCTAGCCGCCGAACGGATCGAGCTCGACGATCTCGAGCTTGTCGGTCGCGGGCGCGCCCAGACGCTGCGGATCCTGATCGATGGCGACAAGCTCGACCTCGACCGGATCTCCGAGGTTTCACGCGGAGTCTCCCGGCTGCTCGATTCATTCGAGGGCCGGACCCCCGATGGGCCGTACCAGCTCGAGGTCAGCTCGCCGGGTTTGGAACGGAAGCTCAACCGTCCCCGCCATTATCAGAAATCGATCGGTCGCGAAGCAGTGATCAGGACCGGCGACGGTCAGCGACGCGGGGTCATCGAAGCTGCCGATGACGATGGCTTCACTCTCACCGAAGGCGAGACCAAAACCGCTCTGTCCTTTTCCGAGGTGTTGTCGGCTCGAACCGTGTTCACCTTGGAAAAGCCCCCAAAGCCCGGTCAGAAGAGCAACTGATGAAGATCGATGCGACTGTCATGGAGGCGTTGGAATTGCTCGGTCGCGAGCGGGGGGTATCGGTGGACGCCATCTTGGATGCGCTTGCCAACGCGCTTGTCTCTGCCTACAAGCGGAGCCCGGGGGCAGCCGAAGAAGCCAGGGTCACGATCGACCCCGACACTGGTGACATCACGGTTTACGCCCAGGATCTCGACGACGACGGCAATGTGACCAAGGAGTGGGAGGACACCCCCAATGACTTCGGGCGGATCGCTGCCCAAACCGCCAAGCAGGTGATCCAGCAGCGTTTGCGAGATGCCAAGCGCGAGCAGGTTTTCGAGGTCTACGCCGGACGCGAGGGCGACCTGGTCACGGCCATCGTGCAACAAGTCGATGGTCGGTTCACCATCCTCGACCTAGGTGACGCCGAGGCGATCTTGCCTGGTTCCGAGCGCATTCCGTACGAACGGCTCGATCGGGGCAACCGGGTCAAGGCCCTGATCCTCGAGGTCCGCAACGAGACCAAGGGTCCCCAAATCGTGGTCAGTCGCAGCCATCCAGACCTCGTCCGGCGTCTCCTTGAGCTCGAGGTTCCCGAGCTGGCCGATGGCACGGTCGAACTAGTCGCCATCGCTCGCGAGCCCGGTCACCGCACAAAGATCGCGGTGGTTTCCCATGACCCCAACGTCGACCCTAAGGGGGCCTGTGTCGGCGCCCGCGGGTCGCGAGTGCGGCAGGTGGTGAACGAGCTGCGGGGGGAGAAGGTCGACGTGGTCCAGTGGCGGGAGAACACCGCCCAGTTCATCGCCGAGGCGTTAGGCCCGGCCAAGGTCAAAGAGGTTAAGGTCGACGAGGAGGCCAAAGTCGCCGAAGTCATCGTGAGCGATCATCAGCTTTCGCTTGCCATCGGCAAGGAAGGCCAGAACGCGCGTCTCGCCGCCCGACTCTCGGGTTACAAGGTCGACATTCGCTCCGATCATGTTCCAGAGCCTCCCCCAGCACCAGCACCTGCGCCCGCCGAGCCAACTATGCCTGCGGAGGCGCCAGCGCCCGCTGAGGAGCAAGCCGCCTCCGAATCAACCGCTCCTGAGGAAGAACCAGCCGCGCTGGTGGGGGCCGACAGTCAGCCAGAGGAGCAACTGACAACGGAGGCCGACTAGTGGCGAAGATGCGCGCCTATGACCTCGCCCGCGAGCTCGGCCTGGAATCCAAGGACCTGCTCGAACAGGCGCACAGCCTCGGCATCGAGGTCAAAACTGCCTCTTCCAGCATCGAGGAAAGCGATGCCGAGCTGATCCGGCTGGCAATTGCGGAGGCAAACGCCCCCGCAGTGGTGCCGGAACCAGAGCCCGCATCCGAACCCGAGCCGGCACCCGACAGGGAGATCAAGCTGGTTTCGGTCCCAGCCAACCCGTCGGTCGCCGATGTGGCCAACGCTTTGGGCGAATCCGCAGTCACGATTGTCGGGGCGCTAGTAAGGCGGGGAGTCCTCGCCGGCGCTGGTGGACCGATGCCGCTCGACTACCTCGACGCCATCGCCGAGCAATTCGGGGCCATCATCGAGACAGAGGCGCCACCGCCACCGGCGCCCAAGACATCTCGGCGTCCATCTTTCGATGACGCTCCGGCGGACTTGGTCGAGCGACCGCCGGTGGTGACGATCATGGGCCATGTCGACCACGGGAAAACGACCCTCCTTGACACGATCCGAAAATCGAACGTGGTTGCAGGTGAGCAGGGCGGGATCACTCAGCACATCGGCGCGTATCAGGTTCAGGTCGGCGACCGTCTCATCACGTTCATCGACACTCCTGGTCATGAGGCTTTTACCGCTTTGCGCGCCCGAGGAGCCGAGGTCACCGACATCGTGGTACTGGTGGTCGCCGCCAATGACGGGGTGATGCCGCAAACCATCGAAGCCATCAGCCACGCCCGGGCCGCCGGGGTGAAGCTCGTTGTCGCGGTCAACAAGGTTGATTTGCCGGGGGCTGATCCTATGCGGGTTAGGACCATGCTCACCGAGCACGAAGTGGTGACAGAAGACCTCGGCGGTGACATCCCGGTGGTTGAGGTTTCTGCTCTGACCGGGCTCGGGGTCGACAGTCTGTTGGAGCTGATTGACCTGATAGCTCAGCTCGAGGATTTTCGCGCCAATCCCAAGCCCGCGGCCTCCGGGGTTGTGATAGAAGCGCAACTCGACCCCGGCATGGGCCCTACTGCCACCGTGATCGTCAAGCGAGGCACGCTACGGACTGGGGATGCATTTGTGGCCGGACAGACCTCGGGCCGAGTCCGAGCGATGATGGACTGGGCGGGGAACCGCGAGACGTTGGCAGACCCGTCCACGCCGGTGTTGATCATGGGATGGGACGAAATCCCTATTGCCGGTGACGACTTCGAGGTGTTGAGCAACGAGCGCGAAGCACGGGCGCGCGCACAGGAGCGAGCCGACGTGGCGCGCGACGCCTCCTTCAGCACTCCGGCTACTGCCAGGGAGCGGCTGGCCAACCTGCTCGAGCAGCTACGCGCCGATGAAGCCGAGCTGCGCGTGATCCTCAAGGCCGACGCGCACGGGTCGCTCGAAGCGCTGCGTGAGTCGCTCGGCAAGATCAAGCGTGAAGGTGGCCGCATTGAGATCATGCACGGGGCGATTGGTGGCATCAACGAGAACGACGTCAAGCTGGCCGAAGTGACCGAGGCCGTGGTTATCGGCTTCAATGTCCGGCCCGATGGCAAGACCCGCCGTTTGGCGGAGTCGAAGGGCATCGAGATCCGAACCTACGGAATCATCTACGAGCTGCTCGAGGAGATCGAAGCCATGTTGGTTGGCAGGCTCGCCCCCGATCAGGTCGAAGTCGTCCTCGGGACCGCCGAGGTGCGCGCCATTTTCAAGGTGCCCCGGCTGGGCAATATCGCGGGTTGCTACGTCACCGAAGGCGAGATCGTGCGCAATGCCAAGGCCCGACTCCTGCGCGGCGGCGTCGTTGTCTTCGACGGTGTCATCGGTTCGCTGCGTCGCTTCAAAGACGATGTCCGCAATGTTGCCTCGGGCTTCGAATGTGGGATCGGCTTTGCGGGCTTTAACGATATCAAGGAAGGCGACACCATCGAGGCCTACCAGGTCAACGAAGTCGCCCGAGTATGAACTGTGATGGGAAAGCCTTCCTATCCCCGGACGAGACGGCTCAACGCCATCATTCGCGAGGTGCTGGCCGATGAGGTCGAGGCGCTGAACGATCCTCGGCTCGGGATGATCACGATGACCGGGGTCGACACGGCTCCGGACATGCGCCGAGCCACGGTGTATGTGAGCGCACTCGACCGCAACCACTTGGAGGAGGCGATCAAGGGTCTGACGGCTGCCGCGCCGCGCTTGCGCGTCCTCCTGGGCAAACAAGTGCGTATCAAATTCACCCCTCAACTGGAGTTCAAAGCCGACACCGGCGTCCTCCAAGGCGAACGCATCGACGCGGTGCTGAGGGAGCTCGAGCAAGATGGTTGAGCTGGTCGATCTCGTCCCCGCGGCTGCGGCCCTCAAGGCGGCCGAGCGGATCGCGATGGCGTGCCATGTCGGTCCCGATGGTGACGCCCTCGGCAGCATGCTCGCTCTGGCTCTCGCTGCTCAGACTGAGGGCAAGGAGGTCCAGCCGAGCTATGGCCCCCCTTTCGAGCCCGCCCCCGCCTACCGTTTCCTTCCGACCGAGCTCTTGGTGCCTCCGGGGGCGGTTGATCCCGAGCCAGACTTGATGGTCACCTTCGACTGCGGGACCCCTGATCGCCTGGGCGACCTGGCCACGAACGCCAAAGCGGCCAAGAGGTTGATCGTGGTCGATCATCACGTCGCAGGCTCGGAGGTGTTTGGCGACCTGAACCTGATCGATGCGGCAGCATCGTCGACCGCGGAGCTGACGTTTCATCTTCTCCGTGCAGCCGAGTGGAAGATTGACCAGCGGGTCGCCACCTGTCTCCTGACCGGAATCGTCACCGACACCGGGCGCTTCCAATACTCGAACACCTCGCCAGAGACTCTTCGGGTCGCCGCGCAACTGGTCGAGCTTGGCGCCAGCCCGGAGACAATCGGACAACATGTCTACGAGGAGGAAGCGTTCGGCTTTCTGGGCGCGGCCGGCGCGGTGATGCAGCGGGCTGTGCTGGTTCCCGACCGCAATCTGGTCTGGTCGGTTCTGTATCAAGCGGATTTGGCTGCGAACGCGCTGACCCTGACCGACACCGATTCGCTCATCGATCTTGTCCGGCTCCCCATCGAGGCGGGTGCGGCCCTCCTGTTGAAGGAGCATGGACCCGGCCTGTTCAAAGGAAGCCTTCGCAGCCGCGGCCTGATCGATGTCGGTTCGGTCGCGGCCGCGCTGAGGGGCGGCGGCCACCACAACGCCGCCGGTTTTACCTTCAACGGGACCGCGGAAGACGCGGTGGCGGCCGTGGTCGACCTCTTGCCGTGACGAGTGGGCTCCTGGTAGTCGACAAGCCAGGTGGGATCACATCGCACGGGGTCGTGGCGATCGTTCGGCGAGCCACGGGAATTAAGAAGGCGGGACACGCCGGCACCCTCGACCCGCTGGCAACGGGGGTCTTGGTGGTAGCGCTGGGTCAAGCAACGAGGCTGGTCCGCTATGTCCAGGATGGTGCCAAGGAGTATGTCGCCACGATCCAGTTCGGGATCGCCACCGACTCGTTGGACGCCGATGGCGTCGAGACCGAACGCGCCCCGATGAGCTTTTCTGTGGACGATCTCCGCCAAACCCTCGAGAAGTTCAAGGGAGAGCTGGTCCAGGTTCCGCCGATGGTTTCTGCCCTGAAGGTCAGGGGCAAGCGCCTCTATGACCTCGCTCGCGCCGGACAGGAGATCGTGCGTGAACCGCGCCAGGTGTCGATCACCGAGCTTGAGCTCACCGACTTCGATCCTCAGCCTGAGTTTCCGATCGGCACGATCCGAGTCGTATCGTCGAAGGGCACATATATCCGCACGCTTGCCGACGACATTGCTCGAGACCTTGGCGGACGCGCCCATCTCATCGGACTCCGTCGCTCGCGTGTTGGCCCGTTCGGTTTGGAAAACGCAGCTTCGTTGGACGACCTGGCCGAATGGCATGGCCATTTGTTGCCTCCGTCGGAAGCGGTCTCAGAGCTCAGCAAATGGTTCGTTACCGACGATGAGGCCGAGTCGATTAGTCACGGCCGGGCACTCTCCGCGCCCGACGAAGGTGGACCCTGGGCGATGTTGGGATCTGGCGACGAGCTGATGGGGGTATACCGGCGCGATGGCGTTCAAGCAGTGGCCGAGGTGGTGCTGTCATGATCGTCCTCCGAGGACACCCTTACGAATGGGAGGTCGCCACCCCGACCGCGGCAACCGTTGGGGTTTTTGATGGTGTTCACGTCGGCCATCGCCGCGTGCTGGGGGATCTCGTCTCCGACGCCGGCGATTTGGTGCCGGCGGTGATAACTTTCGATCCGCACCCACTTTCCATCCTTGCCCCCGAGCGTGCTCCCCTGATGCTCACCGACGTCGATCAGCGAATCGAGCAGTTCCAGGCATTAGGCATTGGTCTTGCCGGCGTTCTCAACTTCCCCGACATACGCGACCTGTCCGCAAAGGAGTTCTCTGAACGCGTTCTCTGCGACGGTCTCCAGGTCAAAAGAGTCGTCGTGGGCGCCGACTTTCGCTTCGGTCGTGGACGTGAAGGTGACGCTGGGTTCCTTGGCGGCGAAGGTAAACGCTTGGGCTTCGACGTCGACGTCGTCGACATGTTTGGAGCCTTGGACGGGATTGTGTCCTCGACTCGAATCCGGGAGGTGCTCTTGGCTGGCGATGTCGAGGCCGCCGCCGAGATGCTTGCTCGTCCGTATCAACTCAACGGAGTGGTGGTCGAAGGAGAGCGCCGAGGCCGAGACTTGGGCTTTCCAACGGCCAACCTGGAAATCGAGTCAAAGCGACTGATCCCTGCCAATGGCGTTTACGCCGGTTGGGCGCTGGTTGACGGAGAGCGTCACCCTTCGGCGATCAACATCGGAGTCCGCCCCACCTTTTCGGAGACCGAGCGCCGAGTCGAAGCCCACCTCCTCGACTTCGAGGGCGACCTCTACGGCCAGAAGCTGGCCGTCGACTTTGTCGCTCGACTTCGCCCCGAGCAGAAATTCGACGGGATCGAGGCGTTGCGCAACCAGATCGCACAGGATGTCCACGCAGCCCGTGCGCGGCTGACGTAAAGCTCAAATGCCTCCCCGTGCTACAATTCGGTCGTTCCCCACGACTCGTGGGTTGTAGCGCGTATGAAGACCACCCAAGAAATAGTCACCGAGTTCGGTCATAACGAAGGCGACACTGGTTCGCCGGAGGTGCAGGTAGCCCTGCTGACCGAACGGATCAACCACCTCACCGAGCATCTTCGCACCCATAAGGGCGATCATCACGGTCGGCGTGGTCTGTTGATGATGGTTGGTCGTCGTCGTCGCCTGCTCGACTATCTCAAGGATCGAGATGTCGAGCGCTACCGCACGATCGTCGCCCAACTCGGGCTTCGTCGCTAACCCACCAAGTCAAGCGGGGTGCACTGGCCGAGCCTGGCCGGTTGCTAGTTGCGAGCGTTCGCCGCTCTTCCGAACGTTCACAACTGGTAACGGGCCGGCTCCTTACAAGAAGGAGCACATCTAAGTGCCCGAAATAACTGTTAATGGTCTGGTCGGGGGTAAGCAACTCTCGTTCTCGACCGGCAAGCTGGCCGGACAGGCCGATGGTGCGGTGGTAGCTCGTCTCGGAGAGACCGAGATGCTCGTAACTGCCACGGCCCTCAAGACCCAACGCGAGGGGATCGACTTCTTTCCTCTCACCGTCGACATCGAAGAGAGGATGTACGCGGTCGGACGCATCCCGGGCTCGTTCTTCCGCCGTGAAGGCCGCCCCAGCGAGGACGCCACACTCACCGCTCGCCTAATTGATCGTCCGCTGCGCCCTTCCTTCAAGGAAGGTTTCCGTTGCGAAACCCACGTGGTCGCCACGACCTTCGCGGTTGACGGCGAGAACCCCTATGACATTGTCGCTCTCAACGGGGCATCGGCTGCGTTGATGATTAGCGGTATCCCCTTCGAGGGACCGCTCGGTGGAGTCCGTATCGCTCTTAAGAAAGGCGAGTGGGTCGCGTTCCCCACCTATGCAGACCTGGCTGAATCCGTCTTCGAGATGGTCGTTGCAGGCGGCCGCAACTCCGAAGGGGGAGTCGACATAATCATGGTCGAGGCCGGGTCGACCACCGATGGTCTGCGGCTCATCGCCGCTGGCGATGCTCCCTCAGACGAGGCCGCAGTCGCCCAAGGACTCGAGGTGGCGAAGGCTGCGATCGCTGAGTCGATCGACCTGCAGTTGCAGTTGCTCGAACGAGCCGGGAAGAAAGAGGGCGACTGGCCTATCGCTCTGGACTACTCGTCGGAGCTGCTCGAGCAGGTAACCAATGCCGCTCGGCCTCGTTTGGCCGAGGTGATCCGCATCGCCGCCAAGACCGAGCGCAATCAGGCAATAGACGAGGCGCAGGCAAGCGTCTTGGCTGAGCTTGGCGTCGGCGACGAAGCGAGCGAGCAGTTCAAGCGTGCCTTCAAGGCTGTCCTCAAAGACATGATGCGAGCCCAGGTTGTAGACGAGGGGGTTCGCCTCGACGGCCGGGGGGCCACTGATGTGCGACCGCTATCGATCGAAGTCGGAGTGGTCAGCCGAGCTCATGGTTCTGGCTTGTTCCAGCGGGGCGAGACCCAGGTCCTCAACTTCACGACGCTCGGGATGTTGAAGATGGAGCAGATGCTCGACACCCTCTCCCCGGAAGACGGCAAGCGCTACATGCACCACTACAACATGCCGCCCTACTCAACCGGTGAAGCGGGGCCGATGCGGGGGCCGCGTCGTCGCGAGATTGGTCACGGCGCTCTGGCCGAGCGGGCCCTGTTGCCGGTTATACCGACCGCGGAGGAATTCCCCTACGCGTTGCGCTTGGTATCTGAGGTGATCTCGTCGAATGGTTCGACCTCGATGGGATCGGTCTGTGCCTCGTCGCTCTCGTTGATGGACGCCGCGGTCCCAATCTCCGATGCAGTCGCCGGTATCGCGATGGGGCTCATCGAGCGAAACAGCAATTACGTAACCCTCACCGACATTCTCGGCGCCGAGGATGCCTTGGGCGATATGGACTTCAAGGTAGCCGGGACGGCCAACGTCATTACGGCCTTGCAGCTCGACACCAAGCTCCAAGGCCTGCCCTCTGAAGTGCTCACCCAAGCGCTCGATCAAGCCCGCGATGCTCGGCTCCTCATCCTCGAAGCAATGAACAAGGTCATTGACAGCCCGCGCACCGAGCTCAATCGGTGGGCGCCGCGGATCGAGACGATCCAGATCCCGAAGGACAAGATCGGCGAGGTCATCGGACCGAAGGGCAAAGTGATCCGTGAGCTCGAGGAGAAGACTGGAGCCACGATCGAGATCGATGAAGAAGGCGCTTACGGACTCGTCCGGATCGCTTCAACCGACAGCGAGGCGCTTAACGCTGCCAAGGAGCGGGTCAACGCCATCGTCTTCCCGCCCGAGGCCGAGCTGGGCAAGGTCTATGAAGGCGAGGTCGTGAACATCACCAAGTTCGGCGCCTTCGTCAACATCCTGCCGGGCCGGGATGGGCTGTTGCACATCTCCAAGCTCGACGACACCCGCCGGGTCGACCGGGTCGAGGATTACCTCGAGCTCGGTCAGCGGGTTCCGGTGTTGCTTGAGGAAATTGACCGGAACGGCAAGCTGGCGCTGAAACTGGTCGAGCCGCTGGAGCGCAAGGAGGGCGCAGGTTCGTCGGCGCCATCCGATGATCGACCATTGCGCAACGATCGTGATCGCGGAGGCGATCGCGGAGGTGACCGTGGTGACCGGGGCCGGCCGCGTGAGGGCGGCGGTGGCAACCGCGATCGGGGAGATCGTGGAGGCGGTTCTCGACCCGAGCGTCGTCCGGCCGAAGTCGCTCAAACAGGCGACAGCCGTCGTAAGGCGGTTTCCTTCGAGGACGTCTTCGACAACCTCCCCAAGCCCTAGCCAACCGTCGTTTTTATCACCAAATCGGCACCTCCCAGGTGCCGATTTGGTCGCGAAAACGCTCTAGCGCGGCTAGCGGGCGATGGGTTTGTAGCGGACTCGGTGGGGCTCGAGCGCCTCCGGTCCGACGTTCGCCTTCATCCACTCCTCATACTCGGTCCAGTTGCCCTCGAAGAAACGCACCTGGGAGTCGCCTTCGAATGAGAGGATGTGGGTGCAGACTCGATCGAGGAACCAGCGATCGTGACTGATCACCACCGCACAACCGGGGAACGCCAGCAGAGCTTCCTCGAGGGCACGAAGAGTGTCGACGTCGAGGTCGTTGGTGGGCTCATCCAAGAGGATGACATTGCCACCGGTCCGAAGCATCTTTCCGAGATGGACCCGGTTGCGTTCACCGCCCGAGAGGGTTCCCACCTTCTTCTGCTGGTCCGACCCTTTGAAGTTGAGCGAGGCGACATAGGCCCGACTGTTGAGCTCGCGGTTGCCAACCTTGAGGAAGTCGGTGCCGCCGCTGATCTCGGCGAAGACCGTCTTGCCCGGGTCGAGGGCGTCACGGCTTTGATCGACGTAGGCGAGCTCAACGGTCGAACCGACCTCGAACTCTCCCGAGTCGGGTGCTTCCTGTCCGGTGATCATCCGAAAGAGGGTTGTCTTCCCGGCCCCGTTCGGGCCGACCACGCCGACGATCCCGGCCGGTGGCAAGGAGAACGAAAGGTCGTCAATGAGCAAACGCTCGCCGTAGCCCTTGTCAACGTCGTGAGCAATGATGACCTTGTCGCCTAGTCGCTTGGTGAACGGGATCTCGATCTCCAGACGATCGGCCCGCTGCTCGGTGGCCTGAGAGTCGGCCACGAGCTCCTCGTAGCGAGTGAGACGGGCCTTTCCCTTGGCCTGCCGAGCACGCGGCGACATCCGTACCCACTCGAGCTCGCGTTGCAGAGTTCGCTGCCGAGCGGACGACTCCTTCTCCTCCTGCGCCAGACGCGCCTGCTTCTGCTCCAACCAGCTCGAGTAGTTGCCCTCGAATGGGAAACCGCGGCCCGAGTCGAGCTCGAGGATCCACCCGGCGACGTTGTCGAGGAAATAGCGATCATGGGTGATGGCGATAACCGTTCCCGAGTACTCGTGGAGGAAGCGCTCGAGCCAGGCAACGGATTCGGCGTCGAGATGGTTGGTCGGTTCGTCGAGCAGCAGCAAGTCGGGATGGGAAAGCAACAACCGACACAGCGCGACCCGGCGACGCTCACCACCCGACAGCCTCGAGACTTCGGCGTCGCCCGGAGGCAATCGCAGGGCATCCATCGCGATCTCGACCTGGCGATCGAGCTCCCAAGCCCCCGCTGCTTCGATCTTCTTCTCGAGGACCTCCTGGCGCGCTCCGAGCTTTTCGTAGTCGGCTTCCGGGTCGGCCCAACCGGCGAGCACCTCTTGGTACTCGTCGAGCAGCGCTTTGCTCGCCGCCACGCCATCCAACACGTTGCCGAGGACATCCTTCGATTCGTCGAGTTGAGGCTCTTGCTCGAGCATGCCCACCGTGTAGCCCTCTTCGAGCCGCGCTTGCCCGGTGAATCCGTCGTCGCGGCCGGCCATGATCTTCAACAGCGAGGACTTGCCGGCTCCGTTAGGACCGATGACTCCGATCTTGGCCCCGTAGAAGTAGCTGAGGCTGATATCTCGCAGCACGTCACGATCCGGCGGGTAGTGACGGCTGACTTTGTACATGGAGTAGATGTAGTCAGGCATGGGTAGGCGATCTAGAATTTTGACCAGGTGAAGGAAGTGATGAAGAGTACCGACCTGAAGGGCACAATCCGCATGGCCGGGGATGCCGATACTGGCATCCGGGTCGAGGTGCACCTCGACGATGAAACCATGAGCCTCGTCTCGCCCTACGGCGAGCTAGGACGCTGGCCCTTGTCGGGTCTTGGCATCTCGGCTCGGGTCGACGGCTTCCACATCAAGGTCGAGGGGGAGGAATTGGTGCTCTCCACGAATGACGACGCGCGTTTTGCCCTTGCTGTTGGGATCCGTTCCTCCAGCTCGCCCCGCCTTGTCCGCCAGCTGGCCAGTGCGCGAGATGACGGTTTCGACGTTGATGAACGGCTAGCCCCTCGTCCGCCCGAGTTCCGGCAGTTCGACTTCCCGGTTGAGACCCGTCCCGAACCCAGTCGGGTGCCGGTGGCGATTGCGATCATGGCCGCCGCAGGCGCATTGTTCCTGGCCGCGGTGCAGGCCTATGGGAACCCCTTGCGCATCTTCGGCGCGATTCCCCTTTGGCCGCTCTGGTTTCTGAGCGCGGTGGCGCTGGGTGTCGGCGGGTTCGCCCTCTTCAATCAGATTGGGGCTGGCCGCCGATTGGTCGCCGGAGGCGCCTCAATCGGCTTGCTGGCTCTAATCGGCTCGCTGAGCGCGATGGGCTCGCAGGATTTCTCCTGGCTCGGAGATGGCGTTTTTCTCGGTGGAACGGGTACCGTGCTGGCGCTCTTGCTCTGGGGTGTAGACCTGCTGAACCGGAGCGAATAGCCCGACCATCATTCTTGCGTAAAAAACCCCGGCCAAGTTGATCTATTGGGGGGCGCAGATTTACGCAGGAATGGTTTGCAGCATCGAGGAGGAACGAATCTCAATGACGACTGTTCTGGCCGCGGAAGGCGGCTACCAGGTGTTCACGCTCGCCGGCGCCGAATGGTTCTGGCTAATCATCTCTGGCATCACTGCCCTGATCGCGTTGGGGGTCGGATACGTTCTTTCTCAGGGAGTGATCGCGGCCGATCAAGGCACGCCCAAGATGCGCGAGATCGCGGCCGCGATCCAAGAAGGGGCGATGGCCTACCTGCGTCGCCAGTTCCGCACGATCCTGGTCATTCTTGTGCCGCTAGTGGTGGTCGTCTTTATCACCTCCACCGAAGTGCTGCGCCCGGACGGGTCGACTGCTCTCAGCTTTGCGGAGTCGGGACTGGCCCGCACCGCTGCCTTCGTGGTCGGATCCTTCATGTCGGGCCTGACCGGCTTCATCGGCATGGGTCTGGCAGTGCGGGGCAACGTTCGCACCGCCGCCGCGGCCCGCAACGGCACGCTGGCCGACGCCTTGAAGATCGCCTTCCGCACCGGCGGGGTGGCCGGCATGTTCACGGTTGGCCTGGGCCTCTTGGGGGCCACGCTGATAATCATGATCTTCCAGAACACATCGTCGGCGATCCTGATCGGTTTTGGGTTTGGGGGTTCGCTTCTGGCGCTCTTCCTCCGAGTCGGAGGTGGCATTTTCACCAAGGCGGCCGACGTCGGCGCCGACCTCGTGGGAAAGGTCGAACAGGGGATTCCTGAAGACGATCCCCGCAACCCAGCGACCATCGCGGACAATGTTGGCGACAACGTCGGCGACTGCGCCGGGATGGCGTCTGATCTCTTCGAGTCTTATGAGGTGACGCTGGTGGCGTCGATCATCCTCGGCGTCGCCGCCTTCTCCTCCATCGGTGCCAATCCGGCCCTGGGCTTGGTCTTTCCGCTGATCGCCCGCGCCATCGGGGTGCTGGCGTCAATCGCCGGAGTGTTCATGGTGCGGGCCACTCCCAAAGATCGCACCGCCATGGCGCCCATCAATCGCGGCTTTCTTACGGCCGGCGTGCTGACCGTGATTGGCACCTTCTTCGTGGCGATGTTCTACGTAGGCAACGAGAACGGCAACGAAGGTTGGAAGGTTTTCGCGGCAGTAGTCGTGGGGCTCGTCCTCGCCCAAGTTGCTTCCCGGCTCACCGAGTATTTCACATCGACCGAAGAGAAGCCCGTACAGGAAATCGCCAACAGCACCCGCACCGGCCCGGCGACGACCGTCCTCTCCGGAATGTCGGTGGGGCTCGAGTCTTCAGTGTGGGCCATCCTCGCGATCGCTGGCGCCATCGGAGTCGCCGTGCTCCTCGGCGGGGGCAACCTCCAGTTCTCCTTCTACCTGGTGGCTTTGTGCGGAATGGGCATGCTCGCTACCACTGGGGTCGTCGTCTCGGAAGACACATTTGGCCCGGTGGCTGACAACGCCGCCGGCATCGCCGAGATGTCGGGCGAGTTCCATGGCGATGCCCAAAAGACCATGGTCAGCCTCGACGCGGTGGGCAACACCACCAAGGCGGTCACCAAGGGCTTCGCCATCGGGTCGGCGGTGATCGCGGCCGTTGCCCTCTTCGCGTCGTTCATCGAAACGATCGCTGCCGAACTCGGTCTGGAGCTTGAGGGGTCTGAGCTCTTCACCGATCCGAGCACCTCCATCAACGTCGCCAATCCGACGATCTTTATCGGGCTCCTTATCGGCGGCTCTATCGCTTTCATGTTCTCCGCACTGGCGATCAGGGCCGTCAGTCGAACCGCCGGAGTGGTCGTGGAGGAAGTGCGGCGCCAGTTTGCCGACGGAAAGATCATGCGCGGCGAGAAGCGGCCTGATTATGGCCCAGTAATCGATATCTGCACTGCCGCTTCGCTGCGCGAGCTCGCGACGCCGGCATTGTTGGCCGTGCTCACCCCGGTGATTGTCGGCTTCGGTCTCGGCTATCTCGCCCTCGGCGGCTTTCTCGCCGCGGTGATCTTGACGGGCCAGCTCATGGCCAACTTCCTTTCCAACGCCGGCGGTGCGTGGGACAACGCCAAGAAGTTCATCGAGGAAGGGCATCTCGGGGGCAAGGGCTCGGACGCACACAAGGCAGCGGTGATCGGAGACACCATCGGCGACCCGTTCAAGGACACGGCGGGTCCCGCTCTCAACCCCTTGATCAAGGTGATGAACCTCGTCTCCTTGCTGGTGCTACCGGCGGTGATCCGCTTTCGAGACAGCGGTGGGATCCGGGCTGCGGTGGTCGTCATCGGCCTTGTCGTCCTCGGCGCCGCCATCATTTTTGCAAAACGCGGTGGCTTCAGGAAGACGGTCACCGCTTGAAGCCTCTACCTTGGCACAGTGACGCTTCGCATCCACGCAGATCTCCTGATCCCCGGGAGGGGAGAGCCGGTTGAAAACGGGGTGATGGTCGCCGAGGGGGCGACCATCACCTTCACCGGCCGTGCAGACAAGGCACCGGCAACGGAGGGAGACCCGATCGAGGTGGCGGTGCTGATGCCGGGGCTTTGGGACTGCCACGCCCACATCTTCGGCGCCCCACAATGGAACCTCGAACCAACGGTCTGGATGCCACCGGCGACGGGAGCGGCGCGGGCGGTGACTGATCTCGCCAACTATCTCGCCGGGGGAGTGACCTCGATCCGCGAGGTGGGCGGGTACGGAGTGGAAATCGCACCGGTCGTCGATGAGGGATCGATTCTCGGTCCGACGATCTACGGCGCAGGTGCGGTGGTCTCCACCACCGGAGGCCACGGTGACGTTCATTCGATTCCCGTCGACATCTACGAAGAATTGGGAGCCCACGGTCGCATTCTCGGCCGGCTCGCCGATGGACCGGCCGAGTGCATGAAGGCGGTCAGAGAACAGCTTCGTCGGGGCGCGCGAGTGATCAAGATCTGTGCATCCGGCGGGGTGATGTCCGAAGTCGATCATCCCATCCACCAACAGTTCTCCGACGAGGAGCTGGAGGCGATTGTCTCCGAAGCCGCAAGGGCGGAGCGGGTGGTGGCGGCCCACTGCCACGGCAAGCCCGGGATCATGGCCGCATTGCGCGCCGGCGTGAAAACAATCGAGCATGGCACCTATCTCGACGAAGAGGCCGCCGAGTTGATGAAGGCGCGGGAAGCCATCCTCGTCTGCACTCGCTTCGTGGTAGAGGAGCTCATGGGTCTCGAGTCGCAAATCCCCGCGTATGCATGGCGCAAGATCTCGGCGATGGCCGATCAACATGCCCAGGCGATGAAGATCGCAGTGGCGAGTGGAGTGAAGATTGCGATGGGCACCGACATCTTCACCAGCGGTCCGGTGCACGGCTTTCGTTATCGCCAGGCCAGCCGCGAGATCCGCCACCTCACCGAGGCGGGCATGTCAAGTCTTGATGCAATTGAAGCGGCGACGGCGCGAGGACCGGAAACGCTTGGTCCCCAGGCACCGGCGTCAGGCCAGCTCATCGATGGATTTGCCGCAGATGTGATCGCTCTCGATCGCAGCCCGCTCGACGATGTTTCCGTGTGGGGCGATGCTGATCGGGTAGTCGGCGTGTGGAAGGCGGGCGTCAAGGTCAAGTGACAGAACGTGACCGCGTTCTCTCCTATCTCCAGAGCCAAGCCGCGAAGCTGACCGTGCCCGAGCTGGTCGCGAAGGTGCGCCACGACGCCGACCAGATGCGGGACGCAATGACCTCGATTGATCCGCAACGGTGGGACGAGCCGCCCTCGCCTGGGGAATGGAGCGGGAACCAGATCGCGGCCCACATCGTCACCACCGGCGACGATTTCGCCCGGGAAATCGAAGAAATCGTGGCCGGTCGCCCACCTTCCGAGACTCCAATCGATGCCCTCGCCGACGACATCGATGTTCTGACTCCAGACCAATGGTGGGCGCGGCATGTGGCCAATCGAGAGCGCCTGTTCAGGGCGGTGGAGGCGGCCGACCCGGAGGCTCATCTCGATTCAAAGATCTTCCATCCCATGTTCGGGGATCTGAACTGGCGGGAGGCGCTGTTGTTTCTACGGGTGCATGACCTCGACCATGCCCGTCAGTTCGCCGCGCTCAGTTGAAAGCGTCGATCGGCTTCGGGGCACCCTATGAGGGGCGAGCTGCCTGGCTGGAGACGGTCGATTTTGTGGTCGAGGCGGAGCGGTTGGGAGTCGATTCGGCCTGGAGTGCGGAGGCTTGGGGCTCAGATGCGGTCTCGCCACTCGCTTATTTGGCGGCGCGGACCGAGCGGATCAAGCTCGGCACCGGGATCATCCAGACCGGGACCCGGACTCCGGCCCTTGTGGGCATGACCGCCGCCACCCTCCAGCACTTGACTGGCGGCCGCTTTCTTCTCGGGCTGGGAACGAGCGGACCCCAAGTGATCGAAGGTTGGCACGGAGTCCCGTTCGAGAAGCCGCTGGCTCGCTTGAAGGAGATCGTCGACGTGGTCCGTTTGGTATTGAGCGGGGAGAAGGTCACCTACGAGGGGGACTTCTATCAATTGCCTCGTCCCGGTGGTGAGGGCAAGGCTCTGCGTTTGGGAATGGCGCCTGTCCCTCTCGTGCCGATCTATCTGGCCACGCTCGGGCCGCGCAGCCTCGAGTACACGGGCGAAGCCGCCGATGGCTGGCTGGGTACTTCGTTTCTTCCCGAGCAGGCCGAGACTTTTCTGAGTCACATTCGCAAGGGAACGGACAACGCGGGCCGTGCGTTGGGTGATCTCGACCTCCAGGCAGGGGGAGTTGTCGAGTTCGGTGACGACCTTGATTCGTTGTTGCCGCCACGGCGTCCTGGTGTGGCTTTCACCTTGGGGGCGATGGGTTCGAAGAACAACAACTTCTACAACGACGCCATCACTCGTGCAGGTTACGCCGAGGTCGCGGCGAGAGTCCAGGAGCTATGGATCGAAGGGAAACGGGACGAAGCTGTGGCGCTCGTGCCGGACGACTTGATCCTTCACTCCAACCTGCTTGGCACCGAGGCGATGGTTAGAGAGCGGATTCGCGCCTACCACGCATGCGGAATCACGACCATTCGAGTGGCACCGGTCGGTGAAACCCTCGGCGACCGCCTTTCGACTCTGGGTCGGTTCATGGATCTAGTTGCCGAGGACTGAATGCTCCTGCTGTTTGGGCTAACGACACGCACCAAGACGCTTGGCAGCGGCACCTTCCACTGCCAGAACGAACGCGGCGATCGCAATTACGTACTCTTGGAAGCGAGGCGATGGTTCACTCTCTTTTTCATCCCCGTGATCCCCCTCAAGGTTTTGGGCGAGCTGGTTCAGTGTTCATCGTGCGGCGTACAGTACGACTCAGGGGTGCTCGAGCAGGCCGCTCCTCCACTCGCGAGCAACGAAGGCGAAGTGACAAGTGACGAACTAGAAGCAATCGTTCGCGTTGGAACTGAACTTGGAATGTTACCGGCGAGATTGAGAACGATTCTTGTCGAGAAGATTCCGGCTGATGTTGTCGACGAGGCGATCCGTCGGATCTAGTGCGGTGCTCTCCGCGGCGGAAGCCAGATGGCATTGCTGACCAGGGACGTTGGATGCTGGGATCTGCTCACGAGAGGAAGTGCGAATCCTCTATGGCGGTTCGATTTCGACGAGGTATTTGAGTCCGAGAGGGCTGGTCCATTTGTAGGTGTGGAGGTCGACGAGTTCGAGATGCCAGCCGCCGCGGTCTTTGCCGCCGTGGTTGTGGTCGCAGAGCGGAGCCAGGTTGTGGTCTTCAGTTTTGCCGCCGTCTGCCCAGCGGGTGCGGTGGTCGAAGTCGGCGTGGGTGGAGGGCATTCGACAGCCGGGGAAGACACAGCTGGGATGGCGGGCTTCGATCCGGCGTCTTTGGGGGCGGCTGGGCCGTCTCCGGGTAGTACCGGTCATGACGATCTGGTGGTCGTCGATGGCGGTGAAGCGCCATTGGCTTTTCTGCTGTTCGGCGATCTGTCGGGCCAGGTCGGCGATTATCGGTCCGTAGCCGGGGATCTCGCCGGGATTCTCATCCAGTCCTAACAGGGTGGTGAGGTCGACCCGGAGGTCGACGATCGGTTTGCGGCCCCGTTCGGAGTGTTGCAGACAGCCGACGAGGAGATCCAAGGCGACGTCTGAGCGGAGTTGGTCCAAGGTGCGGGGTTCTTCGCCGGTGGCGAGGACCCGGGCGTGTTGGTCGATCCGGTCGAAGGCCAACGCCGCCTGATCGGGGGGAAGGTGGTAGAGGTGGAGGTTGGCGGTGCCGTCCTGGTTGGGATCGAGGACCACTTTCCGATCTTTGAGCCCTGCTTGATAACGGTCGGCGGCGGCGTCGGGGTCGACGGTGATCAAGAGTTTGGCGAGCCGGGCCCGGATCTGGCCGGTGGTCTGACGCTCGGCCCGTTCCAAGATCTGGTCGGCGACCTTCCGCGCTACCTCGGGGTCGACGCCGGTGAGCCCGAAGACGATGGTTTTCGCCTTAGCCAGATCGATCCGACCCTCCCGCAGGACAGCTTGGATTTGGGGGTGCTGATCGAGTTCCCAGGCCAGCTCGAAGCCGGCTTCGGCCGCCCGCCGGGTCCAGGTGAGGGCCACCCCGATCTCGTCGGCGGCGTACTCATAACCCAAATCGGGGTCGACCTTGGCTACTGCATCGGCCACCGCTTTCACATCGGCGTAGAACTCGGCTTGGAGGTGGGCGATCAGCCGGCTCCGCGCCTTCATCAAGCCGACCAGCTCCTCACCCGACAGGCTCTCCCGATCGAGTTTCTCCAGCTCAAATGCCAGATCTGCCCCCGGAGCCGTCGACTCC
>JACCTH010000102.1 GCA_013812505.1 Acidimicrobiia bacterium | reverse complement strand
TGCTCTACGGCCCTCCCGGCACCGGCAAGACCTTTGTGGTCCGCGCCCTGGCTCACGAAGCGGGGAGCGCATTCTTCCCTGTGAAGGGCGCCGAGCTCCTGGACAAATACGTCGGCGAATCCGAGCGTGCGGTGCGTGAGCTCTTCAGCCGAGCGCGGGCAGCGGCACCATCGATCATCTTCTTCGACGAGATCGACTCGCTGGCCCCGGTACGCGGACGATCGACGACAACCGTGACCGATTCGGTGGTTGCGGCGCTTCTCACCGAGATGGACGGCATCACCTCGCGCGGCAATGTCGCCGTGATTGGCGCAACCAACAGAGCAGACCTAATCGACCCGGCCTTGCTGCGGGCGGGTCGATTCGAGACCCAGATCGAAATTGGCCTGCCGGATGCCGAGGCCCGGCGCGCTTTGATCGACCTTTCCGACGTGCCGTTCGCGGCCGACATTGACAAGTCCCGGCTAGCGGAGGTCACCGAAGGAATGTCGATGGCCGACCTGGCCGGGGTGCTGCGCGAGTCGGCCCTTTCCGCCCTGCGCGCCGACTCGGCCGCCCGTGAGGTCAAATGGGAGCACCTGATCGGCGCCATCGAACGCTGGCACGCCTCCAAGGCCGCCTCGTCCTGACAACGATCTATTACTAGCGGAGGGAATCGCCGATACTTGACGGCGACATGCAAACCCAATCCGCTCGCTGGCCAACGGCCGCAATTGTCATCATCGTCGTCCTGTCGATCCTTATCGCCATCGTCGGTATTGCGGGAGTGATCGGCGCTATCTCAGTAGGCCGGATGCGAGAAGCGAATGCTGACTTGGAGCAGCGGATCGTGGCCTCCGAGGAGCGCATCCGCGACCTCGAAGCCGACCTGGCTGCTGCCCAACAGGCGGCGGAATCCCAAAGCGGCGATCCCTTAGCCGACGCCTTCGGTGCAGGCGGGCTCGGCGATTTACTCAGCGGTTTGTTGAACGGCGGCAGTGGGGACAACTTGGGCGGGCTCGAGGATTTACTCAACGGTCTCCTCGGGGGTGAAGGTGGCGACCTCGGCGACCTGTTGGGGGGGGCCACCGGAGGTCTCGACATGGGCGCGCTTGGTCAATGTCTTACCACCGCTCCCGGCAGCCTCGTCATCGGCGATCAGGGTCTCGACGGGCAAGTCGACGACATCGCCGCGGCTGTCGAGGAAATTCGCGGGCTCACTTTTCCCAGCGAGATCGACCCCATCTTTGTTTCGTCCGCCGAGATGGGCGAAAGGGTGCGCGACCTGGCTGCGGAGGAGTACCCACCGGAGCTCGCCGATTTCGAGACGCGATTGTGGGTGGCGTTGGGGATGCTCGAACCCGGCTATGACCTCGCCGGGGAGCAGCTCGACCTATTGGACAGCGCCGTCGCCGGTTACTACGACCCTGACACCGGGGAGCTAGTCGTCGCCGCTGACTCGGCCGGCGAGCCGCTTGGCGCCGTCGATCAGGTGACTCTCGCCCATGAGCTCATCCATGCGCTGACCGACGCCCGCCTCCAGTTCCCGGATTCCATCGAGGATCCCACCGCCGACCCCGAGCACGGCCGCGCCATCCAGGCATTGATCGAAGGTGACGCCACGCTGGGCATGCAGCAGTTCTCGCTGGGAGCCCTCGACCTGATGGACCAATTTGGGATGATGCTCGACCCGCGGGTGGCCGCGTCGCAAGCAGACCTCGCCGATTTCCCATACATCCTGTCCAACGGGCTGCAGCTGCCCTATCTCGAGGGGATGTCCTTCGCCTGCGCCCTCTATGCCGATGGAGGCTGGGAGCGGGTGGACCAGGCCTATGCCAATCCTCCCGACACCACCGCCGAGATCCTCTTTCCCGATCTTTATCTCGAGGACTGGTCGCCTCGCCAACCGGTCGCCGGCGGCGATCCTGGGGCCGGCTGGACATTGCTCGACTGGATCGGATCGCAAGGCACGATCGGGTTCGGCGCCATCGATCTTCTGAACATTTTCAGCGCGCCGGGCGATGACACCAATGCCGCCCTCGACGAAGCCCGCGACCGGGTCGAGGCGTGGGGCGGGGGGCAGGCCCGGCTTTGGAGCCAAGGCGAGCAGACTGCGCTCTTGATCAGCCTGGTCGATAGCAACGCGGGTGAGTTCCGCCTGTGCCAGTCGATGTTGGACTGGGAGGCCGCGGCGTTCCCCAACGGCGAAGCCGGCGTGCTCGTCGAATGTGACGGGGAAAATGTGCTGGTTGCGATTGGTCCCGATGAGGCCACCGCGTCGAGCCTTCTAGGCTGATCACGCGGGCCATGCTGCGAGGGGCACTAGTCATGGCGACGACCATCCTGTTTACCGCTTGCTCGTCACTGAGCAACGAAGATCTCGGTCCCGATCTGCCCATCGCCCATTTGGATGAGTTTCAGGAAATGCTGGCTGCGTCGGATCGCCCGGTGGTCGTGAACGTCTGGGCGTCGTGGTGCATCCCTTGTCGAGAGGAAGCGCCCTTGCTCACCGAGGCGTTGGCCGAGTATGGCGAGCAGGTGTCGTTCATCGGGCTCGCCTTTGACGACAACCAACCTGGCGCCAAACAGTTCCTGGCCGAATTCGATTTGCCTTTCCCCCACTACTTCGATCAGGACGGAGTGATCCTCGCCGAGTACGGGGGCCTCGGGATTCCCCGTACATATTTCTTCGATCCCGGCGGCGAGCTGGTTCACACCTTCAACGGCGTCCTCGATGCGGCCACCCTTGCCCTCCACATCGACGAGCTCTTGGGCCGGTGATCGAGCTCTACCCGACTAGCTGGCGGCGCAAGGTCTCGTTGACCAGCTTGGGATCGGCCTTGCCTCCGGTCGAGCGCATCACCAAGCCGACGAGAAAGCCGATCACCTTCTCCTCCCCCGACCGATAGCGAGCGACGGCATGGGGTTGGGCGGCCAGGACCTCGGTGACCGCCGCTTCGATCGCGTTCGTATCGGAGACCAAGAGCAGATCGAGCCGCTCGGCGACCACTGAAGCCTCGTCGCCGCTCGCCACCATCTCGGTGAGCACTTCCTTGGCCGCCGATGATGAGAGCTTTCCCTCCTTGACCATCGCCAACAGGCCCGCCAACCCAACCCCGGCAACCTTCGACGAAGGCGTCTTGCGCAAGACGGCGGTCAGTTCCCCGGTGACCCAGATGGCCGTTGTCATCGGATCCGAGCCCGCGGCAACTGCCTCGGTGAAGATCCTCCGCAGCTCGGGATCGGTCATCGCCAAAACCCGGGCGGTGCCCGCAGCCACTCCCATTCCTTCGAACCGGCTTCGCCGGTCGGCCGGCAGCTCGGGAAGGTCGGAATGCAGCCGGTCGACGGTGTCGGCGGCAAACACCAGGGGCAACAGGTCGGGTTCGGTGAAATAGCGGTAGTCGGAACTGCCCTCCTTGGTCCGCATGCTCCGGGTGGATCCGGCCTCTTCGTCCCAATGTCGGGTCTCCTGAATAACCCTGCTGCCGCCCTCGAGCAGGGCAATCTGGCGTTCGATCTCCGAGGCAACCGCACGCTCCAGCGACCGGAACGAGTTCATGTTTTTGATCTCAACCTTGGTCCCCAGCTCGCCGGCTCCCACCGGCCGGACCGAGACGTTGGCATCGAAGCGGATCGAGCCTTCCTCCATCCGGGCGTCAGAAACATCGAGCTCGGCAATCAAAGCCCGCAAGTCCTGGGCATAGGCCCGCGCCTCTGCCGCCGAGCGGAGGTCCGGTCGGGAAACGATTTCGACCAGCGGCACCCCGGACCGGTTGAAATCGAGACGGGTCGAAGTGGCGGAGTGGATTCGGCCCCCGCCGCCTTGGTGCAAGCTCTTGCCAGTGTCTTCCTCCATGTGGGCCCGCTCGATCCCGACGCGGTTGGAGGTGCCGTCGAGGTTGATGTCGAGCCAGCCGTTGATCGCGACCGGCGAATCGAACTGGCTCACCTGAAAGTTCTTGGGGAGGTCGGCATAGAAGTAGTTCTTGCGATGGAATACCGACTGCGGAGCGATCTGGCAGTGGAGTGCGAGTCCGATCCGCACAATCGACTCGAGCGCGGCGGCGTTGGCCACCGGAAGGGCGCCGGGTAGTCCGAGACAGACCGGACAGATGTTGGTGTTCGGGTCTTCGCCAAAGCTCACGGCGCACCCACAGAACATTTTCGAAGCCGTCTTGAGCTCGACGTGGACCTCGATTCCGACCACCGGCTCCCAGTCGGTCACAGGCGATCACCGGCGGCGGCCAAAATTTCCGGTCGATGATCGAAGGTAGCGAGGCGTTCCACCTCCGCGGCCACCTGGAAAAGCCGGGCCTCGCCGAGAGCGGGGCCCATCACTTGAAATCCGATTGGCAGACCGTCAGCGTCGAGGCCGACGGGAATCGAGATCGCCGGAGTGCCGGCCAGGTTGGCGGGGATCGTGCAGACATCGGTGAGATACATCGCCAACGGGTCCTGGGTCTTGGCGCCCAGCTCGAAGGCGGTGGTGGGACTGGCCGGCGAGACCAGGACGTCAACCTGTTCGAACACGTTGGCCAGCTCGTTGATCAACTTGGTCCTGACCCTTTGCGCCTGGCCGTAGAAAGCGTCGTAATAACCCGCCGAAAGGGCGTAGGTGCCAAGCAAGATCCGCCGGGTCGCTTCGGGGCCGAATCCCTCGGCCCGGGTGCGGGCCATCATTTCCTCGACGGTTTCTCCCGTCACTCGCAACCCGTAGCGCACCCCGTCGAAGCGAGCCAAGTTGGCTGAGACTTCGGCCGGGGCGATCAGGTAGTAGGCCGAAAGCGCGATGGCAAAGGAAGGCAGTGAGACTTCGGAAACGATTGCCCCGCTCGCCTCGAGCTGAGCGACCATGTCGTTCGTCGCCGCCGTTACCGCCGGTTCGTAGCCCTCGCCGCTCAACTCTCGGACGAGGCCGATGCGGACATCTTTGACACCCGTTTCGAGGCTCGGCCGGGCCTCGGGCACCGTCCCCGGATAGGAGGTGGCATCGAGGGGGTCATGGCCCGCCACCGCTTCGAACAACGTCAGGGCATCGGCAACCGATCGCGCCAGCGGACCGATCTGATCGAAGCTCGATGAGAAGGCGACGAGACCAAAGCGGCTCACCAGCCCATAGGTCGGTTTGAAGCCGACGACCCCACACAAGGCGGCTGGCTGGCGGATCGATCCCCCGGTATCCGAACCAAAGGCAGCCAATGCGGAACCGGCGGCGACCGCCGCCGCCGAGCCCCCCGAGCTTCCCCCCGGGACGCGCTCAGGGTTCCAAGGGTTGCGAGTGGGACCGAAGGCGGAGTTTTCGGTTGACGAGCCCATCGCGAACTCGTCGAGGTTGGTCTTGCCGACGATCACTGCTCCGCCGTCGCGGAGACGAGCTACCACCGTCGAGTCGTAAGGAGGTCGATATCCCGAAAGAATTTGCGAGCTGCAAGTGGTCTCCAACCCGCGGGTGCAGAAATTGTCCTTGAGCGCGAGCGGGATTCCGTCGAGCGGTCCGCGGCTCTCACTTCGGGAACGGCGGTGGTCCGACTCCTCGGCGGCGCGGCGAGCGCCGTCGTGATCGATCGTCACGTAGCAATGCAGTTCGGCTTCGGTGAGCGATGCTCTCCGGATAACGGCGTCGAGCAGGTCGGCCGCCGAAGCTTCCCCCGTGGCGAGACGCTCGCCCGCCGTGGCGACGGTGAGGTCGGCGAGGTCGGCCATCAGCCTTCCAGGGCCGGGGGGACGACGAAGTAGCCGTCGGCGCTGTCGGGTGCCGCGGCCAGGACTTCGTCTCGATCAAGCGACGGACGGACGAGATCCTCCCGAAAGCCGTTGAGCAGGCCGAGCGGATGCGCGGTCGGCTCAAGCCCCTCGGTAGGGACCGATTGCACCTTGGCGGCGTGCTCGAGGATGACTCCGAGCTGGCTGCGATAGGTCGAAAGCTCCTCCTCGCTGAGGGCGAGGCGGGCCAATCGGGCGACGTGGGCGATGTCGATTTCTACAGGCATTTCGGGATGTTTCGGGTCGAAGAGTGTAAGTCCGGGTTGCGGCGAGGAGATCAGGAGACTTAGCTGTCCCGGCTGGCGCCGGGCTGGCTGGTACCGGAGAGGGGATTCCATGCTCAAGAAATTTCGGCCATTTGCCGAACTCTCCTTAGTGGAGTGGAAGAGAACCCGACCCCGGGTCGGCCTCGTGTTGACAGTCGCGATCCTGCTTTTGATCGCACCCGGGGCCGCTGCCGACGAGTTCGTGCCCGGCCAGCCCTTCGATCCCAACCAGATCGTCTTTCCGGTGGTGGGCTCGCCCGTCACCTTTATCGACGATTTCTATCAGCCGCGGAGTGGGGGAAGGACCCACGGCGCGACCGACATCATGACCAACGGGATCAAGGGCTGGCCAGTGGTCGCGGCCGCCGATGGGGTCGTGACGTGGATCGGCACCACCTGTTGCTATCTAGCCCTTGACCACGGGGGTGGTTATGAGACTTGGTACATCCATCTCAACAACGACACCCCCGGCACCGACGACGGCCTCGGCTGGGGCCTCGCCGTCACCGAGGGGACGGTTGTCACCCAGGGTCAGCTGATCGGTTGGGTGGGTGACAGCGGCAACGCCGAATGGGTTGGGCCCCACCTTCACTTCGAGATCCGTCTCAACGATGTTCCCATCAACCCCTACACCTACCTTCTCGCCGCCCCGCACCTGAGCGCCCCCGGCGGAGTCGCGGTTACACCAGCCGTCAACACTTTCACCGACGACGATGGCAATCCGCATGAGGCCAACATCGAAATTCTTTTTGCCAACGGCATCACCGTTGGCTGCGGCGCTGGCCTCTACTGCCCGCTCGCCCCGATCACTCGAGGACAGATTGCGCTCTTTATCGACCGACTGCTTGACCTGCCGGCCGCCACTGGAGATCACTATGACGACGACAACGGTTCGATCTACGAGGCCGCGGCCAACAGCATCACCCAATCCGGGATCGGTTTTGGGTGCGGCGACCGTGCGTACTGCCCTGAAGAGGGCCTGCGGCGAGACGAGATGGCCGAATTGCTAACTCGCACCTTCGGGCTGGCGCCGGCGACAACGGATTACTTCACCGACGACGACAGCTCGGGGTTCGAGGCTGCGATCAACGCTCTCTATCAGGCGGGGATCACCATCGGCTGCGACCCCGACGACCCCGGCCTCTACTGCCCCAGCCGGATTCTGACCCGTGATGAGATGGCCACCTTCTTCGTGCGTGCAATGGATCTCTGACCTTTGGACTGACCGTCGCTACGGTCAAATTGGTGAGAACCAGGAAGAGCTCCAAGGCGTCTAGGGAGCGTGCCCCGGAGAATCCGGATCCAACGGAAACCAGCATGATGGCGGTCGACACCGGTGAGATTCCGGTAGTCCGCTTTGCCACCGGGTCATTCGAGGCGTTCTACGAAACGAACCGTCAGCACATATTTCGAGCGTTGGCCCTGACCCTCGGTAACTCCGATCTTGCCGCCGACTCCGTCGACGAGGCGATGGTGCGGGCCTACCAACGCTGGCGCACCGTTTCGACCTATGACAACCAGGCGGGTTGGGTATACCGGGTTGGGCTCAACTGGGCGCGCTCCCGGCTCCGAAAACGCAAGCGGGAGATTCTCTCCGATCAACCGCCGGAATTGTCGACCGAATTGACGTTCTCAGATCCGGATCTCGAGCGGACAGTGATGGCGCTCCCGCTCGAAGCCCGGTCGGTTGTGGTCTTGCGTTTTTATCTCGATTGGTCGACCGACGACGTAGCCGACGCCCTCGGCATCCGGCCCGGAACCGTCAAGAGCCGTTTGCACCGGGCCATGAACGAACTCCGCGTCCAATTGGAGGGGAACCCATGAGCCTGGAAAAGCGAATCCGCGACGAGCTGCACGACACCGCCGAACGGCTCGCCCTCGACCCAGGTGAATACCGCCGGGCGATGGAACGCGGGGCGACTCGTCGGCGGCAGCGACTGGCGATGATCGTCACCGGGGCGCTGGCGTTGGGGGTCGTCGTGGTCGCGGCCAACGCCATCGAGCTTGCCAGCCCCGTCGAACCGGCGAGTGACGTTGCCACGACGCTTGGGCCTGTGCCTCCGGTGACCAGCGCACCCGGAAGCGTCGAGACGACGGCTGTTCCCGTGATGATGGCCGACGAGATCGTGGCGGTTGCCTCGATCGACGGACTCGGTGTGTACTCCCCTGGTGGCGAAACCGCCTTCTTGACTAGTGATCCTTACCACCAGTCCATTTCCTGGGCCATCTCCGATGGCGAAGGAGGGTTGGTCTTCACCCACGAAGTCACCCCTCTCCCCTGGGTGCAGGGAACCCTGATGTGGCTAGGGGCCGGAGCGAGCATGCCTTCGCCCCTCGTAGCCCCCGAGGGTGGAGGAGTCATCACCCCACTCGAGGTCGACCAGGGCTCGGTCTTTTACCGTCTCGACGATCTCGCCGGGTCGAGTTCGATCAGGGCCATCGGGCTCGACGGGAGCGACAGTCGGGTCGTGGTGGGCCCGACCCCGATGTTGGGATCGGCGGCGGTTTCCGAAGGACTGCTCGTCCTCAGCCTGGGTGGCGACTGCGGAGGCTACGCGCTGTACGACACCGCCGGAACAGCCCTGCCAACCCCCGACTGGGCAAGCGAATGCGGGCCTGGCGTCCAAAATGACATCGCCCTCGCCGATGGCTATCTGTTCACCTTGTCGGATATCGACTCCCAACGGCAACTCGTCCGGATCGATCTCGAGACCGGCGAACAGGCGAGCACGCCGATCATCGAAGGCTGGCAAGTCGAAGCCGAGGCAGCATCAAGAGTGGCGTATGGCGGCAACATCATTCGCGTGGGCGATTTCAGCGGAGACGAATTCGTCGAGACCGAGAGCTATTCAGAAGGTCACGGGACCTTTGCATTTCTGCCGAGCATCCACCTGGCAGCCAACCCCCGGCTTGGTTCGGGGATGGGTGAGCTGCCCTGCACAGTGCTGGATGTCCCCAATCCGGAGCCAACCGGCTTGCCCGCACCGGTCGAGGAAAAGTTCCAACAGGTCTTCACCCTCGCCAAGACTTGCGACCTCGAGGCCTTGGCCGAGGTCGTCCGTGAGGATGGCGCAGCCTTTACCTATGGCGGGGACGAACACCCCGTCCAAACCTGGGTGCGGAACGCCCGCTTCGGGTTTGACATCATGCCGATGACCGTCCGCATCCTCAACACACCGCCGGCGCTCGTGGACGGGATTTACGCCTGGCCGGGAGTCTTCGTCACCAACAGCGAGGAGGACTGGCAACAGCTGTCGGGCATTCTCAGCGCCGCCGAGTTCGATCTGATGTACAAGCAGCGCGATGACATCGGCTATCTCGGGCTGCGGGTTGGTATCACCGAGGACGGACGACTCAGCTATCTGATCTCCGGCGACTGATCCCCGTTTCTCCCCCCGGGGGGGAGAACCCGAAGCGTTCTCCCCCCGGGGGGGAGAACCCGAAGCGGGAGGGGGGCGGTCGATTGACGCGCCAAAGGGCTGTTCAATCTCGAGGCGCGCCAAAGGAACAACTGCTCGCGCGAGAGAAAACGCCCCCCCGGCTTCGCCACTAATCCAGGTTGCGTGATAGAAACGAACGGTGCGCGGCAACTATCGGGTGACCTATCTCGGGATCGGGTTGGTTGTGGTGGCGGTGGTGGCGCTGGCCGTCGCCTTCGGCGGAGGCAACGAGCCAGCCCCGCTGCCAGCCCCGATCGAGTCGTTGACGCCCCACCCGGGCGACCGTGCCCTTGCTCAAGCCATTCTCGAAGTTGACCTCGAAGCGGGCTATCGGGCCGCGATCTATCTGGACGGCTTCCTGCTGCCGGAAAACGAGGTCGTCTTCGTCGAGCCGACAGGCGTCCACCGCTGGCAGCCGAGCCCGCAAAGCGTCGTCGTCCCGGACTGGACTCCCGGCGACCATGAAATCCGGATCGTGTGGGATTCGCTAGGCGGTTTACCAAGCCCCGGCGAGTTCACTTGGACTTTCCGCATCCAATAGGACCGTCCGTAGATTGGAGAAAACCAACTCGAGGTCGTCGAGGCGCACGCTTTCCTCTTTCTTGTGCGCCAGGCCTGTCTCCCCCGGCCCGTAATTGACGGCGGGGATTCCATAGGCTCCCAAACGAGCGACATCGGTCCACCCCTGTTTGGCGGCACGCGGCGCCGCCGAAACCGAAAGCAATCGGTCCAGGATCGGGTGATTTATGTCGATCGGCCCGGCCGGAGCCGCGTCGGCAATCACAAACTCGTCGACACCGTCGCAAACCTGGCGAAGCCGGTCGGTCGCCTCCTCGATCGAGCGATTGGGGGCGAATCGATAGTTGACGTTGAGCTCGAAGCGGTCGGGGATAATGTTGTTTGCGATCCCACCCTCGGCGCGAGTGACGGAGATCACCTCCCGATAGATGAGCCCATCGATTTCCACGGGCTCGGGTTCAAGGTCATGCATCGCTGCTAGCCAACTCCCGGCCTTGGTGATCGCATTCTTCCCCAACCAAGGTCGGGCCGAGTGTGCCGAAACCCCGTCGAACGCCACCCGCGCATTGAGCAGGCCGTTGCAACCGATCTGCACTTCGGCGTCGCTCGGCTCAAGCACAATCGCAAACTCGGCGTGGCTCAGCCAAGGAGCACGAGTGAGGACCGACTCCAACTCGTTGCCATCAGCCGGCCCCTCTTCACCGGCATAAAAAACTCCAATGAGATCGCGGTCTCGCAGGCGCACCTCGCGATCTTCGAGCAGGTGCAGCATCACCGCTACCCCGCTCTTCATGTCGGTGGCGCCCAACCCATGAAGCCGCCCATCGTCGATGTACGACGGAGACTGGCCCTGGGAGGGGACCGTGTCGATATGGCCGACCAACAAAATCGGGGCCTCGCTGTCGCGGGGTCCGACGACGAGCGAGTTGCCCACGCGGTCGACCGACTCACGACCGAATGTCTGATAAAGGCGGGCAGCGATCTCAGTGCAGAGCCGTCCTTCGTCGCCGGTCTCGGAGGAGGTGTCGACCAGCCAGGTCAGAGTCTCGACCAGATTCATATGTTGACCTCCATCTCGCGGAGAAACTCATTGAGTGCAGTCTTGTCGTCGGTGGCCGCGGTTCGCCGACCAATGATTAGTGCGCAGGAAAGCTGAAAGTTACCGGCGGGGAAATTCTTGGATCTGGTCCCGGGCACGACCACGGAACGAGCCGGCACTCGACCTCGATGCTCGACCGGCTCGGGGCCGGTCACGTCGATGATCGGCGTGTTGGCGGCGATGACAGTATTCGCACCCAGCACCGCCCCTTCCTCGATCACCGCTCCCTCCACGATGATCGAACGTGAACCGATGAACGCGTGATCCTCGACGATCACCGGCCGCGCCCCGGGAGGTTCAAGGACGCCACCGATGCCGACTCCTCCACTCAGGTGCACGTTGCGACCAATCTGCGCGCACGACCCCACGGTCGCCCACGTGTCGACCAAAGTCCCCGAACCGACGTGGGCGCCGATGTTGACGTAACCGGGCATGACTATCACTCCCGGCTCGCAAAACGCCCCGTAGCGGATTGCACCGGGTGGGACGAGACGAACTTTCTGGCGAGCAAGGTTCGTCTTGAGGGGGATCTTGTCGTGGAACTCATACGGACCAACGTTGATGGTTTCCATGTTGCGAAGCCGGAAGTAAAGGAGAATCGCTTGTTTGAGCCAAGAATTTACCTGCCAGTCGCCATCGATCTTCTCAGCCACCCGGTAGCGCCCCGAATCGAGCCCGGCAATCGCTTCCTCGACCGCGGCGGACGCCTCTCCCAACTCGACCTCGCCGGCGAAAGCCTTCTCGATCAGTTGGCGAGGCATTTGCTCAATCTTGCCGCGGCTTCATCGCATTCGTCAACGGTTGGCACGAGGGCAAGGCGCACATAGCCCTCGCCGCCGGGGCCAAAAGCGCGGCCCGGCGTCAGGAGGATGTTTTCCTCGAGCAGTTGGTTGGCGATCTCAACGTCGTCGGGAACGGCTACCCACAGATAGATCCCTGCCACCGACCCCACCACCGTCATCCCCGAGGCTTCGAATGCCTCGCGGAGGATCGCCCGCTTTTGGCGGAAGATCTCCCTTCGCTCGACAACATGGTCGTCGTCATTCCAGGCTGCGATGGCAGCCCGCTGCACGAACTCGGGGGAGGCCGTCCCGGTGTAACCGCGGAGGCGTTTGAGGCAACGGATCGCTTCGGCGTCGCCCACGATCACTCCCGAGCGGTATCCGGTCATCCCTGAGCGCTTGGAGAGGGAGAGAAAGGAAAGCGCTCCGGTCGAGGTCGGGCCTGCGACTTCCAACACCGAGGTGGGCGGATCGTTTTCGTAAAGGTCGGCATAGCACTCGTCGGAGCAGAGCCAGGCCTCGCCCTTTCGAGCTTCGGCCATGAGCTCCTCGAGCTCTGACCGGGAAGTGACCGAACCGGCCGGGTTGTGTGGCGAGCAGACCCAAACCATCGCCGCCCGGGCCCATTCGTCCTCGGCGAGGTCGTCGGCACGAAACACAAAGTCTGGTCCGAGCCGTACCAGGCGCGGCTCGGCGCCGGCCAGCACGGCTCCTTTCTCATAGATCGGATACCCAGGGGTCGGCCAGGCAACGAGATCACCCCGGAGGCGGTCGACGAAGGCGAGCGCGGACGAGAAGATCGCTTCCTTCGCTCCGGAGGTGGGCAGGACTTGGGTTTCGGGGTCGACCTCGACTCCAAAACGCCGCTTGACATATCCGGCCACGGCCTCGCGCAGTTCCGGCAGCCCCGGCGTGGTCGGGTATTGCGAAACCGACGGGACCGCGCGACGCAGCGCCTCCGGAATGAAAGGCGGCGTTGGTTCGAGCGGATCACCGATCGAAAAATCGAGCACCCGCTCCCCGGCTGCCCGTCGCCTCCTCGCCAACTCTTGCAGGAGCCCGATCTGGTTCGGGGCCAGGGCCAGCAGCACCGGGTTGACTTTCATTGGCCTTGTCCTTCGTCGACCGCGAGGTCGCAGGCGATGCCCGCCTCGGGACCGAGCTGGGCGAACTCTCCCCAGAACGAACGCGCCGCTTCGAGGTCAAACGCCGCCACTCGGGCGAGCTTTCCCCACGCCACCAAAGCCATTGGTTCCTCCATCTCCGCAAACGGCATCACAATCACATGGGTGCTTAGTTCGCGGGCCAACTCCTCGACCTCGTTTCTCTGCTCCTCCTCGAGCAAGTCTGCTCGGTAGTAGAAAATGACCGCGCCGTGCTCGAGAGCATGGATGTTGAAGATCTCGGGCACTTCCTGGCGGTAGACCCCGCAGGGAGTCGGCGAGGGGGCATGGGTCCCAGAAGCGGCCGGAACCGAGCTGTACTCCGGAGGTTCGAGCGTTCCTTCAACGATAGCTTGCACCACCTCTTGGCTCAGGTGGTCGACTCCGAGATCCACCGGCTCGATGAGCTCGTACTCGCCGGTGGCGGCGGCACCGCAAGCAACCACAAGCATGGCAGCCACCAACTTTTTGCGAACCCAGGGTTCGTAGGGATACATAGTGTCCCTGCGAACCCTGGGTTCGCGGGTTTTTCTATTCGAGCGCACTCTGACCGTCCGTGAGAAGGCGTTGGAAGCGGGGCTCGTCGATGACCAGCACGCCTGCTTCTTCGGCCTTTTGAACCTTGCTCGCCCCCGGGTTCTCGCCTGCCACGAGGGCGGAGGTTTTGCGAGAAACGCTGCCCGCGGCTTTCCCGCCGCGGGCGACGACGGCGGCCTCCGCCTCTTCCCGGGTCATGCCGACCAGGGTGCCGGTGACGACGATCGTGATCCCGGCCAATGTGTCAGAAAGCGAGTCGAGCTCGCCTTGTTCGTCAGCCACGCTGACTCCGGCGACCTGGAGCTTTTCGACCAGGGCGATGTTGTCAGGGTCGATCGACCAAGCGCGGACTGAGTTGGCGATCACCTGGCCGAGCCCGCCCACCGAAGCGATCTCCTCGGCGGTCGCCGCCATCAGTCGCGGCAGGCTGCCGAAACGCCGGGCGAGCTGGCGGGCGGCGATGCCGCCGACGTGACGAATTCCGAGAGCTACCAAGAGCCGTGCCAGCGGCCGGTCACGGCCGGCGTCGATCCCATTCAGCAGGTTGCGGACCGAGATCTCACCCCAACCCTCGAAACCGAACAGTTGGTCGGGCTGCAACAGAAAGAGATCGGCCGGATCCTTGATCAGTCCTTCGCGCAGGAAGAGGTCGATCGTCTTGTAGCCCATACCTTCGATGTCCATCGCCCCCCGGGAAGCGAAATGGAAGAGCCATTCCCGCACCCGCGAAGGACACTCGAAGCCACCGGTGCAGCGAGCCACCTTCTCTCCCGGCGGCCGCACGATCGGGTGTCCGCAAAACGGGCATTCGGCCGGCATCGACCACGGTTGCTCGGCTCCGCTGCGAACGGAGACCACGGGGCCCACCACCTCGGGGATGACGTCCCCGGCACGCCGGACGATCACCTTGTCACCCACCCGCACGTCTTTTCGTTGCAACTCGTCCTCGTTGTGCAGGGTCGCGTAGGTGACAGTGGCTCCTCCGACCTGCACCGGCTCCAATACAGCAAAGGGAGTGGCGGCCCCGGTGCGACCGATGTTGATCTGGATGTCACGGAGCATCGTGACCTGCTCCTCGGGCGGGAACTTGAAGGCCACCGCCCACCGAGGGGCGTGCGAGGTGTAGCCCAGCTCTTGTTGCTCGGCGAGATCATCGACCTTGATCACTACCCCGTCGGTCTGATACTCGTGCTGATGGCGGTCGCTTTCCACCCCGGCGATGTATTTCTTCACGGCTTCGAGGTCGGCCACGTGCGCCGAAGCCGCGTTCACCCGCAACCCCAGGCTCGATAGATAAGCCATTTGCTCGGAATGGTGTTTGAGGGGCGGGCCGCCCTCGATCAGCCCCACTTGATAGACCCAGATGCCAAGATCGCGCCCGGAAGTTACGGACGCGTCCTTCTGCCGCACCGAGCCGGCGGCGGCGTTCCGGGGATTGGAGAAAAGCCTCGCCCCGGCTTCGCCCTGCTTGCGATTGAGCTCCTCGAAGGCGGGATAGGGCATGTACACCTCGCCTCTCACCTCGAGCAGCCTCGGCGGGTCGCCGAACAGCCGCAACGGGATCGATTTGAGGGTGCGGAGGTTGGTGGTGATGTCCTCCCCGGTGGTGCCGTCGCCACGGGTCGCAGCCCGCGTAAACCTGCCCTGCTCGTAGGTGAGAACGACCGCGAGACCGTCGATCTTGAGCTCGCAGGAGAAACCGCCGGGAGGGCGCCCGATGATGCGCTCCATCCGTGCTTCCCATCCGTCGAGCTCGGCCTCCGCCTCGACGTTGTCGAGCGAGAACAGAGGTCGCAGATGGCGGACTGGCGCGAAAAGATCGCCCAAAGGCCCGCCAACTCTTTGCGTGGGCGAGTCGGGGGTAATGAGGAGCGGGTTGGCTTCTTCGAGGGCGACCAAATCGCGCAGCAGCTGGTCATAGTCGTAATCGGAGATTTCGGGCTCGTCGAGGACGTGATATCGATACCCGTGGTAGCGAAGCTGCTGACGTAGCGCCTCGATCCGATCGGTCCCCTCGCTCATGCGGCGCGTTCGGTGGCGGCGATCACGCCGCTGCCAAGCACTCGGTCCCCTTGATAGAGCGCTGCGGTCTGCCCGGTCGCGATCCCAAATTGCGGTCGCTCGAATGCCACTACTCCTGGATTCCACTTGCTCGGGACCGCCTGCCCATGCGACCGGTACTGCACCTCAACGGGCGCGCCCTTGGTCAGCGGAAGTCCGGTCCAGGTGACTTCATCGAGCACCAATCGGTCGACTTGGAGACGAGCGCGGTCGCCGAGAACGACGGCCCGATCGCGGGACCTGATCTCGACCACGTACCGCGGCTCGCCGACCGCGATCCCCAGACCATGCCGCTGGCCGATGGTGAACCCAGCCACCCCTTGATGGCGACCGATCGGGTTCTTGCCGTCGATGATCGGACCGGGCGCCACCGAGTCGGGATCGTGGCGCCGCAAGAAGTCCCGGTAGTTGCCAACGCCAACAAAGCAGATCTCCTGGCTTTCCGCTTTGTGCGCGGTTCGAAGCCCGAGGCGTTCCGCGATCCCCCGCGTCTCGGTCTTGGTCATCTCACCAACCGGGAACCTGACGCGGGAAAGCGTGTCGGGACCGAGCATCGACAACACATAGGACTGGTCTTTTTGCCGATCGAGTCCGCGCCAGAGCTCCGGCGTTCTGCCCGATCTGACCCGCGCGTAGTGGCCGGTCACCAGCAAATCGCAGCCAAAGGCTTGTGACTGCTCGAGCAGCTGGTTGAACTTGACTGTCCGATTGCATTCCACACAGGGATTAGGGGTCCGACCGTGGCGATAGTCGGAAACGAACCTCTCGACCACCCCGTGCCGGAAGTGGTCGGTGTAGTCGAGGACGTAATAAGGGATGTCCAATTGGGCCGCGACCCGGCGGGCATCCTCGGAATCGGACAGGGTGCAACAGCCGGCGGTCGGCATCTCGCCCTGCGGCCCCTGCCAGAGCTTGAGCGTTACCCCAATCACGTCGTGGCCTTCCTCGCAAATGAGCGCCGCGGCCACTGAGGAATCGACGCCGCCCGACATCGCCACTAACACTCTCATCGCCCTTCCTCCAACGCCGCCAGGACGAGCTCGGCCGCCTGCTCGCCATCTTCGGGGGTTGAGGTCCAGCCGAAGCTGAATCGAAGCGAGCGCCGGGCAGTCTCTGGGCTCACACCCATCGCCTCGAGGACATGCGAGATGGTGGTCGCCCCCGACTGACAGGCCGACCCCGCCGACGCGGCGAGGCCCAATCGGTCAATCCGGACCAGCATGGTGTCAGCCGGGACCTCGAACCGCAGATGGGAGATGTGGGGAACGGCGGAGTCGACGGGGATCGTCCGCTCAACTCGATCGCTCAGCTTCGCCTCGAACCGTTGCCGAGCTTCGGAAGTGGCGGCAACAAAACGGGCCCGGTCAGACGTGGCCGCCTCCATCGCCGCCGTCATCCCGACGATTCCAGCCACGTTGTGGGTGCCCGAACGCCGGCCCATCTCCTGGCCGCCCCCGTTCAAGAGCGGGTCGAGCCGGGTTCCTTCCCGGACATAGAGGATGCCCACGCCTTGTGGGCCACCGAACTTGTGGGCCGCGAGAGAGATCAGGTCCGCCTGTGAGGCTGACACCGCTTGGCTCCCGAAGGCCTGCACGGCGTCGGTGTGGAAGGGGATCCCCTGCTCGGCGAGCGCGGTGGCGATCTCATTGATGGGTTGGCGAGCCCCGGTCTCGTTGTTGACTGCCATCACCGAAACGACCGCCGTGTCTCCGGTGGTGGCAGCGAGGACGGCATCGGGATCGACCACGCCCTCGCTTGTGACCGAAACGATCGCGACCTCGCGTCCCAACCTTGCGAGGAAGCTGGATGTGGCCAGGACCGCTTCGTGCTCGATCGCGGTCGTCACTACCTGGCCGGAAACCGCGGCCCTGCCCATCAAGGCGAGGTTGTCGGCCTCCGTGCCACCGCCGGTAAAGACGATCTCTGCCGGCTTCGCCCCGAGAACGGTGGCGACTCGCTCGCGTGCTTCTTCAAGGGCGTTCTTGGCTCGCCGGCTGATGGCGTGGCTGCCCGAGGTGTTGCCGAACTGGGGTCCAAGCCACGGTGCCATGGCCGCGGCCGCCTCGGGGCGGAGAGGCGTGGTGGCCGCGTGGTCAAGGTAGAGCATGCGGCAGAATTGTCCCATATGCACCCGATCACGGTCTCGATCAACCTCGACGCTCCCCTCCAAAGGGTCTGGGATGCGCTTTCAGATCTCGAGAACCAAAAGGACTGGATGGGCGACGTCGATTCGTTGACGTTCGCGACCGACCAAAGCCAGGGAACGGGGACCGAGATGATTGTCGCCACCAAGGTCGGCCCACTCCGACTCAACGACCGCATGCTGGTCACGGCCTGGGAGCCTCCGACACGGATGACGGTCCTCCACCAAGGAACTGTCGAAGGCACCGGCGAGTTCGTGCTTGCTGCGATTGGCGGCGCCACCCGTCTCACCTGGACCGAAGACCTCCGCTTCCCCTGGAGGTTGGGCGGCGGGCTTACGGCCATTGCCAGCCGCCCCATCCTCGCCACGGTCTGGCGCCAAAACCTCAAGCGCCTCCGATCCATCCTCGACGGCGTTGCAGATTGATGATGTCAACCCGCCGGCAATTCCTGCTCGTGCCTTTCCGCGGAATTCACCGCTCACCATCTATCGCAATGGCCGACTACGGATTGGAGGTGATCCCAAGGGAGGGGTGGGCCGAGAACCGCCCACAGCTCGATTCTCCTGTCGCCGAGGAGGTTCGGTTTCTATTGGTTCATCATTCGGCCACCTCCAACAGCTATGGCGGCGACGAGGTGCCCGCGATCCTCGGTGGGTTCTATGACCTCCACACCGGCCCCGAGAGGGGTTGGAGTGACATTGCCTACAACTTCTTGGTCGATCGTTTCGGGCAGATCTGGGAAGGGCGGGATGGCTCCGTGGAAGGTGCTGTGATGGCCGACGCCACCGGAGGCAATCAGGGCTTCTCGCAGCTCGCCTGTCTGGTCGGTGACTTCACTACCGAGATGCCAACCCCGGAGGCATTGGCCTCTCTCAGCCGTTTGTTGGGGTGGATGGCGGATCGACACGGCATCGACACCGCCCCAGGGGCGATGGTGAGCTTTGTCTCCCGAGGATCGAACCGTTGGGAGGCCGGAGTCGAGGTCGAGACCTCGACTATCGCCGGCCATCGGGAAATGTCGATCACTTCTTGCCCGGGCGACGCCTTCTACCCCTATGTCGTTGACGGATTGGCCGTGGTAGTTGAAGCCCTCCGGCAGGAACTCCGGCCGCCCGAGACCACGACCTCGTCGGCAGCGATTCAACCTCCGACAACTGCTCTGGCGATCGCCACCACGTCGACATCCATCGCTGCGACGACGGCTACGGACCTGCCGCTAGCCGTCGCCAAGCAGAGCAACGGCAGCTTTTGGGTCCGGGGTTTCTTGGCCACCGGCTTTCTCGGCCTTCTTTGGATCGTGCGGCGCCGGCTCAGTGTCCGCTGAAGTTGGCGGCGCGCTTTTCAATGAAAGCCGCGACCCCTTCGCGGGCATCTTGAGTCCAAAAGCTTTCACCAAAGGCCTGGGCTTCGATTTCCATCGCATCCGACAACGGAAGGTTGTTGCCCTCGGCCAGGGCCTGTTTGGCCGCCGTCAGCGCCCGGGTCGGGCCCAGGGCCCACTCGGCCGCCGCTTTCATTGCTTCGTCGAGGACCGAATCGGCGGGGAAGACCCGATCGGCGAGACCGATCGCAAGGGCTTCTTCCGCGCTCAGTTGGCGGCCGGTGTAAACGATGTCCTTCGCCTTTTGGAAGCCGACTAGTCGCTGCAGTCGTTGGGTCCCGCCGGCGCCCGGGATCAAGCCGAGCTTGATCTCCGGCTGTCCGACGCGAGCGTCCTCGGCGAGGAAGCGAAAGTCGGCGCCCATTGCCAGCTCGAGCCCGCCGCCGAGGGCATAACCGTGGACCGCGGCGATGGTCGGTTTCTCCAGCCGATCAAGGATCCAAACCGCCTCCACCAAACTCGAGGCCAATCTCTCTTCGCTCCCGCTGTCGTATGCGGCCTGAAACCCCTTGATGTCGGCCCCGGCGGCGAAATGCGGCTG
>JACCTH010000097.1 GCA_013812505.1 Acidimicrobiia bacterium | reverse complement strand
GTTCGTAACTCCGAGTATCGGTCTCGACGGACACTCCACACCCGACCGATTGCTGCATCGAGCTGCTCGTCGGTGGCCCCCGACCGGATCAGCTCCCGGAGGTCGGTGCCGCTGGTGGCGAAAAGGCAGGTATAGAGCTTCCCATCGGCCGAGAGTCGGGCGCGGGTGCAGTCGGCACAGAAAGGCTGAGAAACCGAGGTGATCACCCCGACCTCGCCGCCGCCATCGACATATCGGTACCGCTGGGCAACCTCGCCGCGATATTC
Source organism: Acidimicrobiia bacterium (assembly GCA_013812505.1). GTDB lineage: Bacteria > Actinomycetota > Acidimicrobiia > Spongiisociales > ZC4RG35 > JACCTH01. The sequence continues at coordinate 12,541 of JACCTH010000097.1, read as the reverse complement.
AGGGTCGACGGGCTCAAGAGGAAACTCGGCGGCGATCGAATCAACGATTTCTCTGCCGGAGACAACGTCATCAAGCCGCCAGCCGTTGGTGGTGCCGACATCCATGTACTCGATAAACCGGACGATTTGGCCGGTGCCGCGGAAGTGCCGGGCGACATCGACCACGGACTGATCGTTGACACCCCGTTTCACCACCATGTTGATCTTGATCGGATCGAGGCCCACTGCTGACGCCGCCTCGATTCCGTCCAGAACCGCTTGGACCGGGAAACCAACATCGTTCATCGACATGAACACCGTGTCATCCATCGAGTCGAGCGAAACCGTGATTCGTTGCAGGCCCGCCTCTTTGAGAGCCGCGGCCTTGCGTTCGAGGAGCGAGCCGTTGGTGGTGAGAGTCAGGTCATCGACTCCGGGTATCGCCGCGAGCCTTGCGATCAGATCCTCGACGCCCTTACGGACGAGCGGCTCACCGCCGGTGATCCTCAGCTTGCGAACGCCGGCTCTCACAAAGGCCCCAGTAATTCTTTCGATCTCCTCGAAAGAGAGAACCAGATCTCGCGACAGAAACTCGAAGTCGCGGCCAAAGATCTCCTTGGGCATGCAATAGGTGCAGCGGAAGTTGCACCGGTCGGTGACCGAGATTCGGAGATCATGCAGCGGGCGCCCGAAGGCGTCAAGAGTCATGAGATGAAATCTAGTTAGGACGAGAAACTGCGCCCAGGTATAGCGCCGGCCAGCCCCTAGCGGGCTATGGCTCGCCCGAGGCGATCGGCGATCTGGTCGATCTCCCGATCGTCGATTGTGAGCGGGGGTCCTAACACGACCGCCTCGATCGCCGCTGGGTAAACCAGCAGCCCCTCCTCGCGGGCTGCTCGGACGACTCCGTCGCGGTCACCGATCAAGATCACCCCCAGGAGGAGGCCCTTTCCGCGAATCTCCACGATCCGATCGGAGGTGATCGCTTCAAGCGCGGTTCGGAGCTTCTCGCCTTGGGCTCGGGCGGCTTCTACCAGGCTCTCGCGGCGAATGATGTCGAGTACCGCTTGTCCGACGGCTGCTCCCACCGGATGATGCGAAAAGGTGAAGCCGTGGACGAAGGTGGCCCGGATCGTGTCAAACACCGACCCCGAAGCAATGACGTGACCGAGTGGCCAGTAACCCGAGGAGGCGCCTTTGCCTGTTGTCATGAGGTCGGGTGAAACACCCCAGTGCTCCACTCCGAACCACTTGCCGGTGCGGCCAAATCCGGTCATCACCTCGTCGGCGACGAGGAGGACGTCGTGGCGCCGGCAGATCTCGGCTACCTCCGACCAGTAGTCGGGGTGAGGGACCGCACCGGCCCGGGAGGCACCGCTGATCGGCTCCAACATGACGGCCGCTACGTCGTCGCGGGCCGTGATCGCCTGCTCGAGAACGTCGGGGTCGTCGATCCCGGGAACTTGGGCGAAGCGCCCCAGCCACGGCTCGTACGGCCTGCGTAGAGCGGGTCGGCCCGAGAGATCGAGTGCCCCGAGGGAATTGCCGTGGTAGCTGCCCTCTCGGGCAAGTACCCGAGTCCGCTGCTCACGGCCACGAGCCAGCTGGTAGGCGCGCGCCATTTTCAACGCCGTTTCGGTGGCCTCCGAACCACCGGCAACGGGATAGACCTTTGCCCCGGACATCGGCACCAGCGACGCAACCGAGTCGCAGTAGGTCTCGAGAGCGTCGGTCGTGAAGACAGAAGCGTGGACAAATTCGACCTTCCGCATTTGTTCGGCGATCACCTCGGCGATCTCAGCCCGACCATGACCGATGCCGGTGACGATCGCCCCTCCTGCCGCGTCGAGGAAGCGCCGACCGCTGGCGTCGGTGATCCAACACCCCCTGGCGGACACTGCTCGCAAGGGGTCAGTGGCCCGATGAAAGACCGAGCTCAGGGGTTCTTTCCCAACCACGAGCCCAGGCCGAGTGGCACCCCGATGAGTGGGATCAGCCAGCGAACGAAGGGGATCAGCGCGACAACCGCGATCACCAAGAACCCGATGAGGATCGCACCGGGTAGCGAAAGTTGCAGCCGTATCGCCCGACCAACCGCCCCGGCGAGCGGAACCATTCCGGCCAAGCTTCCGACGAACACCAAACCGGCCAGACCGAAAGCCAAGGGTAAGAACACCACTGCCAAGGGGATGGCCGCGGCGGCCGGAGAAAAGCTCAGAAAGCCGCCGAACAGCCCCATCATGAGAAGCGGCGAGAAGGCCACACCAACGCCCGCCAACCAGGTGGGAACTGGTCGTCGAGCTGCCCGCACTGCTCGCTCCAGGCGGTCGGGCCAGTAGTGGCTGGCCGCCAGGCCACCGGCCAACAGCAGCAGCCCGAACAACCCGTAGGTGAGAAACAGGAGCGCCGTTACCCGGATGTTCGGTCGCAGCGGTGTGCGATGGATGATCTCCCCACCCGGGTTCGCAGCCTCGATCACCGCCTCGCGCTCGGAGCGGTAGCCGATGTCCCCGGAAACCTGCGCTCCCGATCCCACCGTGAACCGACCCACGCTGACTTCCACCGATCCGTCGACGATCGCGTTGAGCGAGAGGCTGGTGAATCGCCCGGTGATGTCGCGGTTCACTTCTCCGGCGACCACGCCATGGCGACCAAAGACGATGAGATCCCGTCCGATAGCGGCGCTCGCTCCGATGGTCGTGGTCCAGGCGGTGACAACAACGTCATCTTCCACTTCGCCGTTCACGAGGACGGTGCCGGCGGCGGCCCTAACCGAGCCGCCAACAGTGCCATTGATCTCGACCCGGCCGCTGAGGGCGAGGACATCACCCGTCACTTCACCGTTGATGACGATGCGGTCGAAGGCGGAAGCGACGAGGTCGCCTTGGATAGTCCCATCGACTTGGACCGAGTTGCCGGCGGCGATCAAGTCCTCCGTGACCACCTCGCCATCGCGTACCAAGACGAAATCGGACTGAGTGGTTTCCGCCCGGGCGATCAGCGGAATCGCCAACAGACCCACGCTTAGGGCCAAGACCGCCCGTTTCAAAGCGGCAGCGAAATTGCGGTCAACCGCAGGAGCGGCACCGGGAACAATCCGAAAACCACCGTCATCGCCAACGTCGTCCACAACACCAGCCGCAGCGGAACCGTCAGCACCAGAACCCGGTCCTCGAGAGGCTCCTCCATGTACATGGTCACGATGACGCGCAAGTAGATGAAGAACGACACCACCGAAGCCAGCAGGGCTACTACCACCAACCATCCGAAACCCGCCCGGAACGCATCCTGAAAGACCCCGAACTTGGCGATGAACCCCGAGGTCAGCGGGATGCCGGCCATGCCCAGGAGGAGAACCGTGAGCGCGTGGGCAAGCATCGGTTGCCGCTTCGCCAGGCCCGCATAGGAGGCCAGTGGCGACCCGGCGGAGGAGGCGCCGCTTACCGCCGCCACCACCGCGTACGCCCCCACCAACTGAACGGTATAGACCGCGAGATAGAACCAGATCGACCCGATTCCGGCCTCGCCGGCGACGATGCCGGTGAGGATGAACCCGGCATGGGCGACGCCCGAGTAGGCGAGCAAGCGGCGAAAGTCGGATTGGACCACGGCCAAGAAGGAACCGACGATCATCGAGAGGACGGCAATGCCGGCCACCACCGTCGCCCACGTTTCGATGTAGCCCTCAAAGGCAGTGGCCATGATGCGAGCCAGCGCGGCAAATCCCCCGACCTTCGCCGCCGCGGCCATGAACCCGACCATGCCCGCGGGCGCTCCCTGATAGACGTCCGGAGCCCAGCCGTGAAATGGCGCCGCCGTCACCTTGAAGGCCAAGCCGACAATCAGGAGAGCGAGCCCGATCAAGAGCACCCCCGGCTTGACAAAGGCGACCCGGGACAACAGTTCCTGCTGTTCGAAGAGCTGCAACGAACCGGTCGCGGCGTAAACCAGCGCCACCCCATAGATGAAGATCGCCGAGGCAAACGAGCCCAACAGGAAATACTTGATCGCCGCTTCCTCGGACTGGCGCTCCTGGCGGGAGAACCCGGCTACCACATAGAGGCTGATCGAGCCGATCTCAAGGCCGAGAAACATCATCACCAGCTGAGGAGTGGACAGCATCAGCATGAACCCCGAGGTCGACAGGAGCACCAGCGCGATGGCCTCCGCCGCTCGCCGCCCGAGGCTGACGATGAATCGCTGACCAGCGCCCAAACCGAGGAGAGCGATCGCGGCCAACAACAGCGTTCCAAAGATCGCATAGCGGTCAACAATCAGAAACCCGCTGAACGGGAGCGGCGTCCCGACCGTCTCCCCTGCTTCCAATCGGCGCAGCCACCATCCTTGGAGCAGCGCGCCGGCCGCAGTCGCGAGCAGGACGGCGGCCGCCATTCTGACCAGCCACTTGGGATGGGGTTTCATCTGCACATCGACGAGCAGCACTGCCGCGGCCCCCAGCCCGAGGACGAGCAGCGGTAGCAGGGCGAACCAGTTGATCTCGGGAGGCGGGATCATTCACCTTCCTCCATCAGCAACACATGCTCGAGGCGCCCCGGTTCGGGAACGACGTAATTGGTGGTGGCTTCGATCCGATCGAGGATCGCTTCGGCCGAGGGTTGCACACGGTCGAGGAGAACTTTCGGATAAAGCCCGAGCAGCAGCATGAGGATCACCAGCGGGGCGAGCACCAGCTTCTCGCGCAGGTTGAGATCGAGAAGGGCCTGGTTTTCGGGTTTGTCGGGAACTCCGGTGAAAGCGCGCTCATACGCCCAGAGGAGATAGATCGCCGCCAGGACCACCCCGCTGGCAGCAATGATCGTGTAGATCGGAAGGCTGGGGAACGACCCGATCAGGACCATGAACTCGCCGATGAACCCGTTGAGCCCGGGAAGGCCGATCGAGGCAAAGGTGGTGAACAGGAAGAGCCCGGCAAAGATCGGCATCACCTGCGCTAGGCCGCCAAAGTCGGCGATCTTCTTCGTATGCCGTCGGTCATAGATCATGCCGACGAGCAAGAAGAGGGCACCGGTGGTGATTCCGTGGTTGATGTTCTGTACGAGGCCGCCCACCAATCCCCCGGAGGTGAGGGCGAAGGTTCCCAAAACGATGAAACCGAGGTGGGAGACCGACGAGTAGGCAACCAGCTTTTTCAAATCGGGCTGGACGATCGCCACCACCGCGCCGTAGACGATGCCGATCACCGCCAGGACCGCCATCACCGGAACGAAGTCGACAGAAGCCTGCGGGAACAGACCGAGGTTGAAACGGACCAGTCCGTAGGTGCCGAGTTTCAGCAGCACTGCGGCCAGCAACACCGAACCCGCGGTGGGCGCTTCGACATGGGCATCGGGCAGCCAGGTGTGGAGCGGGAACATCGGGACCTTGATCGCAAAGGCGAGGGCGAATGCCCCGAACAGCCAGCGGGCTGTGGTCGGGTTGAGGCTGACGTCGAGCAAATCCGTATAAGCAAACGAGGGAACGCCGGTTTGGCGCGAAGAGAGGACCGCCAGGCCGATGATCGCCGCCAGCATCAGCGCCGATCCGAACGCGGTGTAGAGGAAGAACTTGATGGCGGCGTAAATCCGCCGCTCTCCTCCCCAGATCCCGATGATGAAATACATCGGGATCAAGATCGCCTCGAAGAAAACGAAGAAGAGAAAGAGGTCGAGGGCGAGAAACACTCCGATCAGGCCCGCTTCCAGGAGCAGCGTGTACATCACGAACTCTTTCAACCGATGAGTGATCGCGGTCGAGGCGGCGAGGACGATCGGGACGAGGAGGGCGGTGAGCGCGACAAGAGGGAGGGAGATGCCGTCGATTCCGAGATACCAGGAAAGGCCCCACGGCTCGTACCAGACCTCTCGTTCGACCATCTGAAAACCGGGCTCGCCGGTGACAAAGGAGGTGAAGACGAAGGCGGCCAACGCCAGCGGTCCGATCGACATCGTCACCCCCAGGGGGAGGAAAAGCTCGCGCCGGCGCCCGGGAACCAAAGCGATCAGCACGGCTCCTATCGCCGGGAGGAGAATCAGCGCGGTTAGCAAGTCAGGCGCCCCGCCAGATGATCCAGCCGATCACGGCCACCGTCCCCGCGGCGAACAGGGCGCCGTAACTCCGCACCATCCCCGTCTGCAATCCACGTCCCTTGGAAGCTGCGGCGCGGACCAACCGGCCGGCGCCATTGACGGCCCCGTCGATGATCGGAGTGTCGAACCGAAAGGCGGCGGCCTCGGCCGCACGCAACCCCGGTTTGACCAGCGTTGCCCAGTAGAGATCGTCAACTCGATACCCCTCCGACCACAACGTCCATGTCCTGCCAAAGGCGGCTTCGAACCGACCCCACAGCTCCGCCGGGCGGTTGTAGGTGAGAAAAGCGGCACCGGCCCCGGCGAGGCCGGCCAGCGTCGAAAGCCCGGCGAGCAGCACGAACATGCCCAGCCCTTCCGGAGGATGGGTCAGCGCTACGAGCTCGAAGGACGGCTCCAGGAAATGCTCGAGGGCGGTGCGGAACGGCGTGTTGAGGAGGCCGCCGACGATCGAGAGACCGGCGAGGGCGATCAATGGAAGCGTCATCGTGCGCGGGGATTCGTGAGGGTGGACCCCTTCGGTCCAGCGGGGCTCTCCGAGAAACACAAGTACGAACTGGCGAGTCATATAGAAGGCAGTGATCAGCGCGGTCACGAGCCCGACGATCCACAGCACCCAAAACCAACCGCCCCGAGAAAAAGCCACGCCGAGGATCTCATCCTTCGACCAGAACCCCGCCAGCGGTGGAATCCCGGAAATGGCGATCGTGCCAATCAACATCGTGACGGCGGTGATCGGCATGGCCTTGCGCAGCCCGCCCATCTTCTCCATGTTTTGTTCGTCAGCCATCCCATGGATCACCGAGCCGGCACCGAGAAAGAGCAAAGCCTTGAAGAACGCGTGGGTCATCAGGTGAAAGACCCCCGCGACGTGCCCCGCCGCCCCCACCGCCAGGAACATGTACCCCAACTGCGAGATGGTGGAGTAGGCGAGGACCCGTTTGATGTCCTTCTGGGCGAGGGCGATGGTCGCGGCCCAGAGCGCCGTCGCGGCGCCGACGGTAGCCACGATCGGTCCGGCAATTGGGGAGATTTCAAAGATGACCGCTGACCGGGCGATCACGTAAACCCCGGCGGTGACCATGGTTGCCGCGTGGATCAGGGCCGAAACCGGAGTGGGGCCTTCCATCGCGTCCGGCAGCCAGACGTAGAGCGGGATCTGGGCCGACTTGCCGGCGGCGCCGATGAGGATGAGAAGACCGATCGCCGTCGCCATCCCCGGGCTCAACACCTCTTCGGCTCGTTCGAAGATGCCGGCGTAGGAAAGGGTGGAGAAGGTAGCGAAGATCAGCATTAACCCAACCAGGAACCCGAAGTCGCCGATCCGGTTGACGACGAATGCTTTCTTGCCCGCAGCGTTAGCCGAAGGCCGAGTCGACCAAAACGAGATGAGCAGGAACGAGCACAGACCAACGAGTTCCCAGCCCATGAAGAGCATGGCGAAATTGCCGGCGAGAACGAGGGTGAGCATCGACGCGACAAAGAGGTTCAGGTATACGAAGAACCGGGTGAAGCGGGCCTCGCCGTGCATGTACCCGATCGCGTACAGATGGATCAAAGCCCCGACGCCGGTGATGATCAGAGTCATCAGCGCCGCCAGGGGGTCCCAATTGATCTCGAGCGCCGCTCCGATGGCGGGCATCCATTCCCAGATGTTGACGGTCACGCCATGTGATTCGCCTTGAAAGAACGGAAGCGCCGCGCCCAAAGCGAGGGCGAACGAACCTGCCACCGACAGGGTCGCGAGGTATCCGGCGCGAGGCTCGCCGATCCGCCGGCCGGCAAAGTGGAGAAAGACCGCACTCGCCAGCGGGAGGGCGATGATTATCCAGAGGAACTGGCTCATCAACCAGCCAGCTCAGAGAGCTCGTCGACCGAGGCCGATTGCCGACGGCGAAAGATCGCCACGATGATCGCTAGCCCGACCACCACTTCGGCGGCGGCAACCACCAACACGAAAAAGACGGCTAGCTGGCCGTCGAGGTTGCCGAGCGCGCGACCAGCAGCGACGAAGGTGAGGTTGACGGCGTTGAGCATCAATTCGATGCACATGAACATCACCAACGCGTTGCGACGGATGAGGATCCCCAGCGCGCCCAAGGCGAACAACACCGCCGCCAGAGTCATGTACCAGCCGGAGGTGACGACAAGGCTCATACCCCGGTCCGTTCGGCGGCGGTATCCGCCACCGGCCGACGGAATGAGGCCAGCGCAATCGTGCCAGCCGCGGCGATGGTCAGTAGCAGGGCCGTCGCCTCGAACGCCAGGACCCAATCGGTGAACATGGGCTCGGCCAGGGCTTGCACCGTTCCGTTCGTGGCCTGTGGATCAGCGGCGGCCGAGGCGACCGGCACCCAGGCAAAGCGTCCTCTGGCAACCAAGCTGACCACGATCCCGATAGCAATCAATCCGAGCGCCAACGCCAGCCGGCGTTGATGAGGAATGGTTTCCCGGACGTCCTCTTCCTTGTCGACTCCAACCATCATGATCACGAAGAGAAAGAGCGTCAGCACCGCGCCGGCGTAGACGATCACCTGCACCGCCGCCACAAAGTGCGCCAGTTGCATCACGTACAAGACGGCAATGGCGAACAGGGTGCCGAGGAGGCCCATGGCCGAGTAGACCGGGTTGCGCGCCTTGATGACGGTGACCCCGCCGGCGAGGGCGCCGCCCCCCATAAGGACGAACACAACTAGCTCAACCATTTTGGGGCAGGGTCACGCGTCAAGTTCTTCCTGGGTGGGTTCGGGGGCCCACGACGCCGGTCCCGGGGTCCCTTGCCAAGCTTGGACTCCTTCGTAGGCCGCCACCCCACTCGGGGCTGTGGCTCGCACCCAGCCATCGGCGGTGGCCAGCTCGGACATCTTCGCCAATGGATCCTCGGGAAACATGTGGGGGACGCTGCCGTCCGGCCTCATCAATAGCTCATTCCGGGTGTAGATGGCATCACCCCGATTCGACGTGGACATCTCGAAGAGGTGGGTCATGGTGATTGCCTCGGTGGGGCATGCCTCCACGCAGAGGCCGCAGAAGATGCAACGGAGCATGTTGATCTCGTAGACGTAGCCGTAACGCTCCCCCGGGCTCACCGGGTGCTCAGGCGGATTGTCGAGCCCGCGCACGTAGATGCAACGCGCCGGACAAGCGCCGGCGCAGAGCTCGCACCCGATGCATTTCTCCATCCCGTCCGGATAGCGGTTGAGGACATGCCGGCCGTGGAAGCGCTGCGGCTTCGGGCGGAACTCCTCCGGATACTTGGTGGTAACGAGCCCGTCGCCGAAGACGGTGTCGACCATCACCTTGCCGGTGACTCGCAACCCCTTGAGAAAGGCACCTAAGCCGGCCAACAGTTCCTCAATTCCACGGCAAGCCGAACTGGCGCACTGAGATAGCAACGGTCGACACCATCAACCAGACGAGCGCTGCCGGAATGAGACGCTTCCAACCGAGCTGCATCAATTGGTCGTAGCGAAGCCGCGGCATCGTCGCTCTGATCCAAAAGAAAGAGAAGATGATCGCGTAGGTTTTGATGAGGAACCAGACCGTCGGCAGGATCGCCGAGACGAAAGTAGGGACGTCTCCTTCGAAGGTGGGGCCGTTCCAACCGCCCAAGAAGAGCGTGGCGCAGATCGCCGACATCGAGAAGATGTTGCAGTACTCGGCCAACTGGTACATGGCAAAGCGCATCCCCGAATACTCGGTGTGAAAGCCTCCGACCAGTTCCTGTTCGGCTTCGACGAGATCGAACGGAGACCGATTGGTCTCGGCAATGATCGCCAGAAAGAAGATCACGAAGGCGACGACCTGGGGAAAGATGTTCCAGCGCGGCACAAAACCGAGGTAGGTGCCCGCCTGGCCGGCGACGATGTCAGAGAGCGAGAGGCTCCCGCCAACCGTCGAGGTGGAAGCGAACATGATCACCGAAACCATCGCCAACCCCATCGCCGCCTCGTAGGAGATGGCCTGGGCGGTGGCTCGGACTCCGCCGAGCAACGGGTACTTCGACCCCGATGACCAGCCGGCGAGTACCACCGCGTAGACCGCCAGCGACGACATCGCCAACACGAAGAGGACACCGACGTTCAGCTCGGTGCCTTGGAGCGGGACGAGGCGACCGGCGATCGTGAACGGCTGGCCAAAAGGCACGACCATGAACATGAGAAAGGCGGGCACGATGGCCAGGAGCGGAGCCAGGGCGAACATGCCGTATTCGGCTTTGGCCGGGGTCACCTGTTCTTTGAAGAAGAGCTTGAGCCCGTCGGCGACGGTCTGCAACAGCCCCCACGGCCCGGCCCGGTCGGGGCCGACCCGGTTCTGCATATCGGCGACGACCTTGCGCTCCAGCCACACGTTGAAGACGGTGGTCAAGAGGAGAAGGACAAAGACCAAAAGCACCCGCCCGACGACGATCAGGATGTCGACACGGTCCATTCGCCGCCGAGAATAGGGAGCGCCGTTCGCGCCCAACAAACTCGCCTAAGTTGGAGCAATGAAGGCCGGGAACCGTGAAGTCGCCCAGCAGCTCCTCGAAAGCGAGGAGCCGTCGATCAGGCTTCGAGTCCACGAAGAGGTGCTTCGCGATCGATTTGATCAGGAACGGCTGAGAGGTGAGGTCCGCCGTTCGCCGCGGGTCAGGTCTTTGCTGGAGAATGTCGTCATCGACCCCGTTTACCGGAAGTGGCGAGGAGCGCATTGGGTGATAGCCGACCTGGCCGATCTGGGCTATCCGGCCGGGTCGACGGAACTGAAACCGCTCGTTGACCAAGTCGTCGACCGGTGGTTGGGACCGCAGTTCTTTCGAGACGACGTCGTATCATCGAAGGCTTCTCGGCGGACGAACGGCGTCCCGGTCATCTCCGGACGTCACCGACGCTGCGGATCGCAACAGGGCAACGCCCTTCGGGCAATGCTCAAGCTGGGACTCGCCGACGAGCGGGCGCACCAGCTCGCCGAACGGCTGATCCACTGGCAGTGGCCGGACGGCGGCTGGAATTGTGATCGGGCCCCTGCTGCCGACACGTCGTCGTTCATGGAGACGATCCATCCGATGCGGGCTCTGGCGGCCTATTCGCAATGGGCCGGGGATTCCACGGCTCGGGAGGCCTCGCTTTGTGCCGCCGAGGTTTTCTTAGAGAGGAAGCTGTTCCTCCGGTGCGGTGACGGCAAGCCGATCAAGTCCGACTTCCTCCGGCTCCACTATCCCCTCTACTGGCACTACGACGTGCTCGGAGGCTTGACGGCGATGAAGGAGCTTGTGCTGCTCGCCGATCCCCGCTGCGAGTCGGCGCTCGACCTGCTCGAGTCGAAGCGGCTCGACGATGGCGGGTGGCCGGCGGCGGCGAAGTGGTACTCAAAGTCGGCTGGGTCCAGTGCCGGCGAGTCATCCGTTGATTGGGGAGGAGTGGACAGAAAGAGAATGAACCCGTGGGTTACGGTCGACGCTCTCGCGGTCCTCCGCGCCGCCGGCCTGGTCTGAGATGATTCACTCCTGTGGCTGAACAGCAAACAACCCGAAGATTCTTGTCGACTGCAGAAGGCCGCACCCAAGGAGCTTTCGGGACTCGGGAGTGGGCCCAGTTCCTCGGCATCGGCGCCATCTGGGGATCATCGTTTTTCTTGATCGCGATCGGGCTTCGCAGCTTGCACCCCGCGGTTATCACCCCGCTCCGCCTGATCTTTGGCTTCTTGGCGTTAGCGATGTTCGGGGCCACCCGCTGTCCGGTGGCAAAGGAGGACTGGCCCCGGATCGCTCTGCTGGGTTTGATCTGGATGGCGATCCCGCTGTCGATGTTCCCCTTCGCCGAGGAACGAGTCACCTCTGCTCTCACCGGCATGCTCAACGGTGCCAACCCGCTCTTCACCGCAACGGTGGCGTGGTTCTTGCTCCATCGCCCACCCAGCCGCAACCAGCGCTGGGGCTTGCTGCTTGGCTTCATCGGCACAGTCCTGATCGCGCTGCCGAGCCTGGGTGAGGGACCGTCGGAAGCGATCGGCGTCTTTCTGATCCTGATCGCCTTGGTCTGTTATGGGTTTGCGCTCAACCTGGCCGTCCCGCTCCAGCAGAAGTACGGATCACTTCCGGTCTTCTGGCGGGCGCAGATGGTGGGCATCGTCCTCACCACCCCCCTCGGCCTCACCACTCTCGACGAATCGAGTTTCGAGCTGGTTCCGGTGCTGGCGGTCTTGTTGCTCGGGATCTTCGGCACGGGGGTTGCCTATGTCTTGATTGGCGGCCTGGCGGGTTCGGTCGGCGCCACCCGAGCGTCGGTCGCCACCTACCTGATCCCGGTCGTCTCGATCCTGCTCGGGCTCTTCGTGCTACACGAGCAAGTAAGCCCGATCAGCCTGCTCGGCTCGGCGATCGTCCTCCTCGGGGCCTGGCTGGCCAGCCGCCGCGGCTTCTAGCCCTGCTTCTTAAGGCGATTTTGGTGGCTATACCACCACGCGAACCTTAGGTTTGGGTGGTGGTATAGCCA
>JACCTH010000091.1 GCA_013812505.1 Acidimicrobiia bacterium | reverse complement strand
GACACTTGACCGGCAACAACCACGATGAGTAGCAGGGCAACAAACAGCAATCCGAATCGACGCTTTGAGATTTGCGTGATGAGACACCTCCCCAAATTGGTGCTCTCGGGATCGTAGAGACGGGATTCCGGCACGTCAACGGATTTCTCTATCGAGTAGAGAGGCTCGCGGATTGGTGCCCGTGACACTTAAATCTATTGTGGCTAACGAAAGTTCCGCGACCGACACCAATCAATGCGGTTGCGCGGTCATCCGCTTCGCAGCAAATCGGTCAGACAGGCGAATATGTGGCGCTCCGAGACATAAGTCAATGGTGCTCAAGTCCGTCTGTAGTGATTCGTAGCAAGTGGGTCTGCTAACGATAAGTTCTCCGCTTGGACGCTGACCTTCAACCAAGATCACACAATGCGTCTCAATATTGGGCGATGGATTGGCCATTGCCCCGGCTGAGACGATTAATCCCCAAACTACAACCGCACCCACGACAGAGCGTCGCCAACCCATCGATTCATCCGCAGATCTCGTTATTGACGATTCGCCGGAAACGAGACACGTGTTCGCTGGAACCCCAAGGCTTCGTCGAGCGAACAGAATCCGTCGGGGTGGCGTCAGGTCGCTGAATGACCTCCGCAGGTCGATGGTCGACCGGCGCGACCCCGACTGGAAGTCTTCAAGCGATAACTTGGGCACTCGACGAGCAGCAGGAGCATTCGCATGACGTTCTCTTTGGTGTTGCAAGTTGATGAAGCACACAACAAGGTCGGAGATGTGGCCATGATCCCCTACTCGGCGTTGAAGATGGACTGCTGCCGGTCAAGCGACTTGAAGTCGCGTCTCTCGGCCGAGGAGCTCAGCATTGAGGCTATGTCTGATAATCACGCTTACCTGCCCGCCGAACACTGGTCGGCCCACGAGTTCGAAGGGCTCAGCGATAGCGAGGTAGCGGAGGTAGGTTCCCGCCCAGGTGTCTCAGCAGCCGCGGTCTACCCGGGTCAGGAACCTCCTGCGTACACCGAGCACGATTTGGACCGATCCGCCTTTCTCCAGCGATTGGCAATTGTCGAACTCGTCCGGCGCGGCCACGATCCGAAGAAGGTGGCTGAGCTGAGTGAGGGCCGATGGTGGCCACCTGATAGTTAGGCGTAAGCGACTTGGTGATGCGAATGAAAGCGGCGATCTGGCAAGAGGTCGAGTTCGAGTCCTTCGGCGAGGCGCTGTCCAGTTACGTTTGTATTCCTCGTTCATCCTCGCGGTGGATATGGGTCCTTGCCATAGCTGTTGCGACCTTGAATCTCGCCGTCGCGTCCCTGCCAGATCAGCTCCACCTCTTACCTGACGGCAGTAGCGCGCCCCGCATCAAGGGCACCTTGCTGGGTCTGATGACGGCTTGAGGCGCGCTCCGATCCTTCCCGACGGACCACCCAATCATCACCGTCACGAGTCACCCAAACGTTTGGTTTTGACATGTCCAATTCCTTGCTAGTTATCGATCCGGTATTTCTTCCAAGGGACTGCAGCCAACGGCACCTTGGCCATGAATCGAACGATGTCGCTCCGGCCAAAGTACCGCGCCTGACCATTGGGCTGCTGAGCCATCCGAATCGTTGGAATCCCACCGACCAGCCTCGATGCCCGCACCACGAGGCGATTCCGCTGCGTCCCAGCAGCGAGCACATGCGGCTTGACGACGACGATCCCGAAGGTGACGCCTTGCTCTCGAATAATCGCACCATTGAACGTCATCTCTTCCCCCGCTTTGGCGCTCGCTGCGACAACGCACTTCCGGCGGCGATCTTCGATGCTCGGCTGGTGTTGGGGTTTCTCAGCACCCTCGACGCCGCCTTAGCGGCTCGAAGACTTGTACGTCGTTGTTTGGCCATGAATGATCCTTTCCTCTTATCTATCTCTTAGTCCGACCCACCGACGAAACCCGCGCCTTACTCGCGGCTTTGCGGAGAATTTGACTGCGTTGCTGCACGCTGGTCCTTGCCCGCAGCTTGCGAACCGCCGGCGCACCCAAAGACGACCTACCGATGGTTCGGGAAATGGACTCTCGCTTTTGGCTCATGACCCTCCAGCTCTCCTGAGTTTCTTTCGACTGCGGTATAGGCGCGATTCGACCGCGCCGTAGCCAAGGCCGAGCGTCTCGGCGATCTCATCAATTCCGAAGCCTTCACCGTCTAGCCAGACGATGGCCTGGTTCGTGGGGTCCTCAACGACATCGAGAGCCTGGCGGATCTTGCGCGAGGCTGCATCGGCATCCGCAACCGCGACGGCTGGATCACCGGCCCAAGGCTGTCGCGGGCGCATGTCATCATCGAAGCCAGACAGCGAATCTGATCGCATTGCTTCGATACGGTCTTTCCGCCAACTTCGATACAGGTTCGGGAATTGAAAGAGCAGGCAGTTGCCGATGAAAAATGTGGTCAGGGAAGCGCCCTTAGAAGGATCCCAATAGCCCTGCTTGAGCACTCGATCACGGAAATCGACTATGCCATCCGCGACTGAGTCTTCCGCCAGCATGATGGCGTCATCGCGAGGGATTCGTCCTAGGGGCGGGTCGGCAACCCCTCGACCCCGTTCGCGCAGCTTCACGAAGACTTGACCGGTCGCGACCCAGGCCCGCATCACGGTGTATCCGTATTCAACCAAAGCTTGGGACACTTCACGCCAGGCAACGCCGTCAAAGCCTTCCACCGACAATCGCAACATCAGTTCGCTGTCGGCTTCGAGCCGAGTGAGACGTTGCGCCGCCTCCGAACGGCGAAACTCCTCCAGGTCTTCGACCGAGACCGCAAGTTTTAGTGCCCGACTCGCTCCAATCGGCTCGCCAAGGAGCGATCTCTTCTCGTCTCGGTCTCGGTGTGTTGCCATGGTTTGAATGCGATAGTGTTCTGCCAGCCACCGTCGCTTGGTGGCCGACGTCCACTCCTAAGTCGAACGACCGACGATTCCCGCGCATCCGGCAGATTTTTGCGTGCGGCGTCGAGACTTCGACCCAGACTCCTCAGCCATCTGCTTTGCGGTTAGGTCTTTCGCGATCAAAACGATGGCGCTAGCCAACTTCTCAAGGTCGATTTCTTTCCTGAAGACTCGCGTCCCGGCAACGCTTGCGAACAGGCCGTCCCTGAGCCGCGACAAGTGTTGCGCACGTGGCCCTCGGGCTTAAAGGTCCTTTCAGGTTCAACCTCCACGCCACGTCTACCGATACGTCTGAGGAACCGAAAAGAGAAACCATGGGTAAAGAGAAAACGGGCAGATATGTTTACTCTTCCTCGGCTGTGCCATGTTCTATGGGTGGTTGCTGAGCGACCTCGGCGACCTTGGGACGATCGTTGCTATAGGCGGCGGGCTCGCCACGGCCGCTGGGGCCGAGAACAAACAGCTGCTGGGTTAGCCAGTCGCAAACAATCATTGGCGCAACACGCCCGGGCAGCCATCGACCCCAAGCTACGCCGGCAATCGATTGAGCTCTGGTTCTAGGTAGTCCTCGAGCGCCTTTCGTACCAACCACGCCAATGGACGATCTTCGGACTCAGCCCGCCTGCGAAGCGCCTGGTCCAACTGGGGTGTCAGCCCAAAAATCAACCTTCGAACTCTGGCTCGTCCTCCGTACCTCGTGGCCTCGCCGCACCTTTCGCCATCTGCCCTCCCAAAGCGCGTAATTACAAGAGTGTAGTTAGAACGTGCTACGCTCGCGTTCTCGTGATATCGCGCGAAGGCGCGTGATGCCAAACACCAAGGACAAGAAAATGCCAAAGAACTACAAACCCGGCGAGCAGGCACCGGCATCTGCTCAATAAAGATCGTGGGATCTCGCGGCGGGGACCGGTAGAGAACGAACCGTGACCAAGGGAAAGCCGTTGCCTCCCACGCCTGAGCCTGGTCAGACATACCAGATCGCCGACAGGACGAAAAACAAGTCCGGACGTGGCCAGTAGCGCCGAACTGGTCTGGGGTGCGAATGCAGAGTCAGTTGCCTGACGACCCGTTCGTTGATTACCTACGGACTGCCCATGGTGAAGCGGCCCGCTCGTTTGATCGAACATTGCTCACTCTGGCGGGCGGCGCTTTGGGCGTTTCCGTCACGTTCTGTCGCCCGCCACCAGGTTGGGACCACCTTGAGCTGAGTTCCGCCAGGAGCATGGGACCACCTTTCCGCCAGTAATGGGACCACCTCTTGGGGAGATCCACCAGCACCGGCGCCGTTGTTGGTGGACTGCCGCCGTTCTCTTTCAGCGGATCAAGGAGGGGCGGCATGGCATTCCGGGAGGTCGCGATGTTCGAGGTTCGAGAGGTGTTGCGGTTGTGGCTTGCGGGCCACGGGTTTCGGGCGACAGAGAATCTGGCCAGGGTCGATCGGAAGACGGTACGCCGCTATGTCGGAGCCGCCGAGGAGTTGGGGCTTTCCCGTGACGGGGGCGAGTCTCAGCTCACCGATTTTCTGATCGGTTCGGTGGTGGAGGCGGTTCGTCCCCATCGATTCGACGGCCACGGCGAGTCCTGGCGGCTGCTTTCGGTCCATCACGATCAGATCAAGCAGTGGCTCGATGCCGGTCTGACCGCGGTCAAGGTCGGTGAGCTGCTTTCGAGGAGGGGAGTGGTGGTGCCGGAGCGGACCTTGCACCGCTACGCCAAGGAGTTGTGCGGCCACGGCCGGGGCAGAGAGGCGACGGTGCGGGTTTCAGACGGGGAGCCGGGTGAGGAATGTCAGGTCGACTTCGGCTACATGGGTCTGGTCTTCGACCCCGCCACCGACCGTCAACGCCGTTGCCAAGCCTTGATCTTCTGTGCCTGCTATTCCCGTCATTGTTTTGTCTGGCTGTCCTTCTCCCAGACCACTGAAGCGGTGATTTCGGGGTTCGAGGCCGCCTGGGGTTTCTTCGGAGGGGTATTCGCCACCGTCATTCCCGACAACTTGAAGGCGATCGTTGTCGGGGCCGACGCCACCGATCCCCGGCGCATCGTCATCTTGCGACTGCCCAAAGGTGTCTTGGGTGAGGAGATCGCCGGCCTGATCGGCGCGCTGCTCTTGTCCACTTTGTGGCGGTCGGTGTTGGCTCGGGCATCAGTTCCGCCCACTCGCCGCCGCCCAGCCTTCATCTATCTCGATGAGTTCCAGGACTATCTGCGGCTGCCGATCGGCCTGGGCGACCTGCTCAGCCAAGCCCGCAACATGGGCGTCGGAGTAGTCGTAGCGCATCAGTACTTGGCCCAGCTGCCCCGACTCGACCCGGCGAGATGTGCTGGCCAACGTTGGCAGCCGGGTCATCTTTCGTCTGGGTTCGGCCGATGCTCGGGTGCTCGCTCGAGATCTCGAGTCCTATCTGACCGACGACGACCTGCGCGGACTCGGATCGCGGGAAGTCGTGGCGACCATCGCACTGCCGGATCGAGTCTGCCCGCCAGTAACTGGTCGAACGCTGCCGCTGGCGCCGCCGACTGCCGACGCCAAAGAGATCCGAACGGCAGCTGCCCGCCGCTACGGCCGACCAATTCCACGACCGCCAGTGGAGGCCATTGAGCCGCCTATTGGCCGACGACCAAGGCCTAGGGAGAAGCAATGAGCTGGCCGTTCGGTTGTCCGTTCGGGTCGAGGCGGGATCGGTGTTTGCCCTGCTGGCATTGGCCGGTTGGCGGCATAAGCGCAACGAAACATCCTTATGTGTCGGAGCGCGGACGGGGGTTGCGATGCGGCTGAGCTCGGGTGGTTTGGACCAACTCCGGGAGCGACTAGCCGTGAGCGATTGGGCTGTGCTCGACAGCCTGAGCCGACTGCGGCTGGCCACCGCCGGCCAACTTCGCCGGCTGCATTGGGACGAAGCGGGACCGAGCCGAACTGCCCGGCGACGGCTCAACCGGTGGAGTGAGCTGCGGGTCATCGCCCGACTGGAGCGACGCATCGGTGGCGTGCGTTCCGGGTCAGACGGTTTTGTCTACGCCCTAGATGTGGTCGGTCAGCGATTGCTCGGCTCCGTCGCCGGTCGGGCGCCGGACTCATTCGGTCGAGCCTTTCTCAAACACCGATTGGCGGTAACTGAGATCTACGTCAGCTGCGTCGAGGCCGAACGCACCGGCACGCTGAAGCTCATCGAGTTCGCGGCCGAGCCGGACTGCTGGCGGCCATCGGCTCTGGGCACCCTCAAACCCGACGCCTACGTAGCGCTGGCCAGCGGCGAGTTTGAGCACTACGGCTTCATCGAGGTGGACTGTGCTACCGAAGCGACCACAACGCTCAGTGCCAAAGCCGCGGCTTACCAGCGCTACTACCAAACCAGCATCGAACAAGCCCGGCTCGGCCTGTTTCCGCAAGTGATCTGGGCGGTGCCCACCGACCACCGGCTAGCTCAGATCGTCGACGTGCTGGCTCGGCTGCCACCGGAGTCGTGGCGGCTGCACCGGATGCTTCGACTCGACCAGGTGCCGGAGCGTTTAGTCAACTAATGGACAGGATTCAGGAACATGGGATGGAAAGGACTACACACCAAGAAGAACAAACACCCAACCCCAGGGCCGTCGACAACGGCTCACACATCAAACCAACCGAAGTTGGAGAAACGATCGTCGAGCCGGTCGACGAGGGCTATCTCGGACACTTCGAGTCGCTGGAAGCGTTCGCCCAAATATTTGTCGATGACAACAATCTGAAAGACCGGCTCGAACCGTCCTGGCTACGGAGCTACATCGGTTTCGATCTCGGCCGTCTGGCCAGGGATCTTGTCTTCGGCCTGGTGGTGGTGAAAGATGTCCAAGGTGGCATTCATGTCTTCGACCCCACCCTCTGAGCCGTCTCGCCAGTCTCGGGCAAACGTTGCCAAAGCGTTGTCGATTCCACCGTTGCCCCAACGCGCATTTCGTGAGACGCTAGGTGCAAGTAATTGGGGGATGACATGACCGATTCGGCTACAAATCTGGGCCGCACGCTTTGGCAAGCTCGTCGCGACCAGAAACTGAGCGCCTATGAGGTGGCTCAGCGAACTGGCCTCCTTCATCGGGCCACCATCCAGCGCATCGAATCGGGTGAAAGCACGAGGCCTCGACCAGAGACGTTGCAATCCCTCGCGGAAGTGCTCGAGCTCAACCTCGACGACCTGCTGGCTCTGGCCGGTTACGCCAAGTTCGACGACCTGCCCGACGAGGCTATCGCCCAACTGGTCGGACACTTCGAGCTGATCGCCGAGAAGTATCGCGCGACCGAGGATGAGGAGGACAAGCCGTGATCGAGCAGCTCCAAGCCTTGGTGCCGAAGCGTCGCCTCAACCGGGAGGAAGCCCTGGCCATCGCCGAGCTGCAAGCTTTCCGACTTCGATTGGCACTGAAGGTGAACGAGGCGGGCCTAAGCGACCAACATCTATTCGCGATCCCCGGCGTGAGGGTCGAAGCCATGTCAGGTTTGGGAGTGTCTGGAGCCATCCGGCGAGTCGGCGATCCTTTGGGTCATCTTGATCAACCGAGACGAAGCCAAGGTTCGACAGCGCTTTAGCGCTGCCCATGAGTTGAAGCACATCCTCGACGACCAAGCCACCCTCCATTTGTATCGGCGAGGGCTGCTGGCCGGCGGTCAGGACTGGCTGACCGAGAGAATTTGTGATTGGTTCGCTGCCAATCTGCTGATGCCTCGGTTGTGGGTCAAGCGGGCGTGGGTGAGCGGCAATCAGGATCCGATTGAGCTGGCCCGATTGTTCGAGGTCTCGACCGACGCCATGCGTATCCGGCTCGATCAACTCGGCTTGCAGGAACCGACAAGTCGCTGCTCGCCGGTCGATTTCGACCTGGCTCTGTATCCCGCCCGAACTACTGCCTGAAGGAGAATCCGAAAGTGAATAGACGCGCAGTGAGCTACCTGAGGGTGTCGACGGCCGCTCAGGCCAACACCGACTACGACGTCGAGGGTTATTCCATACCCGCCCAACGTGATGCGTGTATGCGCAAAGCCGAAAGCCTTGACGCCGAGATCGTCGAAGAATTTGTGGATCGAGGAGAATCGGCTCGCTCAGCAGAGCGCCCAGGGCTCCAAGCCTTACTCGCCCGAATCGAAACCGTGCACGACATCGACTACGTCATCGTGCACAAGGTTGACCGGCTGGCTCGCAGTCGCATCGATGATGTCGCTATCACCCTGGCGCTCAAAAAGGCCGGCGTAACACTCGTATCGACGACTGAGAACATCGACGAGACGCCATCAGGCAAGCTGCTGCACGGGATCATGGCCACCATTGCCGAGTTCTATTCGCAGAACCTTGCCACCGAAGCCAAGAAAGGCATGCGTCAAAAAGCTAAGTCGGGCGGCACGCCCTACCTGGCGCCAGTTGGTTATCTCAACGCTCGGGAGGTGATGGACGGCCGCGAGATTCGGATGGTGGTAGTCGATGAGCAGCGCGCCCATTTCGTGAAGTGGGCCTTCAGCGCCTACGCCAGCGGCGAATGGTCGATCCGCGACTTAGCGGTTGAGCTGGCCGACCGAGGCTTGAGAAAGCCCGCCTCGCCTAAGCGACCAGCTCGCCCGCTAGCACGCTCCAATGTGGCCAAGATGCTGGGTAACCGCTACTACGTCGGCGTCGTCACCTGGGAAGGTGTTGACTATCCCGGTCGGCATGAACCCCTAATCGATGAGGACGTCTTTGAAGCCGTCCAAGCCATCTTGCGCTCTCGCCGTGAGTCGGGAGAAAAGGTTCGCCAGCACCAGCATTACCTAAAAGGAACGCTCTGGTGCGGACATTGCGGCGGGCGCATGGGTTTCACCCAGGCGCGAGGAAACGGTGGCATGTATGACTATTTCTTCTGCATCGGCCGGACCCGGCGCAACGGCTGCCGACAGCCTTATACGGCGGCTAGCTCGGTGGAGAAAGCGGTTGAGCAGCTCTACAGCTCGATAACTTTGAACGCCGAAACCGCCGCCAAGCTTCGCCAACTGGTGGCCGATCACATTGACCAGGCCAAGGCCCTAGGACAGAGGGAAGCCAAGGTTCAGCAGCAGCGCCTGGCCGACCTCGACGTCAAGCGACGCCGACTGCTCGACGCTCATTATGCCGAGGCTATTCCGCTGGACCTATTCAGGGAGGAACAGGAACGATTCCGACGGGAAGAGCAAACGGCTAGGCGGCTCTTGGAAGCTGCGAGCTACCAGTTCGATCACGCCTTGGAAGCCGTCAACTCAATATTGGAACAGCTCACCGACTGCGCTTGGGCTTATAGGGCGGGCAATGACCTGACTCGACGATTGACCAACCAAGCCTTTTTCGAAAAGTTGTACTTGGTTGATGACAGAATCTGTGGAGCTGACCTTCGCCAGCCGATCCGGGATCTTCTGGCCAGCGATCTGGCGCAGAGGCTGGAGGACGAGTCAGAACTTCTGAAAGCGCCGGAAAAAGCCTTGCTGTATAGCCGTCAGCATGTGATGGGACACAGGGAACGACCTCATGGTTCATTGCCCTGGGAGTCGACGCAATCTGTTTTTCGCAGTCTCGGTTCGAATGAGACTGTTTTGGTAGTCCCGACGGGATTCGAACCCGCGTTTCCGGCTTGAAAGGCCAGCGTCCTAGGCCACTGGACGACGGGACCAAGAAACAGGGATGGTAGAGCCGACTACATGCGGGAACGAGCGGCGTCCAGGCGATCGAGCACCGTCTCGCGGCCCAACGCGGCCATCGATTCGAAGAGGGGCGGGCTGACGGTCGAGCCGGTGATAGCAACCCGTAACGGCTGCAGACCCTTGCGGGCATTGAGCCCCAGCTCGTCGAGCATTCCCCGCAAGCTTGTTTCGATTGACTCGTGATCGAACTCTGCAAGCGAGGTCAACCGCTCGATCGCGTTTTCGATAATGGGCTTGGCCTCCGGAAAGGAAACAATGATCCCAATAGTTTCTGGTGTAACGACCGTGTCGTGGTCGACGAAGAGGAACCGAACCTGGTCACCGATA
Organism: Acidimicrobiia bacterium; assembly: GCA_013812505.1. GTDB lineage: Bacteria > Actinomycetota > Acidimicrobiia > Spongiisociales > ZC4RG35 > JACCTH01. The sequence goes on along the minus strand of JACCTH010000091.1, from coordinate 12,234 downwards.
TCGGTCAGGAGCTTGGCCCGCTCCTGGATCAGCGGCGAAAGCTGTTCGAAACGGGACCACTCCTCTGGAGAGAGCGGATGCCCTGCGGCCTGTTCTACGTAGGGGGCTGCCAGGTCGTTGAACCGGTCCGAGGGCAGCGCGCGCACGTACTCGCCGTTCATCCAATCGAGCTTCGCCCGGTCGAACACTGCCGGGTTTTTCTGCACGTCGGTCAGCTCGAACAGCCGGATAGATTCGGTCACCGGAAAGATCGAGGCGTCGCCGGAAGGCGACCAGCCGAGCAAGCTCAGGTAGTTAACCAACGCCTCGGGCAGATAGCCGGCGTCGACGTACTCGGTGACGCCTTGAGCGCCGTGACGCTTCGAGAGGCGCTTTCCGTCCGGCCCGTTGATCAGGGGGATATGGGCGTAGGTCGCTTCCTTGCCACCCATCGCCAAAGTGAGCTGGACATGGCGCGGAGTCGAAGGCAGCAAATCCTCGCCTCGGGCCACGTGGGTGATCTCGTAGTCGACGTCGTCGACGGTCGAGGCCAAGTGATAGGTCGGCCGTCGGTCGGATCGCAAGAGGACGAAGTCGTCGACATGTTGATGATCCACGCGGATCTCGCCTCGCACCAGGTCGACAAACTCGGTGGTCCCCGGCCGGGGCATCTTGAAACGAACCGCCGCACGCTCCCCAGCGTTGCGACGGTGCCGGGCGTCGACTGCGTCGATCGCTCGACAACGACCGTCATAACCGGGAGGACGGCCGGCGGCTTCAGCCTCGGCTCGTCGCGTCTCGAGCTCGCCCGGAGTACAGAAGCACGGGTAAGCGGTCTCCTCGGCGATGAGCTTTTCGGCGACTTCTTCGTACCGGCCATATCGATCCGATTGCCGGTAGGAGCCATGCGGCCCGCCGACGCCGACCCCTTCGTCCCAGTCCAGTCCGAGCCAGCGCAACCCGGCGAGGATGTCGTCTTCGAAGGCTTTCTCGCTACGCGCCGTATCGGTGTCATCGATCCGCACGATGAAAGTGCCACCGGTGTGACGAGCGAAGAGCCAGTTGAAGAGGGCGGTGCGGCCGGTGCCGACATGCATCGCCCCGGTCGGGGAGGGGGCGACCCGGAGCCTCGTAGTCATCTGCTGACGATCCGGTTGGCGAGGATTCCGACGCCGTCGATCTCCACCTCGACGACATCACCCGGCACCATCGGCCCCACCCCCGAAGGCGTGCCGGTGAGAACAACGTCACCAGGGAGCAACGTCATAACAGCGGTGATGAACTCGAGCAGCTCGGCCACGCCGAAAACCATGTCCGCGGTGAAGGCGGCTTGACGTACCTCGCCGTTGACCCGACAGACAATGGCGAGACGCTCGAGGGGATCGAGCTCGGTCTCGATCATGGGGCCGAGCGGGCAAAAGGTGTCAAACCCCTTGGCGCGGGTGAATTGCACATCCTTCTGTTGCAGGTCACGGGCGGTGATGTCATTTGCGGCGGTATAACCGAAGATGTGCCGGCCGACATCTTCGGCTTTGACGTGACGGGCGATGCGGCCGATGACGACAGCGAGCTCGGCCTCGTGATGAAGATTCGTGGTCTGGCGCGGATAGACCACACCCGCGTCGGGACCGATCACCGCGGTGGCCGGTTTGAGGAAGATGATCGGCTCCTCGGGCACCTCATTGCCGAGTTCGGCGGCGTGCTCCTCATAGTTGCGTCCGACACAGACGACCTTGGATGGGATCACCGGACTAAGGAGTTGGACTGCCTCCCACGGGACCAAGGTTTCGGTTGCCTCCCAGGCGACGAAAGGAGAGCCCTGGTAAACCGTGACCCCGGCTGCCTCCGCCAGCCCGTAGGCGATGTCGTTGCCGGTTCTAAAGCGGACGATTTTCATGGTCGGGCACGGTACCGGCTTTGACGCCTGCCCACCCGGCGGCGATGCGAATGCTGCGACCTGCCTCACCCACCGGGATCACCAGCAACTCCGGTTCGACTTCGGCCACCGCCTGGCTGCCCGGCGAGCGCTCATGCGCCGCGCTCCGGACCCACCTCTCGCCTCGTTCGACGACGCTCTGCGGAATGCCCTCGCCGATCCCGGCGATAAGCCGGGCAACCTCGAGGTCGTCCTTGGTCGGCGCTCGCCCGAGACGGCTGGCTCGAGCCGCCATCAACGCCACTACCACCTTCTGCTGGCCCTTGCTCAAATCAGACCCGTAAGCGCGGATGATCACGAGCGCATAGCCGGTGTCGGGGCCCGGGGTGCCGAAGGACCCACCCGCGGGCACCTCCTCGGGGCTGTTGATCATCCCCGGCCGGGTCGGTCGCCAGCGACGCGGCGGATCGGGCTCCGCAGTGGGTTTCGGCAATTGGTCGGCGGTCAACTCGACGTTCGGCTGCTGGCCCATGCGCTCCCGAGGTTAACTCTCCCCTCGGCCCAGAAATCGAGAATGCCATTCGAGGATCGCGGCGAATCGCTCGACTCGATGGCGTGGCTTGCCAGAACGCGAGAGCTCATGTCCTTCGTCGGGAAAGCGCAGCATCTCGGCCTTCACCCCGTTCTGCCAGAGGGCAAGCAGATACTGCTCGCCCTGTTCGATCGGGCAACGGAAGTCGTTCTCAGAATGGATGATCAGAGTCGGCGTGCGGACATCGTTCACCCACGCGAGAGGGCTCTTCTGCCACGCGAAATCGCGATCGTTGGTGCCGAGATAGTTGAAGGCAAATGCGGGTGCAATATCAGAGGTGCCGTTGAACGACGGAAACGAAGTGAGTGCCCGCTCGACGACGGCGCTTTTGAACCGATGGTCGCGGGCCGTGGTCCACGCGGTCATGAATCCCCCATACGACCCGCCCATGATCCCGATTCGCTCGCGATCGAGGCTCGGAAATCTTTCGAGTGCCGATTCGAGCGCCGTGGTCACGTCGGTGACATCGACGGTGCCCCATCCGTCTTCGCGCACCGAGCGCACAAACTCCTCCCCCCGCCCCGACGATCCCCGCGGGTTGCAGGCGACCACCGCAAAACCCGCACCGGCATAGACCTGGAACTCGTCGAAGAAACCAAAGCCAAACTGTGTCGCCGGGCCTCCATGAATATTCAGGAGAACCGGATGGGGACCGTCGCCCTCCGGCACATAAGCCCACACGTCGATTTCATCGACTCGCCAATGTTCCGACGCCTGTAACTCGATCGCGGCGTCCATGTCCACGAGCGGCTTTTCGATGCCATCGACTAACTCGATGATGCGCCCGGGATTGGTTGGGCTCGACACCACCGCGATGATCCTTCCTTCGTTACTGCGGTCGAAGGACGTCACTTGCCGATCGCCGCCGACCAGCGTGGCGGAATTGCCATCGGAGTCGAACGAGCGCAGCTCGATGCGACCGGAGTCCTCGACTAGCACCCAAATCGAACCGTACGCAAGCGCCACTCGTGGTAACGGAGCAGTGAGCAATGTCGACCGGTCGAGTCCGGCGAGCAGGTCGGTCGGCCCCTCGGGCTCGACCCGGTACACGTGGTCGAGACGGGGATAATCGGTTCCCGGGAAACCCACGGCAAGCAGCCGGCCCGCATCGTCGTAGGCCGCGCTCGCCAAGTGGCCGCGGGGAGCCAACTCCCTAACCGCGCCATCGAGGGTCACCTCGACCAAATCGGCTCCCGGCTCGAGCCCCTGGCGTGGATGGCGATCGGTGACAAAGGCGATCCGATCACCGTCGGGATGCCAAACCGGCTCGGATTCGTCAAAGTCGCCCGCGGTGAGCCGGCGAGCTGCGGTTTGCCCATAGGGATCGACCAGCCAAAGTTGCCGGCGGCGGTCATGCAGCCAACCCCGACCGTCGAAACGATACGGGAAACTTGTCACTCTCTTGGGCAGGCGGCCGCGCTCATCGTCGTCCAGCTCGGAAACCTCCGGCACGTACGTCTTCGCTACAACGCAGAGACGGGTGCCGTCCGGGCTCCAACTAAAGCCTTCGACCCCGAGGGAAAAGTCGGTGACGACTCGCGCCTCTCCTCCGTCGGCGCCCATGACCGCAACTTGGGCAATGGGTTTCTTGAGGTCGGTGGCGCGGAGGAAGGCGAGAGAACCCCCGTCAAGGGACCAACGCGGGAACGTATCGATGGGTCCGGCGGTAAAAGGTCGGTGGTCCTCTCCATGGTGAAGATGGATCTGTTTCCTATAGCCGTCCGCTTCAAGGTCGATGCGGGTCACGACAAACGCCACCCGCTTACCGTCAGGATGTATACGAGGATCAGAGAGAGTGACAAGCTTGGCGAGGTCTTCGGGTTTCATCAGCACCGAATTTAGAGTCCGCGGCGTGTCTGCTGTCCTCGCGTCGTTCTTTGGCAGCGGCCTGGTCCTAGGCCGGATACGCGGCAACGACGCAGGCTCGGGGACCATCGGAGCTCTGGTCGCCGGTCTTATCGCCTATGTCCTCCCACCGATTTGGGGAAGGCTGACCGCGTTTGTGGTGGTCGTGGTCCTTGGGCTGTGGGCGACTAGTCGCCTCGGCTTGCACGATGACGATCCCGGCTGGGTCGTGATCGACGAGGCAGCCGGCACTTTTCTCGCCACTGTGGGCTTGGGTCCGATGGCGATGATCGTGGCGTTTGTTGTCTTCCGCGCCGCGGACATCGGCAAACGCTGGTTCCCCGGCGTTGCCGCCGCCGAATCGATCGGCGGTCCCGTTGGGATCATGGCCGACGACGTGCTGGCCGGAATCTATGGTCTCGCCGCCGGATGGCTGTTCCAGGCCACCGTCTTCTAGCGGACCTCGATGTAGCGAGCCTCCTCGACGCCGGGCATGAATCGGAGACGGGCGATGTCGTCGTCGCTCAACGGCGAGTCGAGGTTGAGACCCATCATGGCCGCTTCGCCGTTGAGCCGGGACCGGCCCACGACCATGTTGGCGATGTTCACCCCGGCATCGCCGAGAAAGGTGCCGACGCGACCGATCATCCCCGGGACGTCGGCGTTGCGGACGATCAATAGATGCCGAGAGATTGGCAGCTCGACATCGTGACCGAGGATCTCCACCAGCATCGGGCCCTTCCGCGACCTGGTGGCCGACACGGCAATCTCCTCGCCGCCGACCGAGCCGGTGATCGAGAGCATCGAGACATATTCGGGACTGCGCTCGTCCGCCTCGAGCACGAGGCCGATTCCTCGCTCGTGGGCGAGGGCGTTGACGTTGACGTAGGAAACCGGACCGGTGGAAACTGCCGCCAAACCGCCCTTCATCACTGCCAAGCCGAGTGGGCGAATGTCGGCCATCGCCAACCTACCCCGCGCCGACACCCGCATTTGGTCGGGCGCTCCCCCGCCTAAACCGATGAACACAGCGCCGAGTTGCTCGGCAACAGGGAGAAACTCGCGCACCTCCTCGGAGACTTCGCGTCCGAGATCGACATTGACCGCCGAGAGCACGAGCTCACCCCGGAGAGCCGCCGCCACTGCTTCGGCCACCTGGAGACCAGCCTTGTCTTGCGCCTCGATCGTGGAGGCGCCGAGGTGCGGGGTCAGCACCACCTGAGCGAGCTCGAACAGCGGGCTTTCGGTCAAAGGTTCGTTGACAAAGACGTCGAGCGCCGCGCCTGCGACGATCCCGGAACGCAAGGCGTCAGCCAAAGCTTCCTCATCGACGATTCCGCCCCGCGAGGTGTTGATGATCCGCACGCCGGGCTTGCACCGAGCAAGGTTGTCTTTGCCAAGGAGTCCATCGGTCTCGGCAGTGAGAGGAAGATGAATGGTGATGAAATCTGAACGAGCGAGAAGCTCATCGAGGCTCACGAGTTCCACCGCTTGTCGGCGGGCGCGTTCGGGACCGACGAAAGGATCGTGAGCGATAACCTTCATCCCAAAGGCGTTGGCGCGGTCAGCGACGAGGCTGCCGATTCGACCGAGGCCGACAACTCCGAGAGTTTTGCCGTGCAGTTCGACTCCCTGGAATGACTTGCGGTCCCAGTGCCCCGAGCGGGTCCGCGCGTCCGCCTGCGGAATGTGACGCGCCTGGGCCAAAAGCAACGCCAGCGCATGCTCGGCGGCGCTTATTGCATTTGCCTGCGGTGCGTTCACGACCACGATCCCCCGCGCCGTAGCCGCGTCGACGTCGATGTTGTCGACGCCAATTCCTGCTCGGCCGATGACGCGCAGGCCGGGTGCAGCCGCAATGAGCTCCGAGTCGACGCTGGTGGCCGAGCGGACAATCAGGGCCGAGGCACCGGAGAGACTGTCGATGAGCCGCTCTCGAGAGGCGTCAGCCAGGTCGACTACCTCAAAATCCCGTTCCAGCGCCTCGAGGCCCGCCGGCGTCAGCGACTCGGCGACGACAACCACGTCGCGGAAGGGAGCGAGCGGTTGCTGCTGCATCGCGTCCTCAGGCATCTGACAAATCTTGCACTTGTGGAGGTTGATTTTCGAAATTTCAAGGGTTCTAGGCTCCCGCGATGAGCGGTCCTACCGAGTTCGAGGTCGATACCGCGGTCGAGGGAGAGAGCGGCCGCTACCAAGCCACGATTACCGACCGCTGGTCAATCGGGGGCCGGCCCAATGGCGGTTGTCTGCAGGCGCTAGTGGTCGGCGCCATCGGCTTAGAGGTTGCGCAGCCGGACTTGCTAACGAGCACAGGTCATTTTCTTTCCCCCGCCGAGCCCGGCCCCGCCGCGAGCGAAGTCGAGGTCTTGAAGCGGGGACGCTCAATCTCTAACTCGCGCGCCCAACTGATACAGGACGGACAGGTGAGGCTGACGGTGCTCGCCGGTCACGGCGACCTCTCAGCTCTGGGGCGGACCCAGATCTTCGATCAGCCTCCAGCACTGGCCCAACTGACTGCTGCGACCGATCGTCCACTCCCCTTCCCCATCAACGAGCGCTTCGAATATCTGATGCCGCCGGTCCAAGCCAGAGCGGTCAGCGGTCAAGGATCGCCGGAGAATGCGCGGCCTGAGCTGGTAGGGAAGTTTCGTTTCCGCGACGGATTGACTCCACCCAGCTCGGCGTTGCCGTTGCTGGTCGACGCTTGGCCACCGACGATGTTCATCCTCGGTCACTTCGGTTGGACCCCCACCCTTGAGCTGACGGTGCATGGCCGCGGGCGATCGGCGTCAGATTGGCTTACCGCCCGGTTCCGCTCTCGATACCTGATCGACGGCCTGGTCGAGGAAGACTGCGAGCTGTGGGACGAGACCGGCCGCCTCGTGGCGCTCTCCCGGCAACTGGCCAAGGTGATCGTCTAGGGCGAGCGCCCCGATCCGAAATTTGGTACTACATCCGACCTCCCACAGCTATTTGTCACTACATCCGCGTTTTCCGCTGATCAAGTAGCGAATTTGCTTTGGATCACGGATGTGCTGCCAAATTACGGTAAGGGTCAAAGCCGGCTCTCTGAACGAACGACCCATGTGTTTTAGAGGTTGGGGACGACCTCGCGGGCAAAGAGCTCGAAGCCGGTCTGGTCGTAGGCTGCCTCGGCGAAGTAGAAGATCCCGTAGCTGAGCCCGGCATCGCGCCATGAGCGCAGCTTCTCGATTAGTTGTTCGGGCGTTCCCGAGAAATCGGCAAAGTTGCGAACGGTCCGTTCGACGCGCTCGGGTGGCAGCTTCTTGGCGAAGTGCTCCTCCATCCAGCGACGGCGATCCGCCACGGCCTGCTCGGTCGGCGCACAAAGGATGTTGAAGTTCGAGCTGCGAACGATCTCGTCGTAATCACGCCCGACCTCCCGGCAATGTTCCGTGAGCTTCGCGGACTTGTCCACAAACTCGTCGAGATCGTTGCCGAAGTTGGTGTAGGCGGCGTGCTCGGCGGCGACTCGCAGGGTGAGCTGTTCGCCGCCCCCGGCGACCCAAAATGGGATATGCGGCTCTTGCACCGGTCGGGGTCGACAAACCGCCCCCTCGAGTTGGTAGTGCTTTCCCTCGAAATGAACCTCATCCTCTGTCCACATCCGTTTCATGATCTCGACTGCCTCGGCCAGTTGGCCAATACGGACCGCCGGCCGCGGGAAGGGATAGCCGTAGGCAAGGTATTCCTCCTCGTACCAACCAGCCCCGATTCCCATCTCCAGGCGTCCCCCGGAGAGCACGTCGACGGTTGCGGCCACCTTGGCCAGATACGAAGGCGGCCGATAGCTGTTACAAGTGCACATCTGGCCGAGCCTGATTCGGCTCGTGGTGACGGCCAGCGCTCCCATGAGCGTCCAGGCTTCGTGGGTCACCTCGTCGGTCGCGATCGGAACCGTGTGGAAGTGGTCATAAACCCACACGCTCTCGAACCCCAGAGCCTCGGCCGCGACGGCGACATCGTGCATCCGCGGCCATTGCTCCTCATAGGGAATCCCCGCAAGGTCGAGGCGCCAGCCTTGTGGGACGAAAATGCCTGCTCTCATCTCTGCAACCTAGTTCGAGTCCGAGCGGATAACGTCGGCCCATGGATCTCGACCGAGAGCTTTTCGCAGACTTAATCGAGCGGTTCGACCATGTCGGCATCGCGGTCCCAACGATCGAAGAGGGCCTGTCGCTGGTATCCGGGCTGGGTGGCTCGTATTTCTCGGGAACGGATCAAGCGCGGGCCGGCTTCCGGTGGGTGCAGTTCACCCTCGGCGACAATTCCAAGCTAGAGCTCATCTCCCCGCTGCAGCCGGATTCGTTTGTCGCCCGGTTTCTACAAGAGCGGGGCCCTGGCCTTCACCACATCACGTACAAAGTGACAGACGTGGGCGAAGCTGCCCAACGAGCGAAAGCGGCCGGTTATCGCGTGCTGGGACCGAATCTGAGCGCGACCTGGAGCGAGCTATTCATCCACCCCGAAAACGCGCTGGGCACACTTATTCAACTGGCCGAGTGGCCGAGCGATTCGCCCTGGACCAAATTCACCCTCGAAGAAGTCCTCGCTGGGCAGGCGGTCGACGAAAGCTGATGGCCGTCCTCGTGGGCGTGCCGATCAAACCCTTCGGAGCGGCTAAAAGCCGGCTGTCCGGATTGGTGGGCCACGAAGGGCGACGCGCGCTCGCTCGCTATCTTGCGATCCATACCCTCGCCACCGTTCGCGGCGTCGGAAGCGAGCCGTTGGTGCTGGCGGGGGACGACGAGGTTGCCCAGTTCGCAACCGACCTTGGCCACCAAGTCCTCACCGAACCCGGACCGGGGTTGAATTGGTCCGCCACGCAGTTCCGTGATCGTGCTGCGGATCTGTCGCAGGCATGGCTCGTCGTCCACGCCGACCTTCCCTATCTCACCAGCGAGGCTCTAGTGAGACCGCTCAGGGCACTCGAGCGTGGCAGGCCGGTGATCGCCCCCAGCCCGGACGGTGGTACTCCTCTCCTCGGCCACGTTGCCTTCGAGTTCGGCTTCTCGTACGGACCGGCCAGCTTCGGGCGGCATCTGCGTCAAGTGCCGGACGCACGGGTTTTTTCCGATCCCCGGCTTTGCTGCGACATCGACCGGCCACGCGACCTCGAAGCTGCTCAAGCACGAATTGACCGACTCTCTACGCTGCTCGGCTCGTGACTTTCGACGGCGCGCTTCCAGTTCCATACCGCGCCCTCACTATCGGCGCCCATCCCGACGACGCCGAGTTTGGTGCCGGGGGAACACTTTCTCGCTGGGCAAGCGAAGGATGCGAGGTTTCGATGTTGGTGGTCACCGACGGCTCGAAAGGGACCTGGAACCCCGACCGCGACCCCAGCCACCTCATCTCCGCTCGCACCTCCGAACAGCAGAAGGCGGCCGAGGTGCTGGGAGCTCGCGGGGAGTTGATCCACCTCGGCTATGTGGATGGCGAGCTCGAATATTCGATGACATTGCGCCGCCAGATCTGTGAATGGGTGCGACGGCTTCGCCCCGAGGTCGTCCTGTCCCACGATCCCTGGCGCCGCTACATGCTCCACCCTGACCATCGCGCCACCGGCTGGGGAGCGATCGACGGGGTCGTGGCCGCGCGAGATCATCTCTTCTTCCCTGAGCTCGGCCTAGTGAAGCATCGCCCCGACGCCATCTTGCTGTGGGGAGCCGACGAGCCCGACTATTGGGAAGACATCGGTGCCACGTTTGACCAAAAGCTGACCGCGCTCCTCTGCCACTCCAGCCAGACCGAAACGAGCATGAGCAGCGCCGAGACCAGCGAAGAGGCCCGCGCAGAGTTCACCGCCCGTATGGCAGAGTGGGCCGGCTCGCAAGGTGAGCCGGTCGGCTGGGATCGGGCGGAGAGCTTCAAGCTGCTCCGTCCTTAGACGCCTAGCGAATCGCTTCGCCCGTTTCCTTGTCGAAGAAGTGAAGCTTGTCGGTTTCAACGAAGAGCTTCACCTCATCACCGTTCTTGGGGGCGTAGTCGGGATCGACCCGAGCCGTGAATTTGGTCTCGTTCCCGAGCGACGCCGGGTCGGTCCCCTGATCGGCGAGCAGCTCGCGGATGTCGGGAGTGATCACCGGAGGCGAGTTCTTGACGAAATGCACGTACGCCTCGGATCCCAACTGTTCGACCAGACCCACCTTGATGTTGATGGTCTGATCGGGATCGGCTCCTGGGATAGCGTTGGCAATCTCGAAGGCTTCGGGACGAAGACCGACCACGACCTCCTTGCCCTTGTAATTCTGCAGTGACGCCCGACCTGCTAACGAGCTTGGGTTTACCTTCAAGCGCTCGCCGGCGAACCGAACGTAAACCTGATCCCCCTCACCTTCCACGTGCCCATAGATGAAGTTCATCGAGGGGCTGCCGATGAAGCCGGCGACGAAAAGGTTGTCGGGGAAGTCGTAGAGGTTGCGAGGGGAGTCGATCTGTTGCAAACGTCCCTTCCTGATCACGGCCACCCGATCGCCCATCGTCATCGCTTCGACTTGGTCGTGAGTCACATACACAGTGGTGGTGCCGAGCCGTGACTGAAGCATTCCTATCTCCGAACGCATCTGCACCCGCAACTTGGCATCGAGGTTGGAAAGCGGCTCGTCCATCAAAAAGGCCGAAGGCTCGCGGACGATGGCACGACCCATCGCCACCCGCTGGCGCTGACCTCCGGAAAGTGCTTTGGGCTTGCGTTCGAGATATTCGGTGATCTCGAGGACCCGCGCCGCGTCTTTGACTCGGCGGGAGATTTCCTCTTTTGCCATCTTGCGCAGCTTGAGACCAAAGGCCATGTTGTCGTAAACCGTCATGTGGGGGTAAAGGGCGTAGTTCTGAAAGACCATGGCGATGTCACGATCCTTAGGGCTGACATCGTTGACCACCTTGTCGCCGATGCGGAGCTCGCCTTCGGTGATCTCCTCCAAGCCGGCGATCATCCGCAGGAGAGTCGACTTGCCACACCCCGACGGTCCGACCAGTACCAAGAACTCGCCGTCGGCGATGTTGAGGCTCACGTCGGTGATCGCGCGCGAACCACCTGGGTAGACCTTGCCAACGCTGTCAAATGTGATCGATGCCATGCTTCGCCTCCGGATCAGGTAACGAACGACCCTCAACTCAGGAACCTACCATGATGCGCGGAAGCAAGCCTCTGAAGTGGAGTTGATTTGGACAAGGTCGTTGTAATCACGGGCGGCACGGGAGGCTTGGGCTCAGCGCTGATCAGCCGCCTCATCCGCCAGGATTACCGCCTTGCGGTCAGCTATTTGCTCCCCGAAGAAGCGGAGCGATTCGAAAGCCAGTTCGAAGTGGACGACGAGCGGCTCACGATTCGACGGGTCGATGCCACCAACCCCGAAGCCGTCAACGGATTCATGAAGGACATCGCCGAGCAGTTCGGGGCGCTGCATGTGGTGTGTGCATTGGTCGGCGGTTGGGCGGGAGGTCGGGACGTCGAGGACACCGACGATCTCCGCTTCGAGCGGATGATCGACCTGAACCTCAGATCGGCGTTCTACACCGCCCGCGCTGCGCTGCCATACATTCGAACCGCCGGCTGGGGGCGGGTCATCCTGGTGGGGAGTCGGGCCGCTTTCGACACGCCCGGAGGCCAGGCAGCTTTCAACGCCGCCAAGGCGGGGGTGGTGGCATTGGGCAAGACGATCGCTGCCGAGATCGACGGAACCGGCGTCACCTGCAATGTGCTGTTGCCCTCGGTGATCGATACGCCTGCCACTCGTTCGACCGCGCCTTACGCCGACTACATCAAATGGCCCACCCCCGACGAAATCGCCGCCGTCGCCGAGTTCTTGATTAGCGAACAGTCCGGAGTGATCAGCGGCGCCGCCCTCCCGGTCTTCGGCCGCACGTAGCCCGCTCTCTCTCCGTTTTCGCGACCGAATCGGCCCTCCGGAGT
>JACCTH010000083.1 GCA_013812505.1 Acidimicrobiia bacterium | reverse complement strand
GGTTTTTCGCGCCAAAACGGGAGAAGCGGTGAGGAGAAGACCCGACGAACTCAGCCGGAGACCAAGGCGCCGTCGATCCAGACCCTTTCGACCGGTACTGACCAGAGGTCGAGAGGAGTTATCTGGTCGAGATCGGCGCCCAGCAGCACCAGATCGGCACGGAGGCCGACAGCGAGCATTCCCACCTCTCGCTCTTCAAAGGACTGATACGCCCCCGCCGACGTGTACAGATGGATGGCGGTGTCTAGATCGATTCTCTCATCCGGGAGCCAGCCACCAGGTGGCTCGCCTCTCGGGGTTTGCCGGGTCACGGCGACGGCGATCCCTTCCATAGGGTTGAGCGACGTGACCGGCCAATCGCTGCCAAAGCTCACCTTGGCTCCACTCCGCACCATGGAGCCGATCGGATACTGCCAGCGGCTGCGCTCGTCCCCGAGTCTGGGAATGGTGAGCTCGACCATCGTGGGCTCGAGATGCGCCCACAACGGTTCGAAGTTGGCAATGACCCCGAGGGCGGCGAAGCGGGGAAGGTCCTCGGGTTGGACCAGCTGCGTGTGGGCGATGGTCGGCCGGCGATCACGGCCCCCATTGCGTCTCCTCGCCGTCTCGATCGCGTTGAGAGCGTCGTGAATTCCCGCGTCCCCTATTGCATGGATATGGATCTGGAACCCGTCTTTGTCGAAGGCGGTCACCGCCTCGGTAAGACCCACCGGCGTCCAGTTGGGAATCCCCCGGTTGCCAGCCTGATCGGTGTACTCGTCGATCAGCGCGGCGGTCCCGCTCTCGATGACCCCGTCGGCGAAGAACTTGATCGTCTCCACCTTGACACGGGGGCCTGCAGCCCGCGCTCGTTCCCGGGCCTCCAAAAAAGCCGTCCGTTGCTCGCGCCACTCATCCGGGCGGGCGACCAATGCCACCGCCACCCGGGGGAGAGAAGGATCCGAGCCCGCCACGTCGATGGCCACCTCGACGTCCTCGGGGGTGGCCATGGCATCAAGGCCCCAGGTGATTCCGTTGCTCCTAAACAGCTCGAGGGCTTTGCGAGTTCCGGTGACCATGTCGTCGTGAGGGATCGGAGGTGCTGCCGCCCTGAGGAGCTCCTGGGCGGACTCGAGTAGAGCTCCACTTGGTGATCCGTCCGCCCGGCGAACCACCTCGCCGTGGGGCGGATCGGGAGTGCTGGCGTCGATCCCTGCTCGCGCCAGTGCCACCGAGTTGGCCCAGCCCGTGTGTCCGTCGTTGGCGGTCAGCCAGACCGGGCGATCGCCCACCACGGCATCGAGCACATCGGCCTCGCCCCTGCCCCGGGGAAGCATCGCCGGCAAATATCCGAAGCCGCGGATCCATTCCCGGTCGGGGTGCTCTTCGGCGTACCGGCGCACGATCGCCAGCAGCTCGTCGATGTTGGCGATTCCCCAGATCGGCGCCTCGGCCAGGTGAGCGCCGCCCAACAACGGATGGCAATGGCCGTCCCGGAACCCGGGCACCAGGGTATTGCCGGCCAGGTCGACCGTCTCGGTGGACCCGTCGATCAGCGCGAGCGCGTCGTCGCCGAGGGCGACTATCCGGTCACCCTCGATAGCAATCGCCGACGTCCGCCGCCCGGCTGGGTCGGACGTGATGATCGTTCCCCCGGAGAAAACGGTCCGCTTCATCCCGCCCCGGTGATCGTCCCCACCACCCCTTCGACCGACTCACCGGAGCGACGGAGAGCAAACACCATCACCCCCAGCGCGACCAACGTCGCCGCCAAGGTGACGGTAGAGATGGCCGCCAGGTCGCCGCGCATTCCGGTCCGAAGAGCGGAAAAGACGTAGACCGGCAGGGTCGTGCCACCGGAGGTGCTGACGAAGCTGGAGATGATCACATCGTCGAGAGAGAAGGTGAAGGCCAGCAGCGCACCCGCCAGCACCGCCGGGAGCATCAACGGCAGGGTGATCTGGCGGAAGGCCCGCCACGGCGAAGCCCCCAGGTCGGCCGCGGCCTCTTCCAGAGACTCGTCGAGACCCTGGAGCCGGGCCAGCACGATCAGGGTCACCACCGCCGAGTTGAAGATGGAGTGTCCGATCACCAGGCGAGCGAAGCTCCACCCCAGGTTGATGCGCACGAAGAAGATCAAGTAGGAAATGGCGTCGACGATCTCGGGAGCAACCAGGATCAGGAACACCAGGACCAGGAACGGCCGGCTCCATTTGCCCGACCGGCGGGCGAGAGCGATTCCGGCCATCGTTCCCAGCACCACCGCAACGACTGCGTTGGCGGCCGCAACCCGAAGTGAGGTAGCAAGAGCGTTCTGTATCCCCTCATTCTCGAGAGCGACTCCGTACCAGTTGGTTCCGAAGCCATCCCAGATGACCAGGAATCTGCCTTTGTTGAACGAGTAGATGACCACCACCAGGATCGGGGTGAACAAGAAGATGTAAAGGAGGACCGCGTAGGTTCGAAGCAGACCGTTGAACCAGTCCCAGCGCCGCCGAAGCGGGGCGGCCGTCGTCATCTCGTCGCCACTTCCACCCGGCGGTTCCGCCTGACCATCGTCCTTACGATCAGTCCGGCAGCCCCGAACACGGCGATCACCGCCAGGATCAACAAGATAAGCACAACCGCCATCGCCGAACCAAGAGCCCAGTTGAGAGCTGCGAGGAATTGGCTCGCAACCAACCCGCCGGCCATGAGTCCTTTGGCCCCACCGAGGACGGCCGGCGTGACGTACTCACCCGCCAGCGGTATGAAGACCAGCAGCAGCCCGGCGACGACCCCGGGCATCACGAGCGGCAGAGTCACCTGAATGAACGTCGCGATCCTGTTCGCCCCCAGGTCTTTGGACGCTTCCCGTAGCGACGGGTCCATGCGGTCGAGGGCCACGAACAGCGGAAAGATCATCAGCGGCAGGTAGTTGTAGAGGACCCCGAGCTGGACCGCGCCCCGCGTATCGAGCACGCGTAGGGGTGCGTCCAGCAGGCCGATGCTCTGGAGGGCCTCCGACGCCGGACCGTTGGCGGCGAGCAGTATCCGCCAGGCGAAGGTCCGCAACAGGAAGCTGGTCCAGAAGGGCACGATCACCAAGCCGAGCAGCACACCCCGCCATCTGGCGCTGGTACGGGTGGCGAGAAAATAGGCGAGGGGAAAACCAACCAGCAGGCACAGGAGCGTCCCTGTCACTGCGATCCGAATGGTGGCGATAAACGTTCGGTTGAAGGTGTCGCTGAAGGTGTTGGTGTAGTTGTCAAACGACAGTCGGTCGAGACCGATCGAGCTGGCCGCCGTGGCCGGCGGCTTGTAGCCGAAGCTGTACACGACGATCACGATCAGCGGCACCACGAAAAATGCGAGGTACCACACGAGGGACGGCAGGGCCAGGGTGATGCGAGGAAGGCGAAGACTCCTCTTCCCTGGTTGAGCCACTACCGCCAAGTCACACCCCTAGAGGGTGGGGGCCGGGTCCGGCCCCCCACGTGGTCGCTGTTGCCCGATGCTAAGTCAGACGCCGGCCGCCGCCTGCAGGTTGTTGTAGATCTCGACGATCCGATCCTGAGCCTCGTTGACCTCACCGGCCACTAGCCGGGACTTCTCCTCTTCCGTGAAGAAGATGATCTCGGGCGCCGGGAGATCCGCCGGCAAGTGCTCTTGCGTGCCGAGGACCGCGGTGTCGTAGCCGTGCCATTCGATCTCCTTGGCCGACACAGCCGGGTCCAGGATGTTGTTGATCCAGGCATAAGCGGCGTCGACGTTCGCGGCGCTCTTGAGGATGGCCCAGGTGTCGACCCACAGCTCGGTCTTGGGCGCACCGAGGCCCCACTTGTACCTCTCGGGATCCTCGATCACCGCTACCCGGGCGTCTCCGTTCCAGGCCTGGCTCAGAACGTACTCGCCGGCAACGAGGGTGACCCCGGGGTACGAGTCGAAGGCCTTCAGATGCGGAGCCAGCTCCGTCAGCAGCACCTCCTCGGCGTGGTCGAGGTGGGCCGGATCGGTGGTGTTCCAATCGATCCCGTCTCGCCAGAACACGATCCCGGTGACGTCACCCGGAGCGCCCAGGACGGACACCAGTCCGGTGACGTCGGGCCTGGCAGCTGCGGTTAAGAAGTCTCCCCACGTCACCAGCGGCTCAGTGATGACGCTGGCGTCGTAGACCCAACCCGTCGAACCCCAGTCCTTCACGACCGAGTACAAGCCGGCGATCCCATCGGTGTTCTGGAGGGCGGCGATGGCCGGGTCGATGTTGGCGACGTTGGGCATACGGGACATGTCCATCTCGAGCAGGAGATCCTTGGCCACCATCAGCTTGATGAACCCCGAGGTGGGGACCACGATGTCGTATCCAGCCGAAGCGCCGGCAAGCTCCAGCTTGGCGATGGCCGCCTCGTTGCTCTCGTAGATGTCGACGATGACGTCGACACCAGTGTCGGCTTCGAAGGCCGCCTCGTTCTCGGGATTCTGATACTCGGCCCAGGTGTAGATCGACAGGTTCCCGCCGATCTCTCCGGTCGGCGCCGCGGTCGTGGCCGTCCCCGCGGTGGTCGCGGTGGCGGCCGTGGTCCCGGTGGCGGCAGTCGTCGCGGTGGCGGCGGTCGTCCCGGCGGAATCGCCGCCACACGCCACCAGCACCCAGCCGCCCATGGCGGCTCCGCCCAGGCGAATGAAACCGCGACGGGTGAGGTGCGATTGCAGGCGGTCGGCAGCGGCTCTGGGCACCAGCAGCCGGATCGTCTCATCTTTTTTCTTCATACTTCCTTCTCCTCCGATAATGCGGCCGTAGCCATTTCTTCGTCGTCGGACAGCACCAGCTGCAACTGGTCGCCTCCGAAAATCTGGGCGTGCTCTGCACTCCAGGTGCACCACACCTCCTGGCTGACTTCGAGCTTGTCCGCCAACTGCCGCTGGCGTCGGCTCAGGATCTCCTTGCCTCCCTGGGTGCGCACCAAGTATTGGATGGCGTCGCCGAGGTGGGCGATCCCGGCGAGACGACCTCGGATGACGTTGTGATCGGAACCGGGGTCGACCGCGACCACCTCGATCGATTCGGGTCGGACCGCGGCCAGCCCTTGGCGTCCATCGTGGGCGTGGTCGGCCCGGCGGCGCCCCTGGACCTTCCATTCGTCGCCGGTCAACGTGAAGCCGCCTCCTTCGATCTTGCCCGGAAAGAAGTTCTGCTGGCCGATGAAGCCGGCCACGAAGGCGGAGGCGGGACGGTCGTAGATCTCATCGGGATCGTCGAGCTGTTCGATTTGGCCGTCGAGCATCACGGCGATGCGATCGGACATCGACAAGGCCTCTTCCTGATCGTGGGTCACGTAGATGAACGTGATCCCCAACTGGGTTTGCAGAAGCTTCAGCTCGATCTGCATCTCCTGGCGCAGCTTCCGATCGAGTGCGCCCAGGGGTTCGTCGAGCAGGAGCAGGGAAGGCTGTTTTACCAGAGCCCTAGCTAGAGCGACTCGTTGCTGCTGTCCCCCCGAGAGCTCGCGCGGTTTGCGATGGGAAAAGCGGGACATCTGCACCATCTCGAGAAAATGGCCGACCCGGTTGGTAGTGGCCTTCTTCTCGAGACCTTGCTGGCGAAGGCCATAAGCGACGTTCTCGGCGACGGTCATGTGGGGAAATAGAGCGTAATTCTGAAACACGGTGTTGACGTCACGGCGGTAAGGGGGTACTCCCCGAACGTCCAGGCCCGAGATGAGGATATCCCCTGCGTCTGGCTCCTCAAACCCCGCCAACATCCGCAAGGTGGTGGTCTTGCCACAGCCGGATGGTCCCAGCAGCGACAGAAACTCGCCGACTTCCACCTTGAGGTCGATGCCGTCGACGGCGGTTACCGTGCCGAAACGCTTGGTTACGCCTGCTAATTCGACTGAACCGACCTCTGCCATTCTCTCCCAACGTGCCGACGGCGACGTTAGCCCGGATTCGGATGCTGAACCGGCCCGGAGTTCCTTGATGGAAGCAGCGAGCAATGATCGCCTGGCCCTTTCGCGGCCGACGAAAATGTCGCGCTACGAAACAGCGCGGCATCCTCATGCGCCGCCAGAAAACGCCTTGCCGTGCGCGCTTTTGCTAACCCACCGGCACCGGCCTTCCCGTGCCCAGGTGGCGTGGCCGGCCGAGCCCTTGCCCGTGCTTCGGCTTCTGGTCTTCCCCGCAAATCCCCAGCGGAGGCGGTGGTGGCGGGACCACTCCCTGGAACGATGGTTGGGCCCTTACCTGAAGTTCCTGCTCGAGATCGTAGGAGTAGGCAAGCAGCTTTCCTTCCTCGAGAAACCTGGCGTACATCCAGATCCCCGCCGGCCATCCGGTTGTGGGATTCCGACCGGCACCGAGATGGAGGGATATCCGGCCACCGCCGGTGCCGAGGAACCAAAGGCGTAAGAGGGAAACCAAACCGCATCGAGATCGTGCTCGTTCATCACCCTGTCAATCCCCTGGTCACGGGCCAGCGCCAAGCAATTGGCGAGCCGCCAGGTAGACGGGATCGCTGAGGTCACCGCTGGTAGCTTCGGCCGCCTCGAAAACCGACTGGTCGATATAGGTCATCTCGGCATCGCAGTTCTGGATGTTGAATGCGATCAAGTCGGCCAGGGTTTTCATCCGGGTGTGGCGCAGGCCCGCGAGGTAGGCGGCAATGTCCCCCTTGAACTCGTAAAGGAGGACCATGAACTCGTCGTCGAACTAGGCGAAGGGGTCGCCGGTGTCCACCGGATCAACGATGGTGGCTCCAAGTGAGGCCATAACTCCGATTGCATGCTCAACCACGGCGTTAATTTCGGGCAGCGCGAAGTATTCCGGTAAGAACTGGCGACGGTCGAGCCTATCCGGGCGCCATTGAGGGCGCCCTGCTGGAGGAAGGTCGTGTAGTCGGGTATCGGTTGGCCCGCGACCGGTCCGAACGGGGAGACCAAGCTGTTTAGCAGCACGGCCGTATCGGTCACGGCCCGGGCCATCGGGCCGGCGGTGTCCTGGCTATGAGCGATCCGAATGATGCCCTGCTGGGATACCAGGCCCAGGGAGGGCTTCAGCCCCACCACCAGGTTGTTCCCGGCCGGGCACACAATCGAGCCGTCGGTCTCGGTCCCGACCGCAACCGCGCACAGGTTGGCGGCCGGCGCCACCGCCGAACCCGACGAGGAGCCACACGGATCAAAGTCGAGCACGTAGGGATCCCGGGTGAAACCTCCACGGGCGCTCCAGCCGTTGATGAAGATTCCATCGGGGCGGCTGCCCCGAAAATTGGCCCACTCCGAGAGGTTGGCCTTGCCCAGGATGACTGCCCCGGCCGCTCGCATGTTGGCGACTATCGGCGCATCGGCCGGTATCCGGCTGCCCAGCAAGGCCAGCGAACCGGCTGTGGTTTGCATGGCGTCGTCGGTGGCGATGTTGTCCTATGAGCCGAAAGTCTCCCAGAAGCCCCACCGGATCACCGGCATATCATGCAATATGTACCTGATCCTGGCCTTTTATGGGAGCCAATGAGGTACGCGAGTATCACTTCCGGTCGTCGGCGTCGGGGACGTAGCGGTTCCGGACGAGCCACTCGAAGATCTCGTGGCGGAGGAACGTGAACTTCCGACCACCTGCTGGGCGGTGGGCCGGAATAACACCTTCCCTGGCCCACGCTCGGATTACTTGTTCACTCGTGGTCAGGAGCTCGGCGAGATACTGGGAGTCCATCACCGGGCGGACGTCCGGATACCAGCGTTCGTAGGTGACTTCCATATCCAGGTCCTCAGCCATTGTCATGTCTTTCGGCCGGCCGGCGCGTGTTCGTTGCTTGGTCCGAGTGTGCGTTTGAGTAGAACTGCGAGTACCTCGTCACGAAAGAATCTGAACTGCTGACCCCATCGAACCGCCGGCAGTTCGCCCCGGTGGACCTGGTCTCTGACCTCACCAACGGTGCATTGCATCATCTCCCCAACCTGGGCGGTGGTCAGGAGAGGCGGGTATTGGGAACGGATGTCTTCGACGGCCCGGGCTCGAACGTGCGATAAGTCCAAGTCGTCAGTCATCTGCGGTGCTCAACATCAGGATGGCGTGATGAAGGTGGATACAGCCGATAGTAAGGGGAAATGGCTTGTCCGTACCCATCCTTCCGAGGCAGTTGATAGCCGGAGTCGCCCGGGAGTTCCGACGAGCTTGGCCAGAGTCCGCGGAGAGTCCGCGAGAGGCCGCAGATCGGTGGCAGAAGTCGCGAAAAGCTGCGAAGTGAACTCTACGATCGGAAGGCCGAAAAACCCAAGTGGAACCGGGGAGTTTGAGGGATTGCGCAGCCTAAAGCTGGTGGCCAGGGGCAGGATCGAACTGCCGACCTACGGTTTTTCAGACCGTTAGGGGTCCTTTTCGTGATGTGCTCTTTACCTCGAATACCCAGCTGGGACGGGGGTTTTGCTAGTCAACTGTTCGCACTGATTGGCACCGTTTCGCGACAAATCGCGTCCTGAGCGCGTCCTGGGTCTACACACAGATTGTTGGGGCGCAGCTATGTGCCGTGTCCCTGACCGAGATCTACTAGCTCGTCGTTCGGGAGCTCCATGGACTCCTCGCTCCCGTCGAGTTCAACCATCGTCACGGATGCACGGTCGAAACACTCAGATAGGTGAGGCTTGACGGCTGCCAGGAGTCTCCTCGCGGTGTTCGCCAGACGATCCAGACCTTCGGCCGTCGGATGCGCCCGATCTCCGATAGTGACCTTCGGGGTGACGACCTTCGTTCGCTTTGTCATTAGTCCGCCAGCTTCCGGAGCCCTCCAGTCCAGCGTCTCCCCGAATGCAGCCTCGATCTCGGTTCGCTTCTCCTTCAATGCCGTGAGAAGGGCGTCATTCATCGCCGGGTCGTCATCGTCGAACTGAACTTCTGCGTACGCCTCGGAGCTGCTCACCCACATGGTCAATGCCGCGGGAACGCCTGGGACGATTCGCCGCTTGATAAGCACCGACCGGGGTCCGTTTGCGGGCAATCGGATACCTGGAAGCGCCTGACGCCCGACTGGCAGCCACGCGTCCCAGAACAGCTTGGCTTCCTCCCTGGACTCTGTGTTAGCCGCGCGGCTCTGGAGTCGAATCGACTCTTCAGGCCGAAGCCACGTGCGCCCGACTAAACCGCCGGCAAAAGGCTGAAAGAGAGCCGCGTTGACCGGAACGCCAAAACGATCTGCCAGGAAGTCGATCATCCGCTCGGTGGAGTCGTCGAGGCGTGAAGCAACGATGATCATGCGCGGCGTATCCGCGAGGGTGTCGAGCGGTTCGCCGAAACGCTCCTCAAACGCCTCTACTAGGTCCGCGTCCAGCACGCCCGAGTGCGCTCGATAGGTCTGGTAGATCGTCAGAACCTCATCGAAGGTCATGGTTGCGATAAAGGCTGCATAGTCGATCGTTTGCGCAAGAACC
The DNA here is from genome assembly GCA_013812505.1 of Acidimicrobiia bacterium. Classification (GTDB taxonomy): domain Bacteria; phylum Actinomycetota; class Acidimicrobiia; order Spongiisociales; family ZC4RG35; genus JACCTH01. The sequence goes on along the minus strand of JACCTH010000083.1, from coordinate 1,454 downwards.
TCGCGCGGTGTTCGGTCGCGCTTGTTTTCCACCACAACGAGCTGACCAGCAGCATCGATGGCAAGCAGGTCCAGTGGCCCTGACGGGGTTTGGACCTGTTGGCCAATGATCAACACATCTACGCCGAGGAGATCGGGTGCGGATTCGACTGCCGACTCAATCAGCGCCTCCGCCGACAGCCGCTCCTCGACGACTGGGAACGCCGCCCCATCCTCGGTGAGCCGCCATAGAGCCATCCGAGTTGGCATGCCACCTCCTTGAACTGCCCTAGCAATCTAACCCAGGGAGCGACGGTGGAACCGTGGGCTTCTAAATACCGCGGAACTGGGCGGCTCGCCGGCTGTCCGGGGTTTGCGTCCAGGCTAAAGAGCAGGATCACCAGCGAGTCTCGCGGCTCGCCAGCGCCTCCAAGGGAGAGGAGTCATTCCAGCTCCGGCATCGTCGGAGAGAACGGTATAAGGGTATTCCATGCCGTTACATCGTTGGGTACGATCGATCGTTGTGAGTACAACCGATCCTTGCTGACGAGCTGCGCCGGCTGTACCCGCCGATTCTTACCACTGCCCACGTCGCTGAGATGATGCATTGCACCATCGGCGATGTCCGCGACAAAGTGCATCGGGGTGAGCTGGAGGCGTTGCGGTGGGGTCAGCAGTTCCGTTTCTTTCGTGAGGAGGTGATCGACTCGATGACCCGCTCCCGGCCTGGTGATCCCACCCCCGACGACGAGAACGTACGAGTCGACACCGATCGGGACTAATCGGTATGGGTGAGTGAGCTTCATTTCGGTCCGACCAAGACTCATCAGGATCGCACGATCCTCCTTCCCCCGTTCCTGCGCGATCGCCTCTCTGAGCACCTGGCGGCCCACGTGGAACGGAATACGGTGGCGCTGGTGTTCACATCTTCCACCGGTCAGCCGCTTCGCAACTCGAACTGGCGCAATCGCGTCTGGAGGCCGGCGTGCGAGGAGTCAGGAATGCCCGAAGGCCTTCGCCCTCACGACCTTCGCCACACAGCGGCGTCGTTGCTGGTCTCGGCCGGAGCCAACGTCAAAGCCGTGCAGCGCCACCTCGGCCATGCCACCGCAACCCAGACCCTCGATCGTTACACCCACCTCTTCACAGAAGATCTAGAGGCCGTGGCGGAGCGGCTCGAGGAGGTTTGGCGTTCGCAGATCGCGTCCTCAGCGCGTCCTGGCACCGATTTGAGGGTCTTAACCCTCAAGGCCTGAGTGCCTAAAAACCCCTGTCAGCATTGACGATTTAGCTGGTGGCCAGGGGCAGGATCGAACTGCCGACCTACGGTTTTTCAGACCGTCGCTCTTCCAACTGAGCTACCTGGCCAGGGAGAGCAGGTCGAATCTGGTTGGCGGGGATGACGGGATTCGAACCCGCGACCTCCGGCTTGACAGGCCGGCGTGAACGGCCAAGCTTCACCACACCCCCGGATGG
>JACCTH010000062.1 GCA_013812505.1 Acidimicrobiia bacterium | reverse complement strand
GATCGATATCAATACTGAGGCTCCTCAACTTTGGAGAAACGACACCATCAGAGCTGCCGACGTGGTGGTGACAATGGGTTGCGGTGATGCTTGTCCCGTGTTCCCGGGCAAGCGCTATCTGGATTGGGAGCTCGACGACCCAGCTAGCCAGCCGATCGAGAGCGTCCGACTTATCCGCGACGAGATCGAATCCAGGGTGCGTGGGCTTCTCGCGGAGCTGGTCTCCGACGGGGTCAGCTGATTGACATCACTGGCTGACCGCCCAGCACCGAGCGCACGAAATCGGCTCGATCTGCAGCGATGCGAAACCAGGCCCATTTGCCGCGCTGCTCTCTTGTTATCAGCCCTGATTTGACAAGTACCGAGAGGTGGTGACTGACGGTCGCTTGACTCCGCTCCAGCGGGTCGTTCATGTCGCAGGCGCAGACCTCCCCTTCGGGCACCGAGGCGATAAGGCTAAGCAGCCGCAGCCTCACCGGGTCCGACAACACTTTGAAGTCGTCGGCGAGGTCGCGAGCCTGGTCGGCCGAGAGCGCCTCCTCGGTGACAGGCACGCAGCACGAGACAACTTCCATCCCGCCACTCTACACATTGACACGCGTCGATGTGATCTGTATGATTCGATGAACGTCGATATGACAAAGGAGACGGATGTGACCGATTTAGAGCTCCGAGAGACGGTGAGGAAGCGGTACGCCGTCGCGGCAACGTCGGCGTCGTGCTGTGGACCGGACTCGAGCCTAGGTGTTGACGTCAGCGCTGCCAGCTACTCCAAGGCGGAGCTAGCGACGATCCCGGTAGAGGCGGCAGATGCCAGCCTTGGCTGCGGCAACCCGACCGCTGTGGCCGACCTTCACGCGGGGGAGACGGTGTTGGATTTGGGTTCGGGTGGCGGCATCGACGTGCTGCTCTCTGCACGGAGGGTGGGGGAGACCGGGTTCGTCTATGGACTTGATATGACCGACGAGATGCTCGACTTGGGTCGCGCCAACGCCGCCGAGGCCGGGGTCAGCAATGTCGAGTTCCGCAAGGGTTACATCGAAGAGATCCCGCTGGGTGATGCTTCAGTCGATGTGATCATCTCCAACTGCGTTATCAACCTGTCGACCGACAAACCGGCGGTCTTCGCCGAGATGGCCCGCGTTCTCAAGCCCGGCGGCAGGATCGGAATCTCCGACATCGTCGCCGACGACTCCCTCAGTCCTGAAGTTCGGGCAGAACGGGGATCGTGGGTCGGGTGCATCGCCGGCGCCCTCTCCTACACCGAGTACCGCCAACAGCTCCACGCAGCAGGGTTCTCCGCCATCACCATCGAAGCCACGCACGAAGCCGCCGACGGCATGGATTCGGCGATCATCAAGGCGGCCAAGCCAACCACCTAATGTTGGTTCCGTGAGCAAAGGCAGTCGCACCCCGAGACGAAGGCGAGTTCCCGGGTACGCCGTCTGCGACGACGAGGACGTTGCGCGCCGCCCGACCACTTAGCCGCGCCCTCAGCCGTCAACTCCCAAGGAGCCACGATGCTCATAATCTTTACCCGTCATCGGCACGCGCTTGCCCTAACCGCTGCCGCCGCCTCATGGGGTTTCGCCACAGCCATAACCAAACACGCGGTCAATGAGATTTCTCCCACGACGCTTCTTCCTCTGCAGCTCGCCTCGAGCCTTTTGGTGTTGGGACCGCTAGTCCTGTTCCGAGGTCAACCGATGCCGTGGTCGCCGAAGCTGCGGCGGCTCGGCTACCTCGGCGTTCTTAACCCAGGCATTTCTTATGCTCTCAGCCTCCTCGGCCTGGTCTACATCACAGCCAGCATGTCGGTCCTGCTCTGGGCGACCGAACCGATACTGATCGTCGGCTTGTCCTGGTGGCTCGTCGGCGATCGAATCGATCGTCGCCTCGCGATTGCCGCAGCGGTGGCCCTCACCGGAGTGATTCTGGTCGTCCTCCGAGAAGAGGGCGGGGGCGCACCAATAGGCGTGATCCTCACCCTTGCCGGTGTGGCCGCCTGCGCCTTCTATACCGTCATCAGCTGTAAGTGGATTACCACCGAGGGCACTATCGAGGTGGTGACTGTGCAGCAGGCCGCTGCGCTCGTATTCGCTCTAGTGCTCGCCCTCGTAGTCGCAGCAGTCACTGGCACCCGACTTCCCGACGCTTCGGCAACGGCTTGGGCTAGCGCGGTGACCTCCGGAATCCTCTACTACGGCCTCGGCTTCTGGCTCTATCTCACCGGACTGCGTCACGTCCCCGCTGTCTGGGCAGGACTCTTCCTCACCCTCATTCCCCTATTCGGGATCCTGGCTGGACGGCTGCTCCTCGACGAAGAGCTAAGTCCGCGCCAATGGTTCGGCGGTCTCCTCATCGTCGTCGCCGTCGTCGCGATAGCGGGCCGGCTGGCCCGTTCCTCTGAGGGCCAGCGCACGGCCGACCAACCAAAGATTGGAAGTAACCACGCCGTGACCGAATCTAGGGACGTGGGCCCGAGTGGTTTGTGATTCACTTGAAAACTTGATGCCAAGGACGAACCGTCAGTAGTTAATGCCCTTAACCACTACGTCCATCAGCCCGACCTGAGAGGATCACTTCACCAATCCATCGACCTTGCCGGCGGTCATCGATCGACGAGGTCTGCCCGTCGTCTCGGGGATTGGCCAGAGCTACCGGACGTTGACGTCACCAACTATGGCAACCGCCTTTACCTGTACCAGCGGTCCGCCCGGCGACGCGGCCTCGGTTAGCTGACTCCGCTTGTCTCAAAACAGTGCAACACCCGATAGCTCTACGCGACTGTCGGGCGCGACGATGATGTTCACCTCGCCGAAAATGGCCACGGCGCTGATCTCGATCTCGTCGCCGTCGATGACCGCCTCCCGCAAGTCGAGCGTGCTGTCGCCGAAGACCGCCACGGCACCAAGTCGCTGCACTGCTCGCCAACGACCAGATTGACTGCTGTCGCCGAAGACCCCGACTGCCCAGCGGGTGATCTTGTCACTCATTGCCTCCGTCCCTTCTTCCTTGCCGAAGCTCGGTCCTGTCGTCGTGGCTTGACCGTGCATCTGCTTCCCGGCACCTCCTCGATGACTGCTTGCACGAGCCAACACGCTTTTCGTCTCATCGCCCTCATCGGGAACTCAAGAGACACTGTCATCAACGAAGCGTCTGATCTTCGGGTCGACCGAGACGACGATGGGGCTCTCGTCCGGTTGGACGATGGACTCGGTGACTCCTGACCACATCCTCCATTCGGAGGATGTGGTCAATAGTCGAAATTGGCGAGGCGGGAATCGGTCGCCGCGGCGATGACAGCAGGCTTCGAATCCACATCATCACTCCGACAGACCAACGGAGGTGCGGCGTGGACAACGTGATCGAGGTGAGCAGACTGCGGAAGACCTACGGGCCCGTGGTCGCCGTTGACGAGGTCTCCTTTGGCGTTCGACAGGGCGAGATCTTCGGGATCCTGGGACCGAACGGTGCCGGTAAGACAACGACGGTCGCCCTGGGGCCGACCCTAGGACGACAACAGCATCCGCGAACCGTCTTCGTGTGTGGCGAAGCAGTTGGCGCAGGTAACGACGAGGCCTTCAGTTCTGTAGACCCAGTCGTCATGTCGACTCCGCCACAGCTTCAAAGACCTTCTGAACGAAGGTCTCGACTTCCATGGCCAGGGCCTCGTCCGAGGTCGGAAAGGTGTCGGCATCTGCCCGTAGACGTGACTCTTTGCGAAGTTCGTTCAACCGCCTGAGGCAAGTGCGAGACGTCTGGCAAGCCGGGGCTTGCGAGGCGCTATGCGCCGGGTGCTCGGTAATGGACGTCCTTGGCCATGCGCAACGCGTCGATCGTTTCGTCGACGGTCAAGAGGACTGTCGTTTCGTTCGAACTAAGTGCACCGCCGCTGCCAATCGCCAATGCAACGGCGGCCATGGACACATTGTCGGGGGCTTCCCATAGGCTGTAACCGTCGTGTGCGCCGAACGCGTACCAAAACCCGTGGAGCTTCCCTCCGACCGATTCGATATATGACTGTGCGGCCTTTCGGCGGTCCTCCGGGTTGCCGATCAGCCTGGCCCAGGTTTCGGGCGTGTAACTGAACTTCGATAGATAGAGCGGCATCGTGCTTCCTTTCGTGCGCCGGCCTGCTCGCTATGCGGGTAGGCAGTCACAGTATGACCGCTCCAGGAAACACACGACCTGACGTGCGCCAAATTGGCTAGACCCGTCTCCTCGGCACTTGGGAGTCGCACGGGCCCTGGCTGGAACCGGGTGGACCGTCATCGCGGGTTCAATGCCGAAACCGCGTGTCACCGTTGGAGAATTCAACGCTTCCCGTGGTCAGGCGATTGCACGTGACTCCCTGACACGGAAGAGGTGACTGGTTCAAGTCCAATAGGGCCCACCTAAGAGTCTCATGGAACGATCGCTACAGGAAAGGCCTAGGAATTGCCAGGCTGCGGTCCGGCTGACCCTGTGGCCGCGAGGCGATCGAGGATCGCCACTAGCAGTTCGTGCATTGCCCGCAATTGCTCGGGGTCCTGCCACATTTCTCTCTCCCACAGAATCAACGACGCCGGTCTCGGCACGGGTTCCTCTGCCTTACCGGCAACGGCCACCCGCACCTCCGCCAGCGCGGGGCGAGACGTCAATTTGCTTAGCACTGAGGGATCGGCGAAAGGCGTCCTGAGCTTGTCAGGGTCATTGGCTCGTATCACGAAGCGCTCGTCGAAGGATGGATCTCCGAGTTCGAGGTCTTGTTGTGGATCATGACGACGGAGAGCATCCATGAGCCGCGCGGGATCGATCTGCCATTGCAGCTGGCCGGGGACCCCATGAAGCCAGACTCGATCGCGGGCGATGAATTGGAAGGCATCAAGGCTTTGGTAGTCGGACCAGGCCTGTGTGCCTCGTCTGGTGGAGTAGAACGCCGCGGGATTGAGAGCTCCACTCCTTGCATCGAGCATCACAGTGTCTAGATGGATAAGCCAGCTTCCGGCGCGGGTGAGCACTTCGTCGCTCTTCCACCAACGCGCCTGTCGAAATTCGCCGCCACGCGATCGGCGAACTCCTGCCAAGAAGGATGGCGAGTAGGAATTAGCCGTTCTTTTAGCCGACCCGATGCCATCGAGTTCATCCTATTCAGCTGTCAGGACAGCCGTCCGTACCTCACCGACTCCAACGCGTCAGCGGAGGAGGCCCTTAGTCAAGTCGAGATTGCCTGGACCGAGTACGAGGCCAACTCCTCCGGCGGCTAAAGGTCCATCTTGACAAATCGGCTGATGACTGGATGGGCGCTAGGACGGGCGGAAGGCCCATCTCATCGAGGAGATCGAGCAGGTGCTCCATCGTCTCGGAGGCGCCGCCCAGGTGTGGCGGGTGGACCGGATGGCGACGGTGATAAACCCCAGACCGGCAAGATCCAGGCCACCCTTGTGCCGGTGGCAAAGCACTACCGGGTGAGGGTGGTCCCTGCCCCCCTTGCGGTTCCCCCGCCGTCCGGATCGAAGGCCGGTACGACCGTCGCGGCAACGGCCTCCCCCCATAACAAACACGTCCGTCAAAACGGGGCAGCCTCACATCCGGTTAGTTGCGCCGAAAGGCCCTGTAGAGGCAGTCGGCCGGGCGGATTGGCGGTCACCCACTCCTTTGAACGAATTTACCTATCTCCCCTTGGATTTTCGCGCTTCAAACGCAACCTATCGCTTGCGTTTGATGCGCCAGAATTGGGTAGGATTCGTGACTCGATCACGTTTTAGGAGGAAACAGTGGCGATGTCAGCCGAGCACAAGGCCGCACTGGTGCAGGGGCGAAAAGAAGCTAAGGCAATCAAGAGCTATCTCGACGCTTTAGGTTCCCGTAGGCCAGGGCGGCCCGTAACGAAATCGAGCGTAGAGTCACGTTTGGCCTCGATTGATTCCAAGCTTAAGGATGAGACCGACGCCCTAAAGCGTCTCGATTTGCATCAAAGCCGTATTGAAGCTCGGACGGCGCTTTCTTCGGTCGCCGAGACTGCTGATCTGACCGAGCTCGAAGATGAATTCGCCAAGGTTGTCAAGCGCTATGCAGATCGAAAAGGGATCTCCTACGCTGCCTGGCGGAGTGCCGGGGTTTCGGCGGCGACACTGAAGAAAGCTGGAATACCTCGGACCCGGCGGGGCTGATCAATCCCAACCGAGCTCGTGTAAGCGGGCGTCGCCGATGCCCAAATAGTGGCCGATTTCATGTAGCACTGTCCGGCGAATCTCGTGCTTGAGGTCGGCTGGATCGAGCCCGAGATCGACGTGCGGCCGCCGAAAAATGGTGATCTGATCGGGGGTCACACCCCAGTAGTCGCCTGATCGCTCGAGCAGGGAAACTCCTTCGTAGATTCCGAGTAATTCCCCCTCCGGATCTTGTTCGAAGCTCGGGGTTTCCTCGACGACTACAACCAGGTTGTCGACCCGATCGATTACCCACTGCGGCAGCTCATCCAGAACCTGATCAACCACCTCCTCGAACTCCCGACGACGCATAGCGCCCATTGAAACAGCAAGGCCCAATCGATCTAACATTTCGCGCCTGCGGGCGCTTGGCTCAGTGGTAGAGCGCTGCCTTCACACGGCAGAGGTCACTGGTTCGAACCCAGTAGCGCCCACCATGAAAAACTCAGTGCTATCAAGGGTTTTTCGGCTTTCGAGCCTTCATCTCTAGAACCGGCGCTCGGCCCTCAGTGCTTCCTGAGTGCTTCATCGAGGCGTCCAGACGGGCCGCGGCGGCGGCATCGAGGCCCTCCATCAGGTGGCCGTAGGTGTCCAAGGTGGTCGAAATAGAGGCGTGGCCAAGCCTCATTTGAATCGTCTTTGGATGCTCGCCCTGAGCAATCAACATCGAGGCGTGAGTGTGGCGCAAATCATGGAATCGGAGCGGTCCTAGCTCGGCAGCTTCGACGGCTGGCTCCCACACTCGCCGACGGAAATTTGTTCGCCGCAGGGGAGTGCCGGTCGGTCCGGTGAACACCAGGCCGCCGCCGACAGCCGGCCATTCGGCCAGATGGGAGCGCAACTCCTCGACCAATAGGCTCGGCAGCGCCAGGGTTCGCCTCGAGGCCGCCGTCTTAGGGGCCTTGAAAGACAGCTCTCCCCGGACTTCGGAAAGCACTTCGGCCACGGTCAGCCGCGCGGCCGAAAGGTCCAGTCGCTTCGCCCGGAGGCCGGCGGCTTCCCCCCAGCGCAGGCCGGTGAAAGCCGCGGTCAGCACCAGGGCCCGGTAGCGCGGCTCGGTCGCATCGGCGAGCTCGTGAACCTCGTCCGCCGTCAGGAACCGCATCTCAGCATCAGACATCGCCGGAAGGCTGATCGCCGCTCCGACCCGGGCCGGATTGGCCGGGAGCTTCCTAAGCACTACCGCACGATCGAGAACAGCGGCCGCAAGCTGGAAAGCTTTACGCACCGTGGCCGGCGATTTCCCCTCGACCTCATCCAAATCATGGACCCAGTCATCGAGGACCTCGACGCCGATATGTCGAAGCTCGTAATCGCCCAAATAGGGGAGGATCAGGTTCCGGAAATAGGACTCATCGCGGGCCGCGGTCGAAGTAGCCACGGCCCGCCGGGATTTGAGCCAGGCGTCCGCAACCCCAGCGAACGATTCCGACGCCAGAGACGGGTCGACCCAATCGCCACGATCCCGACGGCTTGTCTGAGACGTCAACCAACCCTGCGCGTCCCGTTTCCGATCGAAGGTGCGAGAGCGGAACCGGCCACGACCACCAACAGGGAAACGGGCGATATAGCGGCCGCTCTCAAGCTTCCGAACGTGACCAGCCATCTCGACTCATCCTAATCCTTGACCATCGACACGGTTGTAATTACAATCTCCAGTCAACAGCTTGCATAGGAGAAGGCCCTGGTCGCGCGGGGATAGGCAGCCTGCAAGCTCTAGCGTCAAAGCGCCACTGCCTCAGAAGCGAAGAGACATTCCGTTCTTCGTTCCTGGAGGTTTCAGTGGCCACGAAAAGCCCACCCGAAAGACTGCTCAGACCAGCCGAGGTCGCAGGATTAATCGGTGTCGATCCCCAACTACTTGCCGACTGGCGGCACCGCCGCGTCGGTCCCCCTTTTCTCAAATTGGGTCATCGAACCGTCAGATACAACCCGGACGCGGTTAACCGATGGCTCACCTCCCGGCAAGTGGCAGGCGGTGATGTCGCATGACCTGGCCAACAAAAGAACCGAGACCGCTCACCACGGCCCCGGCTCCGAAGTCTTCAGTTGGCACCATCGACTTCGGACATTGTACCTGATGGCTCCCGACAAAGGCCCGATCTGGAATCCGGCCGATCCCGTGTACGAGGCTCGATGGCTCGAGGCAAACGGTCCGGGCCCCGCGCCGATGACACCCGCAGAGTGGGCCAGATTTCAAGCCGAGCTCGCCAGGAAACCACTTCTCCAGCCTGAACCGGAACCCGACCCGTTCAGGGCTCGTGCTGGCGGCTCATGGATCTTCGATCGACCTGACACTCCACCGGCGATTTGGGGCGACGGCGACGAGGTGGCCTGGGCGGAGGGGGAAGCGTTGATGGTTGTCGGGCCGGACGGGACCGGAAAGACGGTGCTGGCCGGCAACCTCGTCCTCCGCCTGCTCGAGATCGACACGAGGCCGCTCCTCGGGTTGCCGGTCCGACCCAGGAGGCGAATTCTGTACTTGGCGCAGGATCGCCCCTCACAGGCCGCCAGGGCTTTCCGCCGGTTGGTTGGAACCATCGACCGTCCGACCCTCGATCAACGGCTCAGGGTGATCGACTGGCCGATCGAGCAACTTGATGCCAACCCCGCCGGCCTGCTCGAGCTCGCCCAAGACGACGACTGCGACACCGTCATCGTGGACTCTGTCAAAGATGTGGTGGCTGAGCCCTCCTCTGAGAAGTCAGGGCAGGCGATCAAGACTGGCTACCAACTCGCCATTGCCAGCGGCGTCGAGGTCTGCTTGCTGCACCACGATCGGAAACAGATCCAAGACGGGCGCGCTCGGCGTCTGCTCAAGCTGGCAGATGTCTACGGATCGAGGTTCATGGTGGCCGGCTGTGGCAGCGTGATTGCACTCAACGGCCGCTCGGGCGACCCGGTCATCGAGCTACGCCATCTCAAACTGCCCGCGGCGGAGGTAGGACCGCTCCGAATCACCTTCAACTTCGAAACCGGCGAAATCGACCTCTACGAAGGCGGTGACCTCCTGGCGATTCTCGCGTCAGCCAAAGTCGGTTTGACGGCCCAAGACGCAGCCCGGCAGCTCTACGAAACCGACAAGCCGAGCTATGCCGAACGGGAGCGAGCTCGAAGGAAGTTGAAGTCTTTGGTCGGCAAGGGACTAGTTGTCGAGGCTCCGTCTCGAGGGGAGGAACCGGCCCGATTCAGCCTCACGCCACCCCTCACGCTGTCCCTCACGCCCAGCCTCAAGGAGATACAGCTGTGAGGGTTCAAAACCCAACAGCTACTAGGCCTCACGCATGCTTCACGGACGCTCACGCCTCACCCTCACGAAACGCACCCCTCTTTAGAGGGTGCGTGAGGGGTCGTTTTTGATGAGCCGCACCCATACTCGTTATCGCCGCCGCAAGCCCTCGACACCGAAGCTCCGAGGCGTCTCGGTGATCACCTGGGGAGAAGCGATGGACCGCGTTGCTGAGTGCTCCTGCCCGGCCGTGGTAAGTCCGGGCGCCGTCATGCTCGTGCGCCACCAACACCGCCACAGCTGTCCCGCACTCGAGCGGAGGTGGCCGCAGTGAGCAAAGGGGGTAGGGGGCATCGGAAAATGCAGACCTCGCGCGATCCTAAAAGACTGACCATTCTTTTTTTACACGGCCAATTCGCTTCGAACTGGCCCCTCTTGCGGAACCTGAGGCGGGCGAGCGGCGGAAGGTTTCAGATGCCCTCCCGCCCCATTGTTTCTTGCAAAATGGATAAAGACTGGACGGTCTGGGGGCGTGCCATAGACGGCAGGTTTTCCGATGCCCCTACCCCTCCAAAGGAGGAAATGAATGGCTGACCAACGCCTTGTGATCGCCCCGTCGGCACAGTGCCGGCAGCACGATCACCATTTCCTGCCGGTTGCTGTTGCCGATGACGTCGCCGTGTGGAACGAAGAAGCGTGCTCGGAATGCACGACGGTCTACCGCGGGGCGCTCGACGCCGGCACTACTGAGGAAGTCGCAGCAAGGGTGGTTCGCCCCCGCTCCACTCTCTTGGCGGCGGGCGACGTAAGCGGCGCCATACCGGCCACCCAACCCGAGGGAGATGCCTTCACTCGAGGAACTGCCGTACCTTGCAGGTATCCGGATCGGCGCATGGGTGTCCGATCCCGGGAGATCTCTAGCCAATCAACGGCACGAACGGCTCCAGCCCCGCGATCGGAGGCCGATGGAACCTCCGATGTACGAACTTTCAACACTCGACGCCCTGGTTCGAGCAATTGTGGCGGTCGTTGGATTGGCAGTCGGCACGGGCGCAGTTTTGGCGGTCATGGGACTTCTTTCTGGCCGGAAATGAGTTCTCGGCCCCGTGCCTTGCCCGCAGCAGTGAGCCGATCCGCACCGAGCCCGGTCGATTCGGTGTAGCCGGCGGATCGTGCGAAGTTCCAAGCTCCCCTGACTTCATCCTCCGTGTATCCGGCCGCCATCAACAGCCGGCTAGCGGTGCCAGGGTTGGGTCCGGCGAGAATCGCTAGCAATTGGTCGACGAGCTCCATGGTGAACCTCCATGGGCCGCTGCCCCTCCTCGAGGGCGACGATAGCCGCGGACCTCGAGTTCGGGTTCTGACTAGCCACCGCGTGCGGATTCGGTGTGTGTCTGATCTGCGCTCCGCCCAGGCCGATGAATAGGAAGCTGGAAGACCGGGGGAACTTGACC
>JACCTH010000053.1 GCA_013812505.1 Acidimicrobiia bacterium | reverse complement strand
CTCGAAGTGATTGGCGGCGGTGATCACCAATCAACCCGTCAGCCGGACACCGCCGGCCCGGTGATCATCGATTTCCTGGTTGGAGGTTGACGAGGGCGTAGGCTCGCCCAGTGGAAGCGACCTTGGTGCCGATCGACTTTCGGCTAGACCTGCGCTCGACCCTTTCGGACTTGCAGGGATGGTTTCGGACTGACGGATGGTGGTCGCCGATGCGCACCCCCGAAGGGACCGCGACCCTTCATCTTCGCCGCGGCGACCGGGGGGTAGAGGCTCGCTCATACGGAGCCGGCACCGATTGGGCGCTTTCGTCCGTAGCGAGCTTGATCGGCGTTCACGATTCCCCGGCGAACTTTGTGACCGACCATCCCCTGGTCGCTGAACTGCATCGCCGGCACCCTGGGCTGCGTATGGGTCGGACGGGCCGGGTTTTCGACGCCTTGGTCGTCGCGATCCTCACCCAAAAGGTCACGGGCAAGGAGGCGCATCGAAGTCTCCAACAGCTCCGCTACCGATTCTCGGACTCCGCCCCAGGACCGGAGCCGACCCTCCGCCTGCCACCTGATGCTGATCGTCTCGCGAATAGCACCTACTACGACCTTCACCCGCTGGGGATTGAGAAGAGGCGAGCCGACACCCTGCTTCGTGCCGCCCGCATGGCCGAAGAAATCGATCGTCTCGCGACAGTGCCCTCGACGGAAGCGAGAGCTTGGCTGGAACGGCTTCCGGGCATCGGCGTGTGGACGAGCGCCGAGACGGTCACGGTCAGCCACGGCGATTCCGATGCGGTTTCTGTCGGTGACTTTCACCTCAAGAACGTCGTCGCTTGGCACCTGACCGGCCGCCCGCGGGGAACCGACGAGGAGATGATGGATTTGCTCGAAGAGTTCAGGCCTAATCGAGGAAGGGTGGTCAGGCTCCTCGAAACCCTTGGCCATGCGCCCGCTTTCGGCTCTCGCCTGCCGATTCGGAACTTCGCCGGCTTCTAGTCAGCATCGGGGATCGAATCCCAGTCCTGGACATCCTTGCCCTCTTCGCGGGCCAAGATGTCGGAGGCGGCCGTGGCCCCTGCCCCGGCCGAGATGATCGCCTGACTTCGAGTCGGTCGCGCCGATCGACCGATGACGTAGACCCGGTCCTGCGAACTCCGATAATCGCGATCGACCTCGATCGCCTTGGTCCCGCTTTCCGACAAGGCGAGGGAACGTGCCAGAAGGGGGTTCTTTCCCTCCGACAGGATCAGATAGTCGGCGTCGAGCTTCTCACCCGCTTCGGTGGTGACGGAGACGCGATCGGTCGCGCTGACCTCGGTGATCAGCTCGGGGCGGAGCACGGCGCCTGCTGTCGAGGCTTGGCTACGGGCGATGGCCTGGAACTCCGGTCCGTCAATGGGGAGCACACCGAGATAGTTGTTGAGCCGGGCGTAGTTGACCGCGGTCTTGTCTTGGCCGAACAAGGTCACCTCGTGCCCGCCGCGGGCAAGGAAAACCGCCGCCGACAAACCGCCCGGACCGTCACCAACAATGAGAATTCGTGCCATGACGCGATGGTACGTTGGTACATGCCTATCGAGTTCACGCTCCCCGATCAGGACGGCAACCCGGTCTCCACGGCCCGCTACCGAGGACGCCGTTTGATCGTCTTCTTCTATCCCGCGGCGATGACAGCGGGATGCACCGCCGAGGCCTGCGACTTTCGCGATAACTACTCATCGCTCCAGGTGGCGGGCTACGACCTGGTCGGGATCAGCCCGGATCCACCGGCTCGCAACAAGAAGTTCCAAGACAAAGAGGGTTTGCCGTTTCCGCTTCTCTCCGACCAGGACCACAAGGTTGCCGAGTTGTTCGGCGCCTGGGGACCAAAGATGCGCTACGGCAAAGAATCGACCGGTTTGATCCGATCAACCTTCGTGCTCGGGCCCGATGGTGAGGTCGAGCGGGAGTATCGGAAGGTCAAGGCAAAGGGGCATGTCGCCCGGCTCACCGCCGAAGTTGGAGTGTGAGGGAAGAGGCAATACCACATCAACTTAGGGGGCAATCGGATAGGGAACGGGTCGGTCGCTTCAGCACCAAAATTCGGCAGGTGGGGAACGCCTTTTTGCTTATTCGGCGCTAGCAGAACGGAAAACGTCGCTGGCCAAAGAACGGTTTCGGGGTTCTTCACCTGCCAAATTTGTGGGGGCCGACCGATATCCGATCCGCCTCGTTTCCCCTTGAGTGTTCTCAGCCCGCCGCCGCTTGCAACTCAGCGACATCGAGATTCTTCATCTTGAGCATCGCCTCCATTACCCGGTTGGTCTTCTCCCGATCCGGATCACTCATCAGCTCGTAAAGAATCGTAGGGACGATCTGCCACGACGCCCCGAAGCGGTCTTTGAGCAAACCGCATTGCTCCGACCTATGCCACGGAGAAAAACCTGTTGGTGGATCCGGACATAGTGGAGGGGCTCAGCCTGGGTGACGTAGAATCGGCAGCATCATCGACCCGGCTCTTCGCCAACATCGCCGCCGAGAAGAAGCGTCGCTCGCTCTAGCTACCCGCCGCCTTTCCTACTCTCGGGTTATGCCATTCACTGATGAGCAACTGAGTTCGATCGAAAAGCGTCGCGAGATCCAGATTGAAACCCGGGCCGGCGAACGCCGATATCGAACGATCATTTGGATAGTGGTCGATGACGACGAGGTGTTCGTCCGTTCGGTGCGGGGCAAGCAAGGGAAGTGGTATCTGCGAGCGCTGCAGAGTCCTGAGGTCGCGCTGCGCGTCGCCGGCGAAACTATCGGCGCCAGGGCGGTACCGGCCAGCGATCCTGCTTCGATCGAGCGGACCAGCGAGGCGCTTCGCCGCAAGTATCCCGAAGGCCGCTCGCTCGACTCGATGCTGCAGGCCGAGATCCTCGAGACGACGATGCGCCTCGAACCTTCCTAGTTGCGCCCCGAACTCAGAGGCCCTTCGGATGCCAAACGGTCTTGGTCTCGGTGAACGCGGCAATGAGATAAGGCGACTGGGCGTCTGAGTAGCCGCTCTTTCCGACCAGGCGTTTGACGTTGTGGACAGCTCCCTCTTGTGCTCGCAGTGTCACCTCGGCTGAGGCGCCGGCCAAGTCGACCGCGTTCACATCCATGTGATCTGCCAGCCAGGGGACAAGTTCTTCCGCCGAACCAGTGAGGATATTGACCACACCCGACGGAACATCCGAACTTTCCAAGACCTCCGAGAAGGTGATCGCCGGCAAGGGCTGGCTTTCGGAGGCGACGACGACTGCAGCGTTCCCAGAGACGATCACCGGAGCGAGCCGCGAGACCAGCCCGAGCAACGCGGGAGTCTCGGGAGCGACGATCCCAACCACCCCGGTTGGTTCAGGGGCTGAAATATTGAAGAACGGTCCTGCCACCGGGTTGAGGTTGCCAAAGATTTGGCTGAACTTGTCGGCCCAGCCGGCGTACCAGACCATCCGGTCAACCGACTCCCCGACCTCCCGGCGGGCTCGAGCTGAGGTGAGGCCACCGGCCGCCAGTTGCTCGGCAAAGGCCGACGCTCGATCCTCGATCATCTCAGCGATGCGATAGAGAATCTGGCCGCGGTTATAGCCAGACTTCGCCGCCCACTTCTCCTGCGCGGTGCGGGCGGCCCGGACCGCGTCGCGTAGATCCTTACGTGATCCGCGGGCGACCCGGGCAAGCACGTCCCCATCAGCCGACAAGGCGGGGTAACTCCGGCCCGACTCGGAGCGCGGAAACTCGCCGTTGATATAGAGCTTGTAGGTTTTCTTGACTTCGAGTCGCGGGGTCACTCGTCCACACCCTTCAGGTAAGCGAGCAGGCCGTGCCGTCCCCCTTCGCGACCAAAACCGGACTCCTTATATCCACCAAACGGCGACGCCGGGTCGAACTTGTTGTAGGTGTTGGCCCAAACCACTCCGGCTTGGAGCCGGTCGGCCATCCACAGAATCCGCGACCCCTTCTGCGTCCACACTCCGGCCGACAATCCATATGGGGTGTTGTTGGCCTTTTCCACCGCTTCGTCTGGAGTCCGAAAGCTCATGATCGAAAGGACGGGACCGAATATTTCCTCCTGGGCGATCCGATGGGACTGCGACACTCCGGTGAAGAGCGTCGGACGGAACCAGAAGCCGTTGCCGGGAAGCTCGCACGCGGGCTGATACATCTCAGCCCCCTCCTCCTGGCCGGCCTCGACCAGTTCGGAGATCCGGGCGAGCTGCTCCGCCGAGTTGATCGCGCCAACATCGGTGTTCTTGTCGAGGGGATCACCCACTCGCAAAGTGTTGAGACGCCGCTTCAGCTTTTCGACGAACCGATCGTGAATTGTTTCTTGGACAAAGAGCCGGCTGCCGGCACAGCACACATGACCCTGGTTGAAAAAGATCCCATTGATCACACCTTCGATCGCCTGGTCGATGGGGGCGTCGTCGAAAATAACGTGCGCCGCTTTGCCGCCTAGCTCGAGGGTCAAGCGCTTGTCCGTCCCGGCGAGCGAAGTCGCGATCCGTTTGCCAACCGCGGTCGAACCGGTGAAGGCGACTTTGTCGACGTCGGGATGCTCAACCAGCGCGGCGCCGGTCTCCCCAGCGCCGGTGATGATGTTGATCACTCCCGGCGGAAGTCCCGCTTCGGACGCCAACTGGGCGAAAAGCAGCGCCGAAAGCGGTGTGGTCTCGGCTGGTTTCAAGACGACGGTGTTCCCGGCGGCCAACGCTGGGGCGATCTTCCAGGCCAGCATCATGAGCGGGAAGTTCCAGGGAATCACTTGGCCGGCCACGCCTAACGGCTCCGGCTTGAGGCCGGGGAAGGCGTACTCGAGCTTGTCGGCCCAGCCGGCGTAATAGAAGAAGTGAGCCGCGACCAGGGGGAGATCGACGTCGCGAGACTCTCTGATGGGCTTGCCACCGTCCAATGTCTCAAGGACCGCCATCTCCCGCGACCGCTCCTGGATCATCCGGGCAATCCGGAAGAGGAACTTCGCCCGTTCAACACCAGACAGATCCCCCCAGCCGTTATCAAACGCGGCGCGGGCCGCTTTCACCGCCCTGTTGACATCGGCTGCGTTCGCGCTGGCGACCTGAGCGAGCGGCTCTTCCGTGGCCGGATTGACAGTCTGGAAGTACTTCCTCGACAACGGGGCGCGGAACTTCCCATCGATGAAGAGGCCGTAGCGACCTTCGAGCTTGACGATGTCGGTTGATTCGCGACTTGGGGCATACGCCCAGTCGAGGCTCTTCGGCGCCGGCAGATTCTTTGCCACCGTCAGTCCTTAGTGAAGTAGTCGCCGGCTTGATAGCGGCCGGTCTTGAGCCACCGAATCTGCATCAAAACATCGTTGAGCAAGGACGACGCTCCGAAACGGAACCAATCGGGTGTCATCCAGCGCGGTCCGAGCGTTTCGCTGAGCACGACGAGATAGCGGATCGCATCCTTCGAGGTCCGAATCCCACCCGCCGGTTTCATTCCGATCTGGACTCCGGTCGCATTTTCGAAGTCGCGGATCGCCTCGAGCATGACCAACGTTACCGGGATGGTGGCGGCCGGTTGGACCTTCCCGGTGGAGGTCTTGATGAAGTCGGCGCCGGCCGCCATCGCCAGCATCGAAGCTCGCCGGACTTCGTCGAGAGTGCCGAGCTCGCCGGTCTCGAGGATGACTTTCAGGTGGGCCTTGCCGTCACAAATTTCCTTGACGCGGCGAACCTCGTCGAAAACGCGGAAGTACTCGCCGGAAAGAAATGCACCGCGGTCGATCACCATGTCGATCTCGTCGGCGCCCATAGCCACCACCGAAGCCGTCTCCGCGAGCTTGGCCTTGGTGTCGAGCTGACCGGAAGGGAAGTAGGTCGCCACAGCAGCGACCTTGACCCCACTCCCTTCCACCGATTGCTTGGCGTAGGGCACCATTGCCGGATAGACACAAATTGCCGCGACCGAGGGAACAGTTGGATCGACCGGATCGGGACGAACAGCCTTCGCCGAGAGCTGGGCGATCTTGCCCGGCGTGTCCTTACCTTCAAGGGTGGTCAGATCCATCATCCGGACGGCCAGCAGCAGGGCGTCCATCTTGGAATCCTTCTTTATCGAACGGGTGGCGAGAGAGGCGACCCGCTCTTCGACACCCACCTCATCCACCGAAGGAACCGACCGCACAAACGAAGCCAGGGTGGCATTAGTGATCCGACCTGGGAGGACCGAGGTGCGGTCAGGCGCTACGGCTATTGCCATCTGGGAGAGGGTAGCTACCGAGGCCCGCTGGTCACGTGGGCCGTGAGCGGTCTTCGAGCTCCCATGCATGATCGAGCGTATGCCAGGCGGACCGGCGAACGTAATAGCGGGGCGACCATAGCTTTTCACCTGGTTCGGATTGGGTGGCGACTCGTTCTTCGCTCTTGCCTGAAGCGCTTCGAGTGCCACCTCGCGTAGAACTGTCATGTCCTCACCTTGTGTTGGTTTCGAACCCAGCTGACGGAGATAGGCGAGCTCGGCTTCGAAGACGTGAGTCGTCATTTTGACGAGAGTGCGGCCGCCGCCGCGAGGGCCGACCGCCAGGGTGATTCCTTCGGCGGCGTCTGCCGCATTGTCCCAAGCAGCCCAAGCCGCCCGCAACAACTTCACCCACCGCTTGAGCTCTCCGGAGTCGAGATCCTGGTCGTCGCCGGGCGCGGGCTGGCCCGGTATCCCGAACTCCGTGCTGGCGTCCCCCTTGAGCCGCGCCACCACTGCAAAGTCATCGACTGACTTTGGCCCGCTAAACCCGGCTCTCGCTGGTTTGAGAGCCGCGGCATAACGCGGCGCTGCTTCGAACAAAGCGACCGAAGCATCGTCAGCGGTCTTTCCCCCGCGGCTCCAACCGGGCCAGTCCACGGCGCCGGCGAATACCCGCTTCTCCCCCACTTCCAGGTAAATCTCGATGGGGCCGGTCACGCCCCAATTCTGGTTCTGTGGGCTCGTATCCGTGTCCAGCACGGATACGAGCCCTGGGTTCGCAGATTTATGCCCTGGTGCGGAGCTCGACCCGGCGGATTTTGCCGGAGACGGTCTTGGGGAGTTCCTCGACGAATTCGATCTCGCGCGGGTACTTGTAGGGAGCGGTCGTCTGTTTGACGTGGTCCTGGATCTCGCGAGCCAGCTCGTCTGAACCTTCATACCCGCTGGCCAAGATGACGAACGCCTTGACGATCTGGCCCCTTTCAGGATCCGGTTTGCCCACCACGGCCGCCTCGGCCACGGCCGGGTGCTCGATCAACGCGGACTCGACCTCGAACGGGCCGATGCGATACGCCGCCGAGATGATGACATCGTCGTCGCGACCGACAAACCAGATGTAGCCGTCGGCGTCCATCGTCGCCCGGTCGCCGGTGTAGTACCAGCCGTTGCGAAACACCTCGGCGTTGCGTTGGGGGTCCTTCCAATATTCGGTGAAGAGACCGACGGGGCGCGGTTCGGTGCGCACCGCGATGTGACCCTCCGCTCCTCGGTCGACGATCTCGCCGTCGTCATCCACGATCTCGATGTCAAAACCTGGAACCGCGAGACCCATCGAACCGGGCTTGACCACGAGACCCGGGAAGTTGGCGACCAGATTGACGGTTTCGGTCTGCCCATAGCCGTCAAAGGGGTAGAGCCCGGTGTGCTTCTTCCAAGTCTCGATCACCTCCGGGTTCAGAGGCTCACCCGCCGACATGCAGTGACGCAGGGTCGACCAGTCGTACGAGTCGAGATCGAGCTGGACGAAAGCACGGTAAAGCGTGGGCGGCGCACAGAAGGTGGTGATGCCGTGTTGGCCGATCATCCGCAGAATCAGGTCGAGGTCGGGCTTGCCGGAACCGTTCCATTGAAAGACCGCGGCTCCAATCTGCCACTGCCCGAACACACCCCAGGCGGCCTTGGCCCAGCCCGTGTCGGATACGGTCCAGTGGAGATCGTCAGGTCCGAGATCCATCCAGAAGCGGGCGGTGAGGATGTGGCCAAGACCATAAGAGGCATGAGTGTGCAACACCATCTTGGGATGGGCGGTGGTCCCCGAGGTGAAATAGAGAAGGAACGGATCGGAAGCGGCGGTCGGATCACTCGTGGCCGGGTCGTAGGACTGTGACGAGGTATCCCACACGGTCCAGCCGGGTCGATCCGCTCCAACGACGAGTTGGAGCGTGAGAGCGTTTCCATCGATCGCATCGATGCGGCCCGCGCCATCGTTGTCGGTGATTGCCACCTTCGCCTCCGCCGCTTCGAGCCGGTAGGCGATGTCCCGAGAGGTAAGGAGCGTGGTGCCCGGCATGGGCACGGCTCCGATCTCGAAACAGCCGAGCATCACGTCGTACCACTCGACGACTCGGGGGAGCTGCACAAACACCCGGTCACCTTTTTCAACACCGAGACCGGCAAGCAGGTTGGCGGCTTGGTGGGCCCGTGTCGCCATGTCAGCAAACGTGTAACGGCCGGTCATGTTCCCCTCGTTGTCGACCGCGAGCAGGGCTAACGCCTCGGGACGTTCGCGTGCCTGCCGGGCGAGAACGTCGAGGCTGTAGTTGAAGCGCTCCGGAACGTCGAGCTCGAACTCGTCTCTGATCTGTCGGTACTCGGTCAAGTCCTTCATACCCTGAGAGTAAATGCCCAACGTCCCCCGCGTTCCTCCGACGCTCGAGATCGAGCGACGCCTATTTGAGGCAGGACAACGATGGATCGCGGGCGTCGACGAGGTTGGGGTCGGAGCCATAGCGGGGCCGGTGATCGCAGGCGCCGTTGTGCTCCCACTCGACCAAGGTTTTGAAGTCTTACTCGAGCAGCTGGGCGAAGTCCGGGACAGCAACCACACCAAGCGGTACAAGCACGCACGCTTGGGCCACCTCATCAGGCAAATCGCCAGCCCCGACGTCGCCGTAGGCATCGTCGAGGTCGCCGAGCTGGAGAAGATCCGGGATCAGAATCGAGCGACCACCATCGCCAGCAACCGCGCCTTGGCCGGGTTGCCCCATGCTCCTGAGGTCGTGCTGCTCGACGGCGGGGTATCGATCGACGCCGCCGGCTTCGATGTCGTCCAGGTTCCGAAGGTCGTGGGTGGCACGCCCGCCCTTTCCATTGCCGCCGCGTCGATAGTCGCGATGGTGGCGATCGCCGAGGTCATGTCTGGGTACGCGGAAAGGTATCCCGGTTTTGGCTTCGAACGACACTCGGGATATCCGAACTCCGAGCATCTGGACGCGCTCGCCCAATTTGGCAGATTGCCCGTGCACCACAGTTTCCACCGCTTCGTCCAGGGGCGTTAGCTTTCGCAACCGACGCCGTCGCCCTCGCGATCGAGATCGAACTCGTCGTAGCCGACCACATAGACAGGGCCCTGCACGTAGTTGGGCCCATTTCCTGATCCGCCCGCGCAGTCGTAGTCGCCGACCCCCACGGCTAGGCACACATTCGAGTACGAGCTGTGGCAACTGACTGCCGGAGCCGTCGTCACCGGGGCTGCCGTGGTGGTTGGCGGAGCCGTGGTTGGCGGAGTCGTAGTTGTGGTGACGATTGACGTTGTCGTCGATGACGTTGTCGTCGATGAGGTGGGAGCGACTTCGGCCCGCCTCTGCGCATCGGCGAGCACTTCGGCTTGAGTGGTGTCCGGTTCGTACCTCCGCGCAACTGCCAAGCCGCTCTCGACCATCACCTCATTCACGAAAACGTCGCCGACATAGACATAACGGAGCAGACGTCCGAAGCGATCGCGATCGGACTGGTCGCGGACTAGAAGGACCGTTCGCTCACCGATCAGCGAGCCGAGCAGCGTGCTCGCCTCCGCCCACATCGGATCGCCTTGATCCGGCGCGTCGATGCCGATCATCCGGACCGGCTCGTTGGCACCATCCGCCGACAACACTCGGAAAGCGTCGCCGTCGGTGATCGAGGCCACTTCCACGAGGCCATCGAGCGGCTCTGCGATCGTGACCTCGGGAGCTTCCACTCTGAGAGTCGACGACGTGATTGGTTGCGGCTGTTGAGCGACACCCCCGCAAGCAAGGAGGACAATGGCAAGCGTCAACGGCCAGGGCTTTCGTCCGACATTCATGGCGGAGCTTCAAGCTACGCCGGTCCGGCTCGCGGGCATGGCCGATTGACCCGAATCACCCAGCCGTGGGGTGCAAGACGGGCCGGAACCCATTAAGCAAAGCCACGACTGACGTCGGCGGGGTTAGCACCGTGACCTCGCCATGCACAGGACGCGGAACCGGATCGGTCCATCCCCCAAACGAAAATGCCAGCAATCGATCGTCGAGGACTATGGCGGCAACTCCCGTTCCTTGCTGGATCACGGTTCCGCTTGGCAAGCCCTCGATCGCAGCCGAGCAGATGCGTCCACGCTCGGCGGCTAAACGACGGTTCATCTCCGGCGCCGATGGCCGGCCGAGGGCGGCCTGATAAGACAGGTAGTCGTCGCGTCGGCATTGACCACACGGCCGATGCCCCGCCGCCAAGGCGACCGCATCATCGAGAAAGAAGAGCGGCGTCCAGCGCCGGGGTGCGGTCAGGGGGTGTCTCCAGCCCCGGTACTCGAGCAAGCAAGTGATCCAGAGGTTGCCAACGTGATGCCGCACAACCTCTCCCCGTTCGTCGACCAGACAACCTCGATTGCCCGTGAACAAGCCCCGAGCGGAGTTGGCGTGCAGATCCCCCCACGGATCGACCCGGTTACGCCGCGCCATCGAGGAAATAGGTGGCAGTATGCGCCTGGGGCTGGTATTTGCCGAGCAGCCTCGCCAGATCAGCAATTGCAGCTGCGATGTCAGAGGCGGCCTCCGCATGGTGGCCTTCGATGACGAACATCGCTTCGGTGGTCGACGCCGTGGTCGCGCTCTGTTGACTCTGCCTCCAGCACCATCGGCGCGAGCTGGCAACCTTCTCTCTATCGACAAAGACCACCTCGCCCGGCTCCGGGTTGACAGATCCCTCGGAACCAAGGTCGGTGAACGACTCTGTACCGTCGGACACGCGAACGGTGATGAAACCGGCGATCCCCGATAGGTCAACCACAGCCACTGGCAGCCTGTAACGAATCGAAACCAGATTGCCGACGTCGACCAGTGTGTTGATGGAAGGAATGGCCCCCTGTTTAGTCAGCCGCCGCAACAACGACTCGACCGCGCTTCGATGGTGAGTCGGTTTCGCCCCGAACTTCGTAAAGGCTCGTCGCCACGCACTGATCGACGGCAGGTCAGAGATAGGAGTTGCCTGCAGTCGCTCTAGGACCGATTGCTGTTCAACTTCGTACTACCGCATCCTCATGCGCGCCGCCATCGCCGAAGGCAACCAAACCGCCCTCGACGCCACCTTCGCTGAGCTGCTCGCCGTCGTCGACGCTGACCAAGGCCCCGACGCCGCCGGCTTCCTCGACCCCGAAACACAACCGAAGACGACGACGCCAAGCCGGCTGACCGAGACATCGAGAACCGTCCCTGTCCATCGACCGCCACCTCCGCCCTGAACCGAGGCACCCAATGACCGAGCTGAGCCGAGAAAGACACCTAGAACAGATCCACATCCAGCTCGAACACTGGCAACACAACCTGGCCAGTCGCGTCGCCAGCGAAGCCGAAACACTCGACATCGAAGTCGACAACCTGCACGACAACGAGCTCGAAGTCGTCCGACAGCGGCTGCATGCCGCCCAAGCCGAGATCCTCACCGGGTGCGACATCGTCCGCGACCTCAGGCGAGAGCTCCAAGACCGACGAGTTGCGAGATGAACCCAGAATGGCTGGCCAACTCCGGTAGCCCATGCATGGCGCATCGTCTCCGCTTCCAAAGCTCACGGCGACGGAGCGCTACAAGCAACGCCATCAGAAACAGGAGGCGGGCCACTCAGAGTGGTTCCCTATGTGTCCGGTATTGCCGGTTCGGGGACAGGTAGGAGCCGATTGTCGGTGGTTGACTCCCGCGTGTTATGCGTTGTGCTATTGCGGACTCAGCTGGGGGTGATTGCCAAGGCGACTATTGCGCGAACGTCAAGTCACACACCCACGGGCAACTGATGCCCGCATGCAGGCGTATGGACCATGCGAAGACAGCGATCACGCGTGGGCATCCGTGCGATCATGGCGCTCCCGACTCGCCCATCCGCGTCGGCGACGACGTCTCCTGTTTCATGGCCATCTCGTTGGTGTGGTACATAGAGGTGGGCTCACTATGAATCTAACGACAGCGGGGCGCAGCGCAGATCTCTCCCCGACAGGAACACCTCGGCGAATCCAGCCTCTCGTAGTTCGTCGCAGTTGGCCTTGAGCAATCGCGGGCACTGCCCACCACGCAGACGCAAAAGCCAGGCCTCAATCGTCTCATTTGCGCCTTCGCTGCTCACTCCGGCAAGCTATAGGAGGGGTTTACATCCTCCTCTCTTAGCCAGCCCTGAAGCGAAGCTATGGCGACAGCGGCGTGGGTGGTGGGAACGTCGAGGCGAACGAGGAGAGCCTGGAGTCGACGTCGAAGGTGTCGGGTCGAGCATTCAAGTCGAACGGCAACAGCACCTCTGGTGGGCTCAGTGACAAGCGCTCGAAGCATCACCAGTTCGCTCTGCTCGATCTGAATCGACGTATAACCATCTGGTGCTTTCGGCGCAGGCACCGATTTCATTGCCCTTTCCTCTGTGATCGCGGGGAGCCCTCCCGATTCCTCGGACGCAGATACGACGTTGATAGATGTGTCCACACCGCTGGGTTCGTTGCAGAGCAGCTTCGCGACGGATGTCCGCTTTCGGACACAGATCGGAGTAAGGCCCGTCGAGTTCCAATGGAGGTGCCGAATGTTCAGTCTGAGTAGACGCTCTTTGCTGGTCGCTCTCGTTGCGACCGCACTCTGGACGTTGTCTCTCCCCGCCCCTGCGGGCGGTAACCCTGCTTCAGCAGACAACCGCGTTTCGCATCATGAGAGCCCGACCGAGACGGGCAGGACTCAGGCCTGTTTGCTCTATCAGGTCGGGAACATCTACGAATGCTTCGGATCGGAAAAGGAGCTCGATGCTCGCCTTGAGATGCTGGCGGATCAGCCCGAAACCAGCGCCCTTCTTGCTCAATGCTCAACCGGCCTCCGACTGTACGACGGCACGGGGTACACAGGATCGGCGCTGGTTATCTTGGATCGCTCCCTGTGGATCAATCTTTCCAGCTACGGCTTTGACAACCGCACATCCTCATACCAGGTGGGGGCGTGCGATTCTTACTTCGCCGAGAACGGAAGCGGGGGAGGAAGCTGGTATCCCACGTCTGCTACCCAAGCTTGGGATCAGGCCTCATCCATGCAGTCAGGCTGGAACAACCGGGTTTCCTCCGTCTACCAAACGTAGATCGAACGTTTCCCGGTACGTTTTCCGTCTAGCCGTCCAGTGACCTAGGTCGGCTTTCCATTGGAGGAATCCGAGGCTAGGCAGGTATTCGAAGAGCTCTATCGTGGCAGCTACAGAAGGCTGTTGGCATATGCACTTCAGCGCACTGCCAATTCCGAGGACGCGCAAGAGGTGGTGGCCGAGACCTTCTTAGTGGCTTGGAGGCGACTCGACGACTTGATCGACGCCGAGAACCCATTGGCGTGGTTGTACGGAGTGGCGCACCGAATGCTCGCCAACCAACGTCGCAGGCAACGGCGCCAGCAAAAACTGAATGAGAAATTGGCTGGCCACACCAACGACATCTTGCCCGAGACCGCCCACCGGGACGTAGAGGGACGCCGTCTCCTCGCCGAGGTCATCGAGATTATCGACGAACTCCCACCTCGCTACCAGGAAGTCTTGAAGCTCACCGCCTACCAGGGCCTATCCCCCGCAGAAATAGCCTCGGTGCTGGAAATGCCGCCGGTGGCTGTTCGAACGCTTTTGTATCGGGCGAGAATTCGGTTGCGACGATTACTCGATGAGCGATACCCCGGCTGGGGACTAGTCATAGAGGAACCCGAATGAACCAACCGCAACGATCCGCCCGAACGGGACACGTTCGCTTCGGAAATCCTTTGAGATCATGAAAAGCAAGAATCGCGCCGCTTCTGACGCCGCGGATCCAATCGAGTTGGTCCGTGAACTCAATCCCATTGACGAAACCCGGATCGAAGGGCACGATTCCCCAGCTGCCCGGCGCCTTCTTGGCGACATCCTGGCTCAACCGCGTCACTCCCCAGCTGGCCCTCAGCGCCGCCGACAGATCCTGGTCTGGGCGCTGGTGGCGGCTGTGGTCACCGCCTTTGGGTGGGCCTTATTGCGACCTATCACCGATCCATTGGGACTTGCCTGCTATGCCGCTCCAGATCTCGAAGCCGACAGTGTGGCGATCGCCGCAGACAACGCCCTTGACCCCACCTCCTGCGCCTCGCTCTGGGCGAACCGAACCCTGACTAATCATGGGATAGTCGCTCCGGGGGACGTCCCCGACCTTCGGGCCTGCGTCAGCCCCGGCGGAGGTTTGGCAGTCTTCCCCACGGCGGACGATCGAATCTGTGACCGCCTGGGCTTAGCCGAACCCGACCCTGCCTCCATACCTGCGGCCGACGCCGTCCGGAGTCTGGCGGAATCACTTAGTAGGCGGATAAACGCAACCTCTTGCTTCTCAATCGATACGGCCGCGTCGATGGTTCGCGATGCTCTTGACGATTCAGGCTTGGCGGATTGGACCATTGCAACGATGCCGACAACCGGGGAGCGGCCATGCGCAAGCGTTGCGATCGACAGCGAGACACGAACCGTCACATTGGTTCCCATTCCTGGCGAGGGCGACTCATCTTGACTGGATTGTTTCGCTGGGCCCTGCGTCCGTGGTCGTTCGGCCCCGCTTGTTTCCAAAACCCTGCCTGGAAGTGCACGCATTTGCTCACACCGAGCGGCGTCGCCATGTCTCGAACCTCGGACGACACTGATCCAATCACGAAGGGCTCGTCTACCTCTCTGGCGCTGTCCGCCCAACGTACCGCCCTAGCGCCTCTCGTCAAGCAGCTCGCGCTTCAAACGCGATGTTTGATCGATCGCGGACACATTGCCAGTGAGATGGAACTAGGGAAGGGAGATTCCTGCTGCGGAGCTCGAGAGGGAAGTCGCGTGCCCACGGGCGGTATCGCCACCCGAGCGCGTACTCGCGACCTTCCTATGGCTGGTGAGTGTCCCAAGTTCTGTACAGATCGCGCAGTAGATACGAAAGGAGAAGGAATGCGTACGAAATTCATGGGACTGACAATCCTGGCTGCTGTGATCGCGATTTCAGTTCCGGCCTTCGCGCACGTCTATGGCGCCGGAAATCCGAACCCCACAAATTGCCCCAACGGAAACGTTTGCGTCTACGTATACGACAACTATGGGGTCGGAGCTCTCGGTGGTGTCTATGCGTCGGGGAATGGCGAGGTCGATGATTGGCCGGAACCCCATCGGGACTCGGACAACTCGGCCTTCAACGATTGGGACGTCAACCAAGCGCGGTTCTATGAAGGTGTCAATCAAACCGGCGGCTGGTATTGCCTAAATCCGAACGGCGGGAACCAGAACCTGCCATTCCACCACGACAACCAGGGCAACTCTCACCTCGTGCTGGTCTCATGTTGAAGGCTCCCAGAGACGTCGTAATTCGAGTCCGACAATCCGATGGAGGAAGACAGATGAGTCGCCGTGTGACCGTCTTGGTATTACTGATCTTGGCTTTGCTGCCACTTGCCGCCCATGCTCACGACTACTCCACCTCAAGCCCGAATCCCACGAACTGCAATGACCAGCGCTTCTGCGTGTACGTCTATGACAACTACGGAACCGGGGATCTCGGTGGGGTGCTGTCGTACTCGAGTGTCGAGGTGGACCTCTGGGCTGAGCCGTGGCGAGACTCTGACAATTCCGCCTTCAACGATTGGAATGCGAATGCCGTAAGGGCTTACGAGGGATCCAATCAGACCGGCGGCTGGTATTGCCTAAGCGCGAACGGCGGGAACCAGAACCTGCCATTCCACCACGACAACCAAGGTGATTCCCATATCGTTCTGACGAACTGCTGATAAGTCATCGTTAGGCAAATGAAGCTGCGGGTTGTGCTCCTTCTACTTACCCTTGCAGTAGTTGTTGTCCTGGCGTGGAAACCCTTCATTGCCCCGTTCCTAGCCGAACCAGTTAGGTTGGTGAGTCCATCGGAGAGGTTCCTGATTGCATCTGCAATCGATCTACTGGTAGCTGATTGCATGTGGAGCGAAGGGTTCCACGCCTTTCCTGAGCTTCCACAGATCCCAGAGCGCATTTATCCAAAGACCGACAGGAGAGCACATGAGCCATGGGGATGGGACGATCCAGATCGGGCGAGGGCCACCGGCTACGGGATTACCAATTCGTTGCGGTTTGATGCCGCCCAACCGAGCGCAGTCGTACGCGAGGATCTATATCAGGCTTGGTGGCAATCCGTCGAATCGAGCGATCAAGCGGACGCAGCTTACTCTTTACATGGGCCAGTCGGCGATCAACTGGTGCTCGAAATGGCCGGGATCCATTCTTCGACACCGGTAGAAGGATGCGTCGCCCAGGCGAGGGAAGAGCTGTTCGACGGCCTTGAGAACTTCCTCCTCTATGACGCGTACCGCAATCGCATAGGCGACGGAGGGATCTGGGAAGCGCGAAGTGTTCCCTCTTACGAAAGCGCCCTGTCGAACTGGTCCGACTGTTTTGGCGACGAGACGGGCATCAGCGTCGAGACGCCCCTCGACGCATACGGGCATGTGTTCAGAACTGAGGGCGCGTCGATCGATTTTGAACTCGAATCGACCGTTGCGGTCGCAGACGCTTTGTGCAATCAAAGGGTTGGACTCGCAAGAACCGGTGATCAAGCACTTGAGATTGTGCGTCGTCGGATGGCGCGAGATTTGCATGAAGTGACGCAGCGGTTCGAGCAGCTCATGGGAGCTGTCCTTCGCGATGCAAATGAGGTGATGGAGACTGAAGATCGATATCCGTCAGCGGCCAGCACTTCGTGACCTCGATGCGATTGCAGGCCCGAGCTGCCGTGAGTGTGGCTACGCTCGAGGGGCCTCGGCTGTTGAAGCACCCTGCCGTTCTCATCGGCGCCGCCTTAGCTGCGAGCGGGATCATTCTGAGCCTGTTCGGCTGGGCCCCCGTTCTTGACCGTATCTCAGGTCTTCTCTCAGTCTCCATGAGTCTCTTGGCGGCGGGGGCCCTGATCGCGACATCAGACTTGACAAGACGCCTGATGAATACGGCCGAGCATGATCCGGAAGAGGTGGCTCCCCTCTGGAAGCGGCGACGCATCCTGGGTGCGGTGTCCGCATCGAGTTATCTAATGGCAGGTGCTTTGGCCTTTCAGTTCTGCGCGATTCTTGTTGCGGCCATCTTTAAGCCTGTTGGGCGCTTGATCTTCCGGGAACTCCTGCTTGGCACTGCGGTGGTGGCCTTCGGTTCAGCGCTGGGGATTCTGATCGGCTCACGTTCGCGGGCCCGCTACCCAGCCCTGCTCGTTCTGATCACGCTCGTCGGCCTAAACGTCGCTCTCGCTACTCCGGCGGTGTCCGAATTCGCGGCAGCATCGGGGAGTGAGGCGCCTGTTGATTTGACGAGGCTCGAGCGAGCCCCTCTCTTTGCGCCCGTGGCATCCTTCGATCTAGAGCGTTCGTACCCAATGCAAAAGAGACAACCAGGGGCCCAAGCCGCGTATTTGTTGGCCATGACTGCCGCGGTGGTCATGCTCTCCTATCTAAAACACGTGAGAAAGAAACTGCCTTACATTGCGTCTGTTCTGCTGGTTGTCGCTCTCGGTGTTGCTCCGGTGACGGTCGCTGAAGCCGAGATCGGTAGCGCCGGCTACGACTCCGACTGTGTGCAGCTGGAGGTCGCCGAGTATTGCTTCCTGGTGCCGTTCGAAGGTTGGGTGGAGGAGTGGTCCGATGTTGTCTTGGCCGTCCGATCGGCCCTCCCTATGGGCTCCTTTCGGGACCTTCGAGTCGAGCAGGTCGACACGCGATTGTTCGGCACCGGATTCGCCCACTACGCCGATGGAACTCTGGCGCCTACTACTGGAGTCAAGGTATCGACCTGGTGGGCACTCCGCGTACCGCTTACCGCGCCTGACGATCTCGGCGAGTTCCACCTGGGGCTAGCCGTGGCGTCACGTTCGCTGGGATTGCCGGTTGAGTACGTCTGGGCACAAACACGAGCCGGCGAGCGGATCGTCGAAGTCGACTTCACCAAACTCGAGACTCTGCAGCCAATCGCCTGCCGGGCTCCTGATCAGGCCCGCGCGGTCGCCGCCCTCTGGGCAGCTGCGACCATCTCAGATCAGGCAGAACGATTCCTTCGAAATGGAGTTGAGAGCCCCGGCAGAATCCCCCTGTTCGGTGATCAGATAACCCCAGAACTCGCCATCTACGAGTTTCCAAGGCCCTACGTAGGAAAGCACATGTTGGTCGATCGACTGCTAATGAGCGGGGAGCGGTTTCCGTGGTATGCCATCGAGTTCTACCTGCGCGACGCGTACTACGCCACTCAGCTTTTGAATCGGCCGTTCGACGAGGTCTCCGAGTTTCTCTCGGTCAATTGGGACTGGGTCTCAGATCCTTCGACGACGACTAATCAATTGGCACGTGAGGTCGGAATCGCTGTGGAGAAAACCCCAATCGACCTACCTTCCGGGGAAGTTGACCGTTCTTTCTACGGGGAGCCGCAATGCGGCTCAGGAGAAGGCACGTGACACCAGCCACCGCCAGCACGAACCCCCAGTCCACTGTGTCTAGGGCCGGGCGGATCAGCCTTACCGTTGCCATTGCCCGCATCCTGAATTGGCCAATCTACGCAGCGGGGGTTGGCTTGGCCGTTGGTCTGAGTTGGCTTGCCTCACTTCACACCGGCGGAGCCGATGTGCGAGCTCCGCTTCTCCGTGTAGCGTTGATAGCGTTGAGTCTCTCAGCCGTTTCCCTCTTCGAAGACGAGGCCAACGAGCTGACGCAGACAGCTCCGAGAGGCGGTGGATTCCAGCGAAGAGTGCGCCTGCTAGTTACTTCAGCCGTATGGATTCTTGGATCGTTCTTGGTGGTTGGCGTCGGCTCTATAGATTTGCCGTCCGAAGAAGGCGTCCACTCTGACCAGTTCATTATTGAAGGCCTGGCCGAGGTTGGTGTGGTGCTGGCAGTAGCCGGTGTAGTTTCTCTCAGCCAACATTCGGATTCCTCAGGTGCGTCGGCTGCGGCAACCCTCCTTACCCTCCTTGCAATCTCTTGGCTACTGCCACGACAGCTGAGGCCCTGGATTGTGCCGGGTCACATCGACTGGAACCGCGTAAGGGCATTGTGGCACGGAGTCGCTCTGGTCACCTGGGGCGTGGCAATCGCCACAGTGGCCATCGAACCATATAGGGCGCTCACAGTTCATAGCTTGCAACGATCACTACCAGCCTCTGTGCCTGGCCTCGGCCGGAGTGATTGAATGGAAACGCTGGTCGTTGAGTCAGTCGTCAAGTCCTATGGCTCGACTCTCGCCTTGTCTGGTGTCACCCTCAAGATTGCACCCGGCGTCACCGGATTGCTTGGTCCAAACGGTGCGGGGAAAACGACTCTACTGCGATGTCTAGCAACGGGCTTAGCTCCCGACTCCGGGGACATTCGGATCATGGGCAGGGATCCAAGGATTACATCTGACTTGCTTGAAATAAGAAGGCGACTCGGGTACATGCCGCAGGATGACGCCCTCTATTCTTCTCTTACCTGCTTCGAGTATCTCGAGTACATGGCGCTCCTGAAGGAGCAATTCAACCGAGCAGCACGGCGCGCTCATATCGACGAGTTATTGGCCGAAATGGGGCTCCAAGAGAAGCGCACCTCGAAGGTCCGCCGACTGTCAGGTGGAATGAGGCGACGGCTCATGCTGGCTCAGGCCCTCTTAGGAAGACCTCAAGTGCTACTCCTGGACGAACCCAGCGCTGGCCTCGACCCGGCACATCGATTGCATTTCCGCTCTTTGATCACCACCGGGGGCGAGAGCCGGACAGTGCTTCTTTCAACTCATGTGACAGATGATGTCGAGGCAATGTGCGACGCCGTATATGTCATCGATCGCGGCTTAGTGCTGTTTCAAGGCACACCATCTCAGCTATCTGCCACAGCGGTCGGCAGGGTCTGGATCTCCGACGTGAGAACCGAGGGCGGCCAAGTCACTTGGCGAACGGGAGATGGCCTTTATCGATCTGTTGGAGTCGCTCCCGATGGCGCAACTCTCGTCAATCCCACTATTGAGGATGCCTACTTATTGCTCGTGGGTCAAGCTGCGTTGAACTAGCCCTTCTAGCGGTGATAAGACGTAAGTGCTTCTCGCGTGGGATCACGACGACCGCGCTTTTGGATAGAACTCGGATGGGATTGGGGTCTTGTCCGGGCGCCGAAGATGCGAAGTCTAGCCGACGCCACGACGTCTGCCCTCTTACAGTCCTGAAATAACGTTGAGTATCATTGGTGGATGCGTGAGACCGACCCGAGCGAGGAACTCCGGCGTCTTTATCCGCCCCTTCTCACGACAGCCCATGTTGCTGAGATGATGCATTGCACGATCGGCGATGTCCGCGACAAAGTCCATCGTAAGGAGCTTCCGGCGGTGCGTTGGGGTAACCAGTTCCGCTTCTTCCGCGGCGAGGTGATTTCGGTCTTGCAACGGGTGGGGGACGACAAGCCCGGCCGGAGTCGACCCATTCGCGAGCCCGATCGCCTCGATGACCCCGGCGCGGACGCTCGGAAACGCCTCGAGAATCTCCTGGTCGTATCCAAACCTTCGTGCCTGCGTAAAAACTCCCGCGCCAAATGAATTATCCAGGGGGCGCCACGTTACGCAAGAATGGGTTCGATGCTTGCTGGGGTTCTCATCTGGACCGAAGTCGACCGGTTCGAGGCCATGCGCCATTTTTACGTCGAGAGCCTGGGCCTCGAACCGCGTTCTAATCGAGAGGACTTTGTGGACTTCGAATGGGGATCAACTCGCTTGACGATCGGGGTCCACGAGCAAGTGCGAGGCGAGGCCCGCGACCCGCTCCGGATCATGATCAACCTCGCGGTCGACGACATTGACCAAGCTCACAACCGGCTGGTTGCGGCCCAGGTTCCCTGTCTCCGCCAGCCTTCGCCAGAGCCGTGGGGCGGGCGTGTCGCGACCTACTCCGACCCGGACGGCAACACCGTCCAACTGATGACGGGAACGGCCCGCCAGTAGCCGCCGCTGTTCGGCTTTGTGCAGCCGATCGGCCTGAATCGACCGAGCGACGTCGTAATACAAGATGCCGTGAAACACGATCTCCGTCCTTTCTGAGAGGGCTTTTGTTACAAGTGTGAAACTACAAGAAGTTGAGGACAGCTTCTGTCCGCAAAGTCGGGTTATTGTCAGGTAATGCAGGGCGAATCGACCGGCACCAGCGGGCGGATGCTGAGGCTCTTGACTCTTCTCCAGGCACGTCCCAATTGGACCGGGGAGGAGCTTTCGGATCGGCTGGCGGTCACGGTGCGGACGCTGCGCCGAGACGTCGCTCGCCTGCGCCAGCTCGGCTATCCGGTCGAGGCGTTGTCGGGTCCGGCCGGCGGTTATCAGCTCGCTCCGGGCGGTGCGCTGCCGCCGCTCCTGCTCGACGATGATGAGGCCGTCGCGGTTGCGCTGAGTCTTCGCCAAGCGGCAGGGGGCGGCCTGCCGGGATTCGAGGACGCGGCGGTGTCGGCGCTGGCCAAGATCTCCCAAGTACTCCCTCGTCGTCTGGCCGAGAAAGTGGCGTCGGTGCAGACTTCGACTATCGGTCTCGTCGCTCCGCGAGGGCCGGGCGAATCGGTCAGCCCCGAAAACCTCGTGGTCCTGGCGAGCGCCTGCCGCAGCCAAGAGAGGCTCCGCTTCGATTACCTCGACGCCGAAGGGCGGGCTTCGGAACGACACGTCGAGCCCCATCAACTCGTCCACTCCGCCCGCCGCTGGTACCTCGTTGCTCGCGACCGGGACCGCGAAGCATGGCGCACCTTTCGCGTCGATCGGATCTCAAAACCCGCCGGCACCGGAATCCGTTTCGTGCCCGACAATCCCCCCGACGCCGCTGCGTTCGTGGCGGAGGGCTTGGCCGTCGCGGTCTATCCGGTGCAGGCCCGGGTGGTCTTGCAAGTTTCATTCGCCGAGGCGAGGAAGCTCGTTTCGCCCCTGGTCGGCGTGGTCGAGCGACAACGGGGTGGCGCCTTGCTCCGCATCGGTGCCGACGACGTCGATTGGATCGCGAGATTTCTGTCTTCGCTCGGGTGCGGCTTTCTAGTCCTCGATCCCCCCGAGCTCAAAGATGCCCTGGCTCGATTGGGAGCGTCGCTGATCCGAAACTCGGGCTAGGCGAAGATCCGTGGAGAGGCTTTTCCCAATCGATCATGCGGGATTCGAGCTCGGCAACGATCTCAGTCAAATCGAGATCGAGAGGAACGCGGGCGCCTTCGGGTCGCAGGGCGGAAAGCAAGCGTCGCCGGATCTGCGGGCGCGAAACCGATAGCAGGTTGGTGGCCTCGAAAGTAGTCCGTTGCTTCATGCAACTCACTTTAGCTAGGTCAGTTGCATAAAGCAACCTACGCTCTACACTATCTTGGAATGCCCACCCGCAAGAGCTTTGAGCACCTTCGCTGCTCGGTGGCAAACACGGCCGAACTGATCGGCGACCGCTGGACCACGCTCATTCTCCGCGACGCCTTCATGGGAGTCCGTCGGTTCGACGACTTTCAAAAGGATCTCGGCATCGCCCGCAACGTCCTGACCGATCGCCTCGCCATGCTCTGTGACAACGAGATTCTTCTAACCCGGAAGTACGAGGACAGGCCCCCCCGGTTCGAGTACTTGCTCACCCCCAAAGGCAAAGATCTTTTTGACGTCATCGTGGCGATGTGGCGTTGGGGCGACGCCTGGAATCCGCCTGCCGATGCCGATCTGCGAATCCTGGTGCACCAGGAGTGCGGCTCTCCCACCCATGGGGTTGTCCGATGCGAGCATTGCAACGGCGATCTCGATCACCGCAACACCCGTCTCGAACCGCTCCTCAACGTTGTTGCCGCCCGGCAGAGTGCGGTTCCGTAATCCCCGCTAGACGGTCACGACGCGGCGTTGGCCAGGTGGACCAAGATGCCCGTCGGGTCGCGTACCTCCGCCACTCGCTCCCCCCAGGGTTGATCAACAGGCTCGGCAACTATCTCTACCCCAGCTAGCCGCAACTCCTCGATGATCCGGTCGACGTCCTCCACGTACGACCAAACCGAAAAGGGTTCACCCTCGCCGGCGCCGATCCCAATGCTCACCTCCCCCCGGGCCATGCTGACATAGCCCGGCTCCCCATCTAGCGGGAACTGAAACGTCTTCTCGAAGCCGAGCCGCTGATAGAACTCTTGAGTCGAGCGGAGATCCCCACCGTTCACGATCGGGAAGAATCGATAGTCCATCCCGACGACTTTACGAGACGAGCCTGTCAAGCGGATTCGGCGCCCTGCCGAATGAAGAAACGATGCAAACCGTGGCGGAAGCGCGCGAACGGGTCGATCGCGCTCGCTCAGACTCGGAGTTGCAAGCCGCCCTCACCGACCTCGCCTCAGCCCTCTATGAGGCTGACGCCGAGGAGTCGGTGCGGGTTGCCGACCAGTCGATTGCCCTGGCGGGAAGGCTGGGTGATTCGCTGGCCCAGGCGTGGGCGCGTCACAACCGCGGTTGGGCATTGAGTGCGCTGGGTCGGCTTGAAGAAGCCCTGGCCGATCAGCTCGCCGCCCTGGGAGAGTTCGAGCTCCGCGATGAGGATCGCGGAATCGCCAACACCCTCCTCGCCATCGGGGATATCCACGGCGAGGCCGGAGACACTTCAACCGCCCTCGAGTATTTCGATCGTGCCGCCGAACCGATGGCCCGCTCCGGAGATGAACTTGGTCAGGGGGTGATCTTGAACCTGACCGGGATCGCCCTTTCCCGCGAGCTACGCCACCGCGAGGCCGTCGATTTCTTCAATCAGGCAGAGAAGATCTTCGAAGCGCTGGCCGATCCGATGCGCATCGTCACCACCAAAATCAACCGAGGGTTCGAGTTGCTCGACATGTCGCAGCAAGAACCGGCGAGCGAACACCTTACAGATGAAGTCGAAAAGATCGCCCTCGATGTAATCGACCAGGGCCACGTCAGCGGGGAGGACGGACGCAGCACCCTCGCCTACGGCCATTCGCTCCTCTCGCGAGTCCACGCCGTGGAAAGTCGTTTCGACCTCGCGCTCCAGCACGGGTCAATCGCCCAGCAGTTTGCCGAAGAAGGAGGGTTTGACCTGCTTGCCATCGAGGTGGCGTTGGACCGCCTCGAGTGGACAATCAAGATCGGCGATCTCGATGGCGCGGTCGAGCTCATGAGCTCGACAATCCTTGCCGCCAACATGGAGGAGAATGGGAGAGGTCTTGTTCGAGCCACCCAGTTACAAGCAGACCTGCTTCGAGGCGCTCGGCGACAGCGACAGAGCCCTCGCCGCGTTTCGGGAATTCCACCGCCTCGATCGAGAGCTTCACAACCTCGAAGCCGAGCGCAGATCGCGTCTCACGATGGCCCGATTCGAAGTTGAGAACGCTCGCCGCGAGACTCAGCTCGCCCAATCGCGTGTCGCCCAACTTGAAGCCCTGGACCAAGACAAGCGCGACTTTCTTGCCAGTGTCAGCCACGAGCTGCGCACTCCGCTGACAGCCGTGATGGGGTTTGCGACCGAGCTCGCCGAAGCTTGGGATCGGTTCGACGATTCCGAGGCCCGCAACGTGGTCCAATTGATCGCCCGGCAGTCGGCGGACATCTCCAACATCGTCGACGACCTCCTCACCGTGACCCGCCTCGAGGCCGGAACGATGAGCGTCCACCTGCAAGCTATCGACGTGCTGGATCAGGTCGGCGCGCTTGTCGAGACCTTGGCCCGTAATGGGGGTCGGAAGATCGAATGGTCCGGTAACACCCGCGTTTGGGCCGACCCGACCCGGCTCCGCCAGATCGTCCGCAACCTGGTCACCAACGCCCTCCGATACGGCGGCGACAGGGTGCAAGTTCTCGTTTCCGGCACCGGCGTAGTTAGCCAAATCTTGGCCCAGGACTCGGGTGGCCCGATCCCCGCTTCGCGGGTTGCCACCATGTTCAATCCGTTCGAGCATTGGGACGACGGAGGTCGCACGCCCAACTCTGTCGGCCTTGGCCTGGCGGTTGCTCGAAGCCTCGCTCGGATGATGGGTGGTGATCTGGTGTACGAGTACACGAACCACGAGTAGATCTTTCGGCTCACCCTCGCCCAACCCCCCGAGGTGACAGCTTCCTAGCGGGTCGGCATCATGTAATCGTGGCTGACCGGTTCTTTCCATACGATTTCGATCTGCGCTTCGCTTTCGCTTGGCGGAGCTTTGGCGTCAAGCCATCTACCGATGGAGTCACGGTCAGCAAAGCCAAGGTCGTCGCCACCTACGGGCGTTTCCGGGTAGAGACTCCGCTGTCGAATGTCGAGTGCGCGAGCGAAACCGGGCCGTATCAGTGGTGGCGGGCCGTGGGATTGCGAGGTTCACTGGTCGATTCAGGGATCACCTTCGGCACAACGCCACGGGGTGGGGTATGCATTCTGTTCAAGAAGCGCATCCCGCAAGTCGCCTTTACCGCGAAGGCTCATGCGGGGCTCACAGTGACCGTTGCCGACCGCGAGGGCCTCATCGCGGCGCTGCTGTCAACTAAGGGTTAGAGAACCGGGCGGTGAGATCGGCAGCTGAGATCGCAGTCGACAAATAGCTAGATGTGCCCTGCTCGAGCAGCTCGAGTCCGGCGCGTTCGAGGGCACCGAAGGCACCTCGGCTGAGCGCCCCACCCGTCGACACCCGGCGCACTCCAACCGCCCCGAGCTCCCCAACCGACGGTCCCTCGAGAAGCGAGATCACGTTCACCGGAACTTCGACTTCTCTCACCAGACGCTTGATCCGGTCGAGACCGCGCAGATGCGGCGCGTAAACCACCGGAGCGCCGGCGTCGCGATAGGAAATGAGCCTGCGAATCGTGTCATCGAGATCGTCGACGCCTCGAACGTGATTCTCGGCCCGGGCAGTGAGCGTCATGCCCTCTTGGCCCGCGACTTCGGCAGCTGCAGCGACTCGCTCAGTCGCAACGTCGATTGGGTCGATAGCGCCGGAAGTGGGATTCCAGTCTTCGATCGAGAAACCGGCGGCGCCGGTTGCGGCGAGGAGACGCGCTGTTCGGGCGACCTCCTTGGCGTCGTCGCCGAAGCAGCGCTCTGCGTCGACGTTGATTGGGACGTCAACCGCCTTGACAAGAGCTTCGACATGGACGAGTAGTTCATCTCGGGTCACCTGGCCATCGGCCCGTCCGAGGGTGGCGGCGTGACCCAAGCTGGTCGTTGCCAACGCCGGGAACCCAAGCGAAGCCAGAAGTTTGGCCGAGCCGACGTCCCAGGGATTGGGCATGACAAAGGTTCCGGTTTCGTGAAGTTGGCGAAAGCGATTGCGCATAATTGGGAAAATAGCGAGCGAGCGAGGTCACTGTGGCTGACAAGAGAGTTGTTGCTCCGCCGGAGAAGGTCGGGCTCTATCAGAAGCTTCTGGCGAGCGTCGAGGGCATCGACACCAAGTCGAACTTCGGCTCGGCGTACACCGCCATCAACGGGAACATGTACACGATGATTTCCAAGCACGGCGTTGTCGGGATCAGGCTGCCCGAACCGGAACGGAGCGAGTTCCTCACCAAATACTCTACCGAGTTGTTTCGGGGCGATCCCGCCTGGCCCCCGGCCAAGGAGTTCGTGGCCGTGCCGGACAAGGTGCTGACGGACACGAAAGCGTTGCGGCCATATCTCGAAGTCAGCCTCCGCTACGTCAAGTCGCTCAAACCTAAAACCACGAAGGCGGAATAGCCTCGGTCGGTTCTTGTTTGAAGGCCTTATGGACCCCAACACTTCTGCTGCCCTTGCCGAGGGCGGTATTGCCGACATCACCACCACCGGCCGAAAGACCGGATCTCCCCGCCGCATCGAGATCTACTTTCACAGCTTCGACGGTGCTTACTACATTACCGGTCGCCCAGGATCCAAACGCGACTGGCTAGCCAATCTCAAGGCCAACCCGGAGTTCACGCTCCATTTGAAGCGAGGCGTCACTGTCGACCTTCCAGCGGTGGCCACTGAGATCACAGATCGACAGCGTCGGTGGGATCTGCTTCTTCGAGCCCGCACCGAAAGCTGGGGAGTCGAACCAGAGCGGGCCGAGCGCGACCACGAGTTCTGGGTCGGGAAGTCGCCGCTTGTCTCATTCGTCCCCGGTTAGCGAGACAAGCTCGCGGATATGGTCGAGCTCGGCGGAGACCGACCTCAGGTCGTCTGCGCTCAGATCGGTTTCAAGGACCTGCGCAAGAGCGTTCTCGGCATCCTCGCGGTGACCGGTTCTGATCAATAATTCTGACAAGTAGAGAAGGGCTCGCACGCGCTCCAGCGCCTCTGCCTCAGGAAAGCGCACGAGCCCGTTTTGGAGGAGCCGGAGGGCGCTGGCGTCGTCGCCATGGGCGTCTGCCAGACGAGCAGCATTGAGAACGACTCTGGGCAATCCCGTGGATTGCTCAGCTTCGCCCTCCTCCGAAGATCCAAGCTTTGCGATCCGCAACCAATTGCCGCCCGGATCGACCACGGTGAAACCGCGCACCGTCCCCTGCCTTTTGCGCGGACGAAGAATGCGAGGAATGCCGGTCACGACGAGCTTCCCAAACCGTGCCTTGAAACCGGCGGCGAAGTCGGCATAGAGAGTGTCCGGGTCGTCGACGAGGATGACAGTGCTCCCATACGACTCCGCCGGGTCGAAGCCATCAATTCCGAAGAGATGGATGCCGATTTCGCCGAGTTCGACGACCGCGTATGGATTGGGTTTGACCTGCCCGTAGGTGCGCCGGAAGCCGAAGGCCTCGTAGAAACTCACGGCCTCGCCGATGTCGGCACACGGCAGCAACGGAATTGTGACGGCTTTCATCGGTATACGTGGAACTTATCGGGTAAACATAAGGCAACCAACCAAAGGAGGAAAGGTGTTGGGAGAAACGAAGGCCTTTAGCGGCTTCGCAGTCGACGACATCGCCCAGGCCGAGAAGTTTTATCGGGACACGCTGGGTCTGAAGACGACCAAGAACGAGGAGATGGGCGGCCTGCTCACCCTGAACTTGGCCGGGGGTCGAGACATCATGATCTACCCCAAGGAAGACTTCGCCCCGGCGACGTACACGATTCTCAACTTCCCGGTCGACGACGTCGACCAGATGGTCATCGACCTGCGGGACAAGGGAGTCACTTTCGAGCAATACGAAGGGTTCAACCAGAATGAGAACGGCGTCGCTCGCGGCGATGAGGGTCCGGCGATCGCCTGGTTCAAGGACCCGGCCGGTAACATCCTCTCGATCCTCCAAGGCGAGATGTAGGCCTTAGCTCAGCCACCACTGGAACCTAAGGTTTACGTGGTGGCTATACCACCACGTAAACCTTAGGTTTGTCGGGTGGCCCTACTTCTTGGCCACCTTTTTGTAGAGGTTGACCGAGAGGGGAACAAAGATCACGAGCAACACCGCCACCCAGATCAAGGTGTAGAGCTCGGGATGCTGCATCGACCAGGCATCCGGCACCGGTGCCGCCGGGTTGACGTTTCCAAACAGGTTCCGGGCCGCCTGCGTCACCGCCGAGACCGGGTTCCACTCCGCAAAGATCCGCAGCGGGGTGGGGAGGTTCTCGCTGGGAACGAAGGCATTGGAGATGAACGTCAGCGGCATGATCACCATGAACGAGGCGTTGTTGACGACCTCCGGTCCAGGCACCACTAGGCCGATGCTTGCCAGCACCCACGAGAAGGCGTAGGAGAACAGCAGCAGCAATCCGAAACCGGCCGCTGCCTCCCAGAACGAGGTATTAATTCGCCATCCGACCAAGAGCCCGGTGAGGGCCATGATCGTGATCGACAGCACGTTGTAGACCACATCGCTCACCGTTCGCCCAATGACCACCGCCGATCTCGTCATCGGCAATGACCGGAACCGATCGATGATTCCCTTCTGCATGTCCTCGGCCAGGCTGGCTCCGGTGTACGTGGCACCGAACACCACAGTCTGGGCAAAGATGCCGGCGATGAGGAATTCTCGATAGTTCACTCCCCCGGGACCCTCGATCGAGCCGCCAAAAACATAGGCGAACAGAAGGACGAACATGATCGGCGACATCAAGATCCAGATGAGGAGCTCGGGGACCCGCTTGATCTTGATCAGGTTTCGCCGGGTGACGTTGTAGCCATCGCTGACTAGCCACATCAATTGGCTCATCAGGCACTCACTTTCACTTGTTCTTTGGTTTCGGACTCGGCGTTGCCGTTCTCGGTGCCGTGCCCGGTAAGAGTCAGGAAAACATCGTCCAATGTGGGACGCCGGAGGGCGAACTCGAGCACCTTCACGGAGTTGGAATCGAGCTGGCGCAATACTTCCACCAACTCTCCACTGCCACCCGAAACCGGCGCCGTTATGGTGCGACTGTCCTGATCGACGACCAGTTCACCGACCGCAAAGCGACTCAGAGTTTCTTGGGCGCGCCCAAGGTTTTCGGACGACTCGATGACAAGTTCGACCCGCTCACCACCGATCTGGCTCTTGAGCTGATCGGCAGTCCCCTTGGCGATCTCATGACCGTGGTCAATGACGACGATCTCGTCGGCGAGACGGTCGGCCTCCTCGAGGTACTGCGTGGTGAGTAGCAACGTCGTGCCCGACGCCACCATTTCCCGGATCACGTCCCACATCTCCACCCGGCCGCGCGGGTCGAGGCCAGTGGTGGGCTCGTCGAGAAACAAAACCTTCGGGTCGGCGACAAGGGCGCCAGCCAAGTCAAGCCGCCGGCGCATGCCCCCTGAATAGGTCTTGACCGGACGATCCGCAGCCTCGGCGAGGTCGAACCTCTCCAAGAGTTCTCTCGCCCGGGCCGCTGACTTTTGGCGGCCGAGTCGGTAGAGGCGTCCGAACAGATCGAGGTTCTCGTACCCGGTCAGATATTCGTCCACCGCGGCATACTGCCCGGAGAGTCCGATCACCGAACGAACCCCATTCGGGTCCTTCGCCACATCGATCCCGGCCACGGTGGCGGTGCCGGAATCAGGCTCCAAAAGAGTCGTAAGGATTCGCACCGCCGTGGTCTTCCCCGCGCCGTTCGGACCGAGCAACCCGAGGACGCTCCCCTCCGGAACGCTGAGATCGAGTCCATCGAGGGCCTTGACCTCTTTGTAGTGCTTGACGAGGCCCTCGGCCCGTATGACTTCGTTCATTTCTCCGTATCTCTGACATTATCGATGATGTCGTCATAATGTCAAACTGTCAAGTCAGTGCTGTCACGGCTCTCCTTGTCAGCACAACTGACCCTAACTGGTATTCATGCCAGGTTCTGACCGGAATTCATATGATCATCAAATAGATGGCCGGTACCACGTCTCGCGCCCTGCGTCTTCTCTCACTCCTCCAGGCACGCCGCACTTGGTCGGGCTCGGAGCTGATGGGTCGGCTCGAGGTCAGCGAACGCACCCTACGCCGGGATATCGACCGCCTTCGCGACCTAGGTTATCCAGTCAGAGCGGTCCCCGGTCCGGCCGGTGGGTACCAGCTCGAAGCCGGGGCCGAGGTTCCTCCGCTGCTG
The DNA here is from genome assembly GCA_013812505.1 of Acidimicrobiia bacterium. Taxonomy (GTDB): domain Bacteria; phylum Actinomycetota; class Acidimicrobiia; order Spongiisociales; family ZC4RG35; genus JACCTH01. The sequence continues at coordinate 25,908 of JACCTH010000053.1, read as the reverse complement.
CTCGACGACGAAGAAGCCGTTGCCATCGCCATGGGCTTGCTCACGGCCGCCGGCGGAACCATTGCCGGCATTGAGGAGACCTCCTTGCGAGCCCTGGCCAAGCTGGAGAAGGTGCTGCCCCCGCGGATTCGCCAGCGGGTGCAAATGCTGCAGTCGGCGGTCGTGCCGATGATTCGGGCGTGGGTGACAGTCGATGCCGAGGCTCTCACCGCCGTCGCCCAGGCTTGTCGCGATCGCGAGCGTCTGCGCTTTGACTACCGAACGTTTGACGGCACCGAGACCGAGCGCCATGTCGAGCCCCACCAGCTCGTGTCTTCGCAGCAACGGTGGTACTTGGTCGCCTTTGACCGCGACCGCGATGATTGGCGCACGTTCCGACTCGACCGGCTAACCAGCCCCCGCGCGACCAGGATCAATTTCAAACCTCGTGCCATTCCCGGAGGTGATGCCGCCGAGTACGTGACGCGCTCGCTTCGCGCCCGCCCGATGCGCTACCAGGTGGTTGCCGACCTTCGTGCCCCTGCCGCGGAGATCACTGCCCGCCTCCGTTTCGCCGATGGGGAGGTCGAATTCGTCGACGACACTCATTGCCGGTTCCGTACCCAAGGGGACGCCCTCGAATGGCTGACGTTCATCCTCATCTGGCTCGACGTCGATTTCGAAGTTCAGGAGCCGCCAGAGCTCATCGATTACTTGGCCAGTGTCTCCCGACGTCTCGCTTCAAGCCAGTCCGCGATCGCTTGACCGATCTCCTCGCCCGAGTCCTCCTGAACGAAATGATGGCCGCGGACTGTGACCGTCTCCTGGTTGGACCAGTCCCTAGTGGCTTGAGCGATCCCTGAAGAGAAGAAGCCGGGGTCGGCGTTGACGAAAAGTTTGGCAACCGACGAAGTGCGAAGCCAGGAGTTGTAGCTCGAAGCGATTTCATTGACGTCGGCGGGGACACCGTCGATCGGGATCTCACGCGGCCAGGTCAGAGTCGGCCGGCGGGATTCGCCCGGCTCGAGAAACGGGCGCCGATACTCCTTCATCACCTCGGTAGGCAGCGAGTCAAGGACCGACGCCGGCAGCACCCGTTCTACGAAGTAGTTCTTTTCCAAGACGAGCTGCTCGCCGGTTTCGGAGCGAAAGCCGCGGAAGATCGATCTCGCGCTTTCCGGCCAATCGTCCCACGAGATCGGTCCGATGAGAGCCTCCATATAGGCGATGCCCGCGACCGCCTCCTGATGGCGGCGGGCCCAATCGAAGCCGAGAGCTGAACCCCAATCGTGGACGACCAGCGTCACGTGGTCGTTGACGTCTAGCTGCTCGAGCAGGGCATCCAAGTAGCGGCGGTGCTCCACAAACCGATACGAGCCAGAACTGGAGTCAGCCAACTTTTCGCTGTCGCCCATGCCGATCAGATCGGGTGCGAGACAGCGGCCCCTCCCTGCCAACGCTGGAATCACTTTGCGCCAAAGAAACGACGACGTCGGATTGCCATGCAGAAACACAATCGGATCGCCCTCGCCCTCTTCGATGTAGGCCATGCGCTTGCCTAACACAGAGGCGAACTTCTTCTCGAACATCATTCGACCCTACCTTTGGACGGCTGCAAGAGCTCGATAGGCCTGAGCCAGGTGGAAACGGTCATGGCCGGCGAGCATTCGGAAAACGAGGTCATAGCTTTCAGGCCCGCGTTCAGCATGCATGCCGATTCGTGCCCGCTGCGATTCGTCGCTCCGTTTCCAGAGTGCCAGGTTGGCGGCTCGGAGCGGCTCGAAAAGCGCCATCAGTGCCTCCGCTGATTCGTCCGAGGAATGAAGCCGGTCGACCCAGAGATCCTGGTCGTAGCCAACGAGCTCGGGCTCGTCGTGGGCGAGGATCAGCCGGTAGCGGGTGCTCATCATCACTTCGGCGTCGGTGAGGTGCGCTACACAGCCCAAGACCGACCATTCCCGCGGCGCCGGACGTTGGCGGACTTGATCGCCGGCTTCCGCGATCAGCGCCCGGAGCTTTTTTGGGGTGTGAGACTGCACCTCGTGGGGATCGTCTTCGCCCAGCAGAACGAGGAGGAGCTGCTGATATCCCTTCGGATCGGCGATGGGATCGGGAGACGTTCGCGCCATCGTTGGAAAGTACAACATCGATGTCCGTCTGGGCGTCCTCGGTGGCCATGGGTTTTATACGATGCGCACCTGGGCGAGAGAGGATCAGCGATGGGCCGTCGGGCAGCCGTTGTCTTGTTAACGGTGGCGATGCTCGTGCCGGCGGTCCCGGCACTGGCTGTCAACGAGTATTTGTGCGAGGGGGTTCCCCCCGCCGAGTTCATAGATGTTGATCCGACGAGTCCGTTCGCGCCGTTCATCGACTGCCTAGTCGCATTTGGGATCACCAGCGGGACGGGTCCCGACACCTACAGCCCCAAGGCCAGCGTCGAGCGCTGGCAGATGGCGATCTTCCTGCAAAACGTCTGGTTTGCGCTGTTCCTCCCCGCCCTCTCCGGCTCCCCGCAGGGTTTCACCGATGTCGACGGGCTGAGCCTTGAGGCGCAGGTGGCGGTCAACCAGACCGCCCAAATCGGGGTCACCACCGGGGTCGCCGCCGGCTCCTACGGACCGTTTGGCACGGTCCCCCGCTGGCAAATGGCAATCTTCTTGGCCCGGTTCGTCGAGGCCGGTGGGGTTGGGGTCCCAGCTCCTCCCCCACACGGATTCGTCGACCTGGGTGGGCTTTCAACCGAGGCCCAGAACGCAGTCTCGGTGGTCAAGTCGCTGGGCATAACCACCGGCACGTCGGCAACCACCTTCTCTCCCAACGACCTCGTCACCCGTGAGCAAATGGCAGCCTTCCTGATCAGAACCTTGCAGGTGAGCTGGTTCATCTCCGCGGCCGACTACATCACCAGTTGCACTCCCGACGCGCAAGGGGTGGACATCTGCACCGGGTCAGGGACCTATGACGCCGGGGTTCCGCTCAGGTTCGTCCACTATTGGTTTGCCGAGCTGCCAGCCGACACCACCGGCTATGACAGCGAAGGAACCAAAGTCGATCTCTACCTCGACGGCGTGCTCCAAACTGCGGTCGAGCGTTTCATCGTTCTCCCCGGCGCCCTGATCCAGTATTGGGACGTCTCGCTGCCGGCGCAGACGGGTACTCATGTCATCGAGGCGCACTATTTCTTCGAGGGCGAGCTGATATTTGTGGAGTCCGCGACGGTGACGTTCAGCTAGGAACGTTGCCGCGACAGTCGGGCGGCCAAGAAGTTGTGGTCGGGCTCCCGTAGGCAGGCTTCAGCCACGACCCTTTCGGCTGCTTCGAGGTCGCCGGAAAAAGCGCGGAATGCGACACGGATGTCGATCTCGTGATCCGGCTGGCTGACAACTTCGATGGTGTCGCCGTGACGCACTATCCCGGGCGCGACCACCGCCATATACGCGCCTGAGTTGCCGACTTGAGTGAAACGCTTGACCCAACCCCGCTCCCCCATCCGTGCCTGGAAGGTCGCGCAGGGAATCCGTGGACCGCAGACTTCGAGAACTACCTCGTCGCCGACCGACCAGCGCTCGCCGATCCGTGCCCCATCGACGTCGATTCCGAGGGTGGTGAGGTTTTCGCCGAACATCCCGCTCGGGAGCTCACGTCCTAATCGTTCCTCCCAGCGGTCGAGTTCCTCGCGGGAGTACGCGTAGACGGCTTGGTAGTCGCCGCCGTGGTGGCGCTGGCTACCGATGAAATCGCCTTCGACACCGCTGCCCAGACCCCCAAGCTTCGGACCTGGCGCACGGAAAACCGCCTCCGCGACCGAAACCTTCCCGATCCCTGTGAAATGACCCTCTCCTGCCTTGCTGGGCATCGGCCGACCAACGTTGAGCGAATGAATGGACCCCATCTGTCAGGCATGGTATGTCTTCCGGTCATCCGGTCTTCGGGTCTTCCGGTCTTCCGGTCTTGACAGAGACGACTGAACGCGGTTAAGTTGTCGCCGGTAAGTGAACGCTGGTAAGTGATCGGTGTTCGAAAGACGAGGGAGATGACGATGCGACGGGTGGCGGATCTGGTGGTTAGGCGGAGGGTCCTGGTTCTGATCCTCGCGTTGTTAGGGATGGTTGCGGCCGGAGCGATTGGTGGTGGTGTGGCCGAGCGGCTCAGCAACGGCGGGTTTGAAGACCCCGAGGCCGAGTCCGTGCAAGCGGCCGAGGTGCTCGCCGACCAATTTGGCGTCTCTCCGCCCGAGGTCGTGATCATCGCTACCGCCGCCGGTTCGGTCGATGATCAGGAAGCCGCGGCGACTGGCGTAGCTCTCGGTCAGGCCCTCGCCTCTGAAGACCACGTCACCTCGGTGGCCTCGTATTGGACCCTGGGCTCCCCTCCCCCGCTGCGAAGCGTCGATGGGAATCGGGCGCTCGTGTTTGTCACCCTCGACGGAGACCAATCCCAGCTCCTCGATTACTCAGCCACGCTGGCCGAAAAGTACCGAGGCGATTTTCAGGGCCTCGATATCGCGGTCGGTGGAGAGGGCCCGCTCTTTGCCGAGGTGACCGAAACCGTCGAGTCCGATCTCGTAACCGCCGAGTCGATCGCGCTTCCGATCACCCTCATCCTGCTCGTGATCGTCTTCGGGTCGGTGGTGTCGGCTCTGCTCCCCCTCGGGGTCGGGGTCTTCGCCATCGTCGGGACCTTCCTCATCCTCGACGTTCTCGCCCGGGTCACAGAGGTCTCGATCTTTGCGCTCAATCTGACGACCGCGCTCGGATTGGGGCTCGCCATCGACTATGCCCTCTTTGTCGTGTCCCGTTTCCGTGAGGAGCTCGCTCTGGGCAACGAGACCGGCGAAGCAGTGCGACGAACGGTGCAGAGCGCCGGTCGCACCGTGCTTTTCAGCGCCGGCACGGTGATGGTCTCGCTCGCGGCGATGCTTGTGTTCCCGCTTGCCTTCCTCCGCTCGTTTGGGTACGCGGGGATCGCAGTTGTCGCTCTAGCTGCAATTGGGGCGGTGGTGGTGTTGCCCGCGCTTCTGGCCGTGCTGGGACCTCGGGTTGAAAAGCTGCGAGTCCGCAAGCTCCGCAACAACACCTCGACTGGAGTGTGGCATCGAATCGCGATGGCGGTGATGAAGCGTCCGGTCCCCATTGCGACTATCGCCATCGGTCTGCTCGTCTTCCTCGGACTGCCTTTCCTCGACGCTCGCTTTGGGCAAGCGGATGACCGCGTGCTCCCGCCTGGTTCGGAGGCACGGGTGGTCGGCGATCTCCTGCGGACCGAGTTTGCCGGGTTCGATTCGAGCCCTATCGATGTCGTCGCGCTCGGGCTTACCGACGTCGCCGCGATAGATGCCCTTTCCGCCGAGCTATCCACCTTCGAAGGGGTGGCGCGAGTCGACTCGCAAACCGGCACCTATCTCGCCGGCGCCCAAGCGATCCCGGCGAGCCTCGCCAACATGCGGTTTGCCTCCGACGGCGGGACGTATCTCCAGGTCGTGCCGGCAGTCGAACCCGGTTCCGCCGAGGCCGAGGCCCTGGTTGAGGAGATTCGCGGCATGGATGCGCCGGTCGATCTGGCCCTGACCGGCCCGACTGCCTCGTTGGTCGACTCGAAGGAAGCGATCTACTCCGATCTGCCGTTGGCGCTCGCGATCATCGGAGCGGTCACCTTTGTGGTGCTGTTCCTCATGTTCGGCTCAATCCTTGTACCGGCCAAAGCGGTCATCCTCAACCTGCTTTCGCTCTCGGCCACGTTTGGCTCGATGGTGTGGATATTCCAACAAGGGCACCTCGCTGACTTGCTTGGATTCACCCCCACCGGTCAGCTCGACCTGACCATGCCGATCTTGATGTTCGCCATTGCCTTCGGACTCTCCATGGACTACGAGGTGTTCTTGCTCTCCCGGATCAAAGAGGAGTACGACCACACCGGCGACAACGTCGGCTCGGTGGCGGCGGGCCTCGAACGGACCGGGCGGGTCGTGACGTCGGCTGCAGTCCTGATCGCGGTGGTGATGGTCGCCTTCGCCACCTCCGGGGTGACCATGATGAAGATGTTCGGGATCGGGATGACCCTGGCGGTCCTCGTCGACGCCTTCATCGTGCGGGCCACGTTGGTGCCGGCGTTCATGCGTCTCGCCGGGCGCGCCAACTGGTGGGCACCAAGGTTCCTCCGGAACATTTATGACCGATTCGGGTTCAGCGAGTCCGGGCCTCCAGCGCTGGCGCCCATCAAGGAGCCGGTTTGACCTCCGTCCGCAACCGGTCGCGGCTGCGCAAAGGCGAGGGCGAGCAGCTCCGGCGGGAGATCCTCGCCGCAACTCGCGATCTCCTCGCTGAAAAGGGCAGCCACGACCTGGTTTCGATTCGAGACATCGCCCACCGGGTCGGGGTTTCGCCTCCCTCGATCTATCTCCACTTCGAGACCAAGGATCAGCTCACCTACGCTGTCTGTCGGGAAGCGTTTGAAGGATTTGGCGCCCGCCTGCTGCCAATTCTCGCCGGGGAAGGCGACGCCCTGGATCGGCTCCGGCGCGTGGGCGAGGCATACATTCGCTGGGGCCTCGACAACGCCGCTCTCTACCCGGTGCTCTTCTTGGGCGAACCACCCGAGTCGATGGAGCATGAAGTGATGGCGGGCGATCCTGGGCTGCTCGTGCTCGCCGGGCTGGTCGCTCTCGTCCGCTTAGGGATGGATGAAGGCGCCATCCGGGGCGACAGCACACCCGAAGCGACGGCTTGGGCGATGTGGGCCGCCGTCCACGGCACCGTGTTGCTTTTGAGCTCAAAACGGGAGTGGATGCAATCCCACCTCGCCGAAGCCGACACCCCGATCGGAATCCCCGGGGTTGACGAGCTGATCGAGACTGTGATCGAAGCGGTGTTCCGGGCGTTCTCCCCGGCAGACGGCTAGGCGCTCAACAAATGGTCCTGGCGCCGATGCGAATCGGCACACAGGTATCAACCAATCTCATCTCCAGGCCTCTTCGGAGAAAGAGCGCCATTTGCTCACGATTGACCGCATCGCGAGGGCAGAACTGGTCGACGCCGCACCCCTGACTGATCCCGGCCGCGACGACCGAGTTGATCGCGATCAGGTAGGGGGAGTCGGTCGAATCAACGAACTGCACGTTGGCTTGCGCAGGAAGATCGAGCGCTTCCAAAAGAAGGGCAGCGACCTGACCCCGGGAGACGAGGTCGTGAGGGCAAAACGCGTCTGGGGCGCATCCCTGGCTGATCCCGGCCTGCGCCAACGCATTGATGTCGGCCTCGTAGGGCAATCCGTTGTCGTCAGCGAAGCGATCCGAATCGGCCAAGGGGAGGTGGAGGGCGCGAGCGAGAAAGGCCGCCGCTTCTCCCCTTGTCACCCCTTGGCTCGGGCAAAACCGCTCGGGCCCGCAGCCGTTCAGGATCCCCCGATTGGCGAGCCAATCGATGTCGGCTTCCGAAACCAACGTCTCATCGTCAACGAAACGCCCCCGATAAGGCGTGAACGGGATCGGCCCCTCCTGGAACCATGTGGTCAGTGGCCAGCGGTACTCGGTGCCCTCCATTTGCATACCGTCATTCCACCCGGCCGCCGGCGTCAACCCATCCCACACCTTCCAATCGGTCTCTTTGATGAAGTTGAAGTAGATCAACCCGACGACATTGGGGTCGGAGGCGGTCAACGCAAACAGTTCCCGCAGCCACGAATCGCGATCGCCCCCGGCCGTCGAGCTGCCGACTTGGGTGATCAGATAGGGCTTGTTGGGAGCAAAGGAGCGCACGTTGGCAAGGGCGGCCATGCCGGAGTCGGCAAGCCCGGTCCACCGCCCAATCGTCGCTCCGAAGTTGTAGACCGAGATTCCAACGAAGTCGGCCACTTCGTCACCGGGGTAGTACTCGGCCATCTGATGGGGCCCCACGGACCAAGCGTTGGGAGCGAACACCCACCGCACCATGGTCTCGTCAATGCCTTCGGAGCGGAAGATGTCGACGAACTTGCGGAAGGCACTCTGGAAATTCCCTGGGTCCTGCCCGTATACGACCCAGTTGCTGTTCATCTCCTGGAGAGGAGCGATCAGAAGTGAGCGGCCTTCCCCCCGTTCGAGCCACCCCTTCACTCGCAGGGCCCATTTACGGATAGCGCTGTCGTAGCCGCCGGCGGCGAGGTCGTAGGCAGAGATCGCCACTTCGACGTTGGCGACCGGGGTGGCCTGCGCCGACCAGGCCTGCTCCAACTGCCAATCGGTGTTGTCGGGAACTCCGTGCTCGGACTCCCAGAGGTGATGAAACGTCCCGACGAGAGAGACCCGCTTTCCGGTGGCCTCGCCGAGGGCGGCAATGTCGGCCCCGGACTGCCACTTGTCTGAGTAGATGCCGGCGAGGACGACATCACGCCCGTCGGTCAGGGCGCTCTCGTCCGCCGCGGCCGGCAGGCCGAGCCCGAGCAAGACGAGGACGACTCCGATAAGAAGCGTGGCCTTCGGCAAAGTGATATCGAGATCGGATTCGCGCCGATTCAACTTGAGGCCACTCTCCTCCGGCGGACATTCATTTGAGTTGAGGAACCTGCGCTCGGAGATTTTCGAGGCTGTCGGGGTTGACCATCGCCCCCTGGTTGGCTACCTCCTCAATCGGCCGTCCCATCAGGATCCTCTTGACCGGTAACTCCATCTTTTTGCCCGAGACGGTGCGGGGCACGGAGTTGATGCGATGGATCTGGTCGGGAACATGACGGGGTGACAGCTCCTGGCGAAGTTCCACCCTGATGGCTTCGGCCAGCTTGTCCCATTCGAGCTCCGGGTCGGCGACGACGAACAAAATCAAATCGCCGAACCCGGAGCCGTCATCGAGATGGACCACCAAGCTGTCAGACACTTCGGGGATTGATTCGACAACCGAATAGAACTCCGAGGTGCCCATCCGCACCCCGCCACGGTTGAGGGTCGCATCGGAGCGGCCGGTGATGATGCAACTTCCCCGCTCGGTGATCTCGATCCAATCCCCATGTCGCCAGATGCCGGGAAAGTGCTCAAAGTAGGCGGCCCGATAGGCGGCGCCATCGGGATCGTTCCAGAACCCGACCGGCATCGAGGGCATCGGCTTTGTTATCACCAACTCACCCGTCTCTCCCATCACCGAGTTGCCTTCAGGATCGAACGCTTCCACTGCCATCCCCAGATAACGGCAACTGATCTCTCCTTCCCACACCGGGACCAGCGGCGACCCGCCGACAAAGGCGGTGCAAACGTCCGTGCCGCCGGAGGTTGAAACGATCTTGACTCGATCCCCTACTGCTTCGTTGAGCCAGCGGAAACCCTCCGAAGGGAGCGGCGAACCCGTGGAGCCGAATGAGTCCAGAGCTGACAGATCGAATTGTCCTTTAGGGACGAGGCCGGCCTTCATACAGGAGAGGACAAAACCGGCGCTGGCGCCCAAAGTGGTGAGACGGTGGTCCTCAGCCAAACGCCAAAGCTCGCCAAGATCGGGAAAGGAGGGATCGCCTTCGAAGAGGACCACCGTGGCGTCGACCAGAAGCCCGGAAATGTTGAGGTTCCACATCATCCACCCGGTGGTCGAGTACCAGGCGAAGCGATCGCCGGGGCCGAGGTCATGTTGGAGGCCGAGGGCCCGGCAATGCTCGAGCGTGATGCCGCCATGGCCGTGGACGATCGGCTTGGGCAGTCCGGTGGTGCCGGAGGAGTAGAGGACGTAGAGCGGATGGTCGAACGGCACCTGAATCGGCTCGAAGCCGTTGTCGACAGAGAGCAATGAATCCCAGTCGCCTCCCGGTTCCAGGTAGCCCACAGTGATTGTGTGCTCGAGCGAAGGCATGGCTCGCTTGATCTCGGCCACTTGCTCGGAGCGATCGATCGGCTTTCCGCGGTGGCGGTAACCGTCAACCGCGAGCAGGACTTTCGGTTCGATCTGGCGAAATCGGTCGACCACGCTCCGGATTCCAAACTCGGGAGGACACGACGACCAGATCGCTCCCAGGGAAGCGCAGGCGAGAAACGCGATCAGCGCTTCGGGGATGTTGGGAAGGTAAGCCACCACTCGGTCGCCCTTTTCAACTCCGAGCCGTCTCAGACCGGCGGCGGCTGCCCGGACCAGCTGCCGCAAGTCCGAAGCTTTGAGAACAATGTCGTCCTGCCGAGTCTGCGATCTGGCGATGAGAGCCACCGCACTTTTGTCCTCCCAGCTGAGGGCATTAGTTGCATAGTTGAGAGTCGACCCGGCGAACCATTGCGCGCCAGGCATGGTTTCGGTGCCAAGCACCACAGTCGCCGGAGTGATGGCTATCTCGAAGAAGTCGACGACTTCGTTCCAAAACTCTGGCAAATGTTCTACCGACCAGCGCCAGGCGGATTCGTAGTCAGCAAAAGAGACGCCGTGCTTGCCCTCGATGCCTCGGAGAAAGCGCCCGACTCGACTTGCCTCCCAGGCGTCGAAAGGCGGAGTCCACAGTTCGCGTGGCACGTCCATGATGTGACAATAGGTGAGCAGCTTCGGCCAAACTGAGCCTGGTTGAAAGCCTGGCTCTACATCCTCACCACCGGCATCGTCTTTGGCACTGGCGGTCTTGTCTCGAAGCACATAATCGATAACGGCCTCGATCCAGTGTTTGGAACCGCAGTGATGATGACGATCACCGCGATCGGCTCGATCCCGATCTATCTGCGTGCTGGAGGCGTTGAGGCCCGGGGATGGCGGATGGCGATGTTGGCGGGCGCTCTCAATGGTGGAGGGCCCGCAATGTTGTTCAACTTAGGGTTCGAATCGCTGCCGGCGTCGGTCAACACGCTGATCATCTCGCTCGGACCCGTCTTCACTGCGTTGACCGCGCACTGGGTCGCCGCGGACGATCGCTTCACCCGCGCAAAGGCTGTAGGACTGATCTCGTCCGTGACCGGGGTGGGTTTCCTTGCTGGAAGTCTCAGCTCTAGCCCGGTGACCGGCATGGCCTTTGCCCTCGCTGGAGCGGCAATGCAAGGCGCGAGCTTGTTGCTCGTGAAGCGCGTTGCAACCTACTTTCGCCCCGCCGCAACCCTCACTGCCATGATGACGGGCGCTGCATTGGCTGCTTTTGTCGTCACCGCCGTCACTAACCGCTGGCAGGCGCCAACGTCTGAGATGTGGCTTTTGATGACTCTTCTCGGCCTTAGCGGCGTGGCCGCCTTCGGTTCGATTCTGGCCGTGTCCGAGATCGCACCGGCGAGCCAGGCGTCGCTCTCCGGCTATCTAATCCCGATGGTGGGTGTCCTCGGCGGCGTCATTCTCTTCAACGAACCCTTGGGCTGGCGACTCGCCCTCGGCGCCATCCTCATCCTCACCGGTGTCGTGTTGGTCGGCCGCCAAAACCGCGAACCCAGGTTTGGTATGCCGCGTTTGCGCGGATACCAGCCCACCGAACGAAATTAGGCTCGGAAATCATGGCTCAGGCAGGCGCGCCGGCGAGGTTTCACTGGGCGAAAAGTAATGTCGAGTTCAATGCCTCGGAGCTGTCAGCCGTGAAGACTTGGAGTTGATCTATCCCAGATTCTTGGGATGGACCGAGACCCTTGTTATCGGTACTTTCTCGTGAACGAACAACAAGGAGGTTTCGGATGTCGGCGGAGCAGGTTGCGTTCTGGGTCGGTTCTCATGAGGGTGATGCGTACTGGGCCTTGGGTGGCCTCTACACCTATAAGGCTGTGGCTGAGCAGGTGGGCGGCGATTACACCGCAGTCGAGGTGCGAGCCGGGGGAGGTTTGGCTATTCCCCTCCATCACCACGAGACGGAGACAGAGGCTTTCTACGTGGCGGATGGATTGGTGACGCTCTTTGTCGAGGGTGCGGAGGTGAAGGCTGATCCGGGATCCTTCATCTTTGTTCCTCCTGGGGTGGAGCACGCGTTCCGGTTCGAGTCGGAGGGGCGGATGCTGCTGCTCTTCACTCGGGGGACTGGCCATGAAGGTCTGTTCCGGGCGATGGGTGAAGCGGCGCCGAGTCACACGGTTCCGCCTCTTCCTGAGGTGTTCCCTGATCTCGAGGAGATGGGACGCGTGGCGGCCCGGTTCGGGACGACGATTGTGGGTCCGCCGCCGGCGTAACGGTCGACTTCGACGTGGGGCTCGGCCGTGTGTGGTGTCAGGGAGGCGTACGATCCGCCGATGGGATCCGCCGACACCGCCGATCGTGCCCGCCGGGAGGTCATTCGTCTCGCCCATCGGGGCCTTGATCTTGTCACGTTTTTGAGACTGGCGGGTGAGCAGATTCGACGTGTGGTGGAGCACGAAGGAGCGGCATGCTTCTTCACCGTCGACCCTTCGACCTTGTTGCTTACAGGTCATGTCAACGAGGACCTGGCCCTCGACGACGAGCGGAGACGAGCAGTGAATCTCGGCGTCATGACCAACGAGTACCGGGAGGAGGACTACAACAAGTTCGCGGCGTTAGCAACCGGACCGTACTCGGTGGGGATACTCGCCGAAGCCACCGATGGCCAGCCTGAACGGAGTCCCCGGTATCACACGCTCGTCCGTCCGTTCGGGCTCGAGGCCGAACTGCGGGCCGTTTTCGTCGCCGACGGCTCCTGTTGGGCCGGAGTGGCCATATTTCGGGGACCGGACCAGCCAGGCTTCGCCGAGGCCGATGGAACATTTTTGGCCGGTCTTTCCAGACCGATGGCCGAGGGCATACGCACTGCGCTCGTACTCCAAGCGACCGGCGAGGTCGAATCGCCCGAAGCTCCCGGCCTGGTCCTTCTCGACGAGCACGACCGGGTGGAAGCATTGAGCCCATCGGTTGCCTACTGGTTGGAACAGCTCATCGACCCGGGACAGCCCGATTCGGTCGGCCTTCCGGGTGCGATCCAGGCGGTGATAGAACGGACCCGGCTGGCGGCGGAATCCGGAGAGGAAGCGGGTCCGGTGCGGGCCCGCATCCCCACCCGCAGCGGGCGGTGGCTGACGGTCCACGGGACCCTCCTCGAAGGTCGACGCAAGGGCACCGCCGTCATCATTGAGCCAGCGCGACGGCCAGAAATCGCCCCACTGCTGCTCAAGGCTTATGAGCTCAGCGATCGCGAACAGGACGTGGCTCTGTGCGTCCTGCAGGGTCTATCGACGGCCGAGATGGCCCAACGCCTCTTCATCTCCGCCCACACCGTGCAAGACCACCTCAAAGCGATCTTCGACAAAGTCGGGATACGCACCAGACGCCAGTTGGTGTCAACGGTGTTCTTCGACCACTACTTTCCTCGCCTCCAGGAGGAACGCCCGATCCAATCCACCGAATGGTCCGCCGGACTCCAACCCAAGTGGGTAAACCCACCTAAGGCGGCCGAGGTTCGTCTCCTCTGATGGCCGGCCATGTCGAAAGAGCCATTCCTGGTGGCTTTTTGGCCTTCGCTGAGCCGGTCCGTTTCCCTCTGTGCTGTTGGTATTCGCGTTGGCGTTAGCAAGTGTGCTAGTAGAAATCGGATGAGACATGAATCCTTCTTCTCAGCTACGTCTGCACCGTTCGGAAATAGACCCGGCCTTCAGGTCCAGCTGCCAGTCGGACCCGGACCGGCTTTGCCGAATAGACCAAGCACCTACGAGACGATCAGCCACAGACTGAGGGTGAGCAATGTTAGAAACAGGCGAACAGCCCCTGGCCACCACGAGGCGTCATCATTGAGGGCCCAGCGGAAGCCGTGACTGAAGCTGGTGGTCTGGTCCGCATCACCCCCGACCGCATCATCTCTTGGGGACTCGGCTGAGCCAAGCATCACCTGGGCTCGAGAACGACGATCGGAATCGATCGATCGGTCCTTTTCTGGTAGCCGGAATACCCTGGATACGCCTCGACAAACCGCCGCCACCAGGTGTCTCGCTCCGGCCCCGCCAAGACCGTCGCGCGAGCGTCAAAACGTTGGCCATCGGCCTGCACCACGACCAAGGGATCAGCCCGCAAGTTTTCGTACCAGTCCGGATTTTGGGTACGGCCGCCGTAGGAAGCGATGACGACCAACCGACCCTCATCGCGCAGATAAAGGAGAGGCACCTCGTGCCGCTTTCCGGTCCGTCGACCCCGAGTGCTGAGGAGGAGCATGTCATTGCTCACGAGGCGGCGTCCGATTCTGCCTCCGGTTGCGCGATACAGAACTCGATGAACGCTCGACAGGCGCCGAACAGTCGGTTCCCTCACTTAATCGAAGTTAGCCAGAGTGCCCAGGGCGGTACGCTCCCCCGACCTTGAACCGTCCCATCCTCGTCGCGGTCGCCTGGCCCTACGCCTCCGGTTCGCTCCATCTCGGCCACCTCGCAGGCGCTTATCTGCCGGCTGACATCTTCGCCCGCTATCACCGACTGATCGGCAACCGCGTGCTGATGGTCTCGGGCTCCGATGGTCATGGCACTCCTATCACGGTCCGGGCCGACCAGGAGGGAGTGAGTCCGCACGAGATCGTCGATCGCTACCACCCCGAAATCGTTGGTTACTGGGATGCGCTCGGCATCTCCTTCGACCTCTTCACGACGACTCTCACCGATAATCACCGAGATGTCACCTGGGACATCTTTCGAGCGCATCGGGAACGAGGGACGATCGTGGAGGAGGAAAGTCTTCAGTTCTACGACCCGCAAGCGCAACGATTTCTTCCGGATCGTTACGTCGAAGGCACCTGCCCGCACTGCGGATACGACCAGGCTCGAGGTGATCAATGTGACAACTGTGGGCGAACGCTTGACCCGACCGACTTGATCAACCCCCGGAGCCGCTTGTCGGGAGCGAGTCCGATCCAGCGGGCGACCAAGCATTGGTTCTTGCGGCTGGCTGCGTTCAGCGATGAGGTGAAGGCCTGGCTGGAAGAGCAGGAGGGGTGGAGAAAGCACGTCAAAAATTGGGCGTTGGGCATGATCGACGAAGGCCTCCCAGATCGAGCAATCACCCGCGACCTCAATTGGGGCGTGCCAATCCCACCTGAGGCCGACACTCTGGGCGAGGGCAAACGGATCTACGTCTGGTTTGAAGCGGTGATTGGCTACCTCTCGGCGGCGAAGGAATGGGCGCAGATCCAAGGAACGCCGGAAGCGTGGCGCGACTGGTGGCAAAACCCGGAGGCTGAGTCCTACTACTTCGTAGGGAAGGACAACATCCCTTTTCACGCGGTCATCTGGCCGGCGATGCTCCTCGGTTACGGAGACCACAACCTGCCAACAAACGTCCCCGCCAACCAATACGTGACTTTCAAAGGAGCGAAGGCGTCGAAGTCCAAAGGGGTGGGCCGCTCGATCGGCTGGTACGCCGAGCGTTTCGAGCCCGACGCCCTCCGTTATGCAATTGCCTCGGTCCTACCCGAACAAAACGACACGGAGCTCACCGACGACGAGATCATCCGGCGGATCAATGAGGAGCTCGTCGCGACCTGGGGCAACCTCGTCAACCGGGTGCTGACGATCACCACTCGGAATTTCGACGGACGCGTGCCGACGCCGGCTGCACTCACAGATGACGATCAGGCTGTGCTCGACGCCGTCGACCGCGGCCTCACTGAGATCGCAAGACTGATTGAGCAGGTCGAGTTGCGAGCAGGGTTACGTATGGCGATGGACACAGCCACCGCTGTCAACGTCTACCTCAACGCCCATGAGCCGTGGAAGCTGGTGACGTCCGATCCTGATCGGGGAGCAACTGTGCTTTGGGTCGCGATCGCCGCGATCGCCGGGCTCGGTGTTGCCTTCAGCCCTTACCTCCCATTCACCGCCCCCACCTTGCGGTCGATGTTGGGTGGTATCGATGAAAACGGCTGGGTCCGGCCCAAGGTGGCGGCCGGGGCGAGCCTGGGTCAGGTCGCTCCCCTGTTCCAAAAGATTATGAATGACATACCTACCGATGATGGATAACGTTTCTCGTCCAATGGAAGATGCGATCCGCGCCAAGCGCCGGCCTTTGATCATCCGCGCCGTGGTTGTGATCGCCGGCACGGTGCTCGTGCTCGGCGGCGTGATCGGCTTGCTTCTACCCGTACTTCCCGGCTGGCTCCTCATCATCCCCGGTCTCGCGATTCTTGGCACTGAGTTCGTCTGGGCGGCGACGCTGCTCGACACAGCCAAGACCAAGGCGACCGAGATCAAGGCCAAGGTTCCCACCAAGCGCAACCGCGCCGCCTGATTCCTAAAGTCCGCCCATGGACATGAGAATCGAAGCGTTGGTTTTGGGTGTCACCGAGGTCGATCGCGCCAAGGCCTTCTACGAGCAGATAGGTTTCAATTGTGACGTCGACCACCAAATGAGCGACGAATTCCGCGTTGTGCAGTTCACGCCTCCCGGCTCGGATGCCTCGATCATCTTCGGAACCGGCCTCGGCGGCAGCGTGCCTGGCGCCGTCGAAGGCCTCTATCTGTGCGTCGATGACGTCGAGGAGGCGTTGACCAAGTTGCGACAACGCGGGATCGAGGTGAACGGACCCTTCCACTTTGGCCCGGAGGGTCAGACGCCCGGCCTCGACCCCCAGCGACAGAAGTACGGCTCCTTTGCCAATTTCTCCGACCCCGACGGCAACGGCTGGCTCGTCCAAGAAGTGGATCGCAGGCAAAGCTAGTGATCACGGCTCGGATGACTGCCGTGGCCGGGGCCACCGCCAACTTGCTCGACTTCGTCACCAACTTCTGGGACGTGCATCGCAGCACTCCCGGCATCAACGATTTCGCCTTTGGCAATCCCCAGGAGATGGCGATGCCGGGCTTTATCGGTGCGCTGGCCAAGCACTTGGAACCCGAATCGAAAGATTGGTACGCCTACAAGCGGTCCGAGCCCAACGCCCGGCAAACGGTTGCTCGACGGCTGAGCGAGTGGAGAGGCCTGCAATTCCAGCCCGAGGACATCGCCCTGACTGTTGGCGCTTTCGGCGCGATTGCCACAGCCTGCGATGCCCTCCTCGATCCTGGGGACGAGGTCATCTTCTCCTTGCCTACCTGGTTCTTCTACGAGCCGA
Organism: Acidimicrobiia bacterium; assembly: GCA_013812505.1. Lineage (GTDB taxonomy): Bacteria > Actinomycetota > Acidimicrobiia > Spongiisociales > ZC4RG35 > JACCTH01. The sequence continues at coordinate 9,000 of JACCTH010000053.1, read as the reverse complement.
TGCTTCTTTTGAACGGGGCGCGACCGGTCAAGGTCCCCGTCCGCAGGGAAGATCACGACCTCGATGTGGATCGCATCGCCAGCGCGATCACGGAGAAGACCCGGATGGTGATCGTGAACACCCCTAACAACCCCACCGGGCGGATCTACCCGGCCTCCACCCTGACAGCTCTAGCCAGAGCGCTGACCGAGGCATCGGAGCGTCACGGAAACCCGATCTACCTGCTCTCCGACGAGCCCTACGCCCGGCTGGTCTTCAGCGGCTCTGTACTGAGCAGTCCAGTCGACTTTTACCCGCACACGCTCATCTCCTACAGCTACGGCAAGGTGCTCTTGACTCCCGGACAGCGGATCGGTTGGCTGGCCATGAGCCCGAACCTTCCCAATCGAGAGGAACTGAGACGAGCGATCGAGCTCGCCCAGATGTCGGGAGGGTGGCTCTTTCCGAACGCCCTGCTCCAACACTCAATTGATGACCTCGAGGATCTCTCGATCGACCTGATCGAACTCGAAAAGAAGCGTGACGTGATGGCTGACGCGCTGTTAGAAATGGGCTACGAATTGCGCCTCCCCGAAGGCGCGTTCTACCTCTGGGTCGGCTCCCCGCGGCCCGACGACTATCAGTTCGCCGCGACGCTGGCGCGACAAGGGGTGCTCGTCTTACCCGGCTCGATCACCGAAGGACCTGGCTACTTCCGGATCTCGTTGACTGCGACGATGGAGATGATCGAACGCAGCCTGCCGGTCTTCGCCGCCGCGAGACAAAAGACTTAGACCAGCGGGGTTTCTGGTCCCTTGTCTTTGGTCTTTGGTCGCTTCGTCCTACGAGGGTGGATAGACCCCGCTGGTTTTCGATTCCTCGGTCTGCCAGAAGATGTCGGAAATCTCTTCGATGGCGTCGATCAGCTTTTGCGCCACCATGGCGTCGTTCGACTTCTTGGCGTCCCCAGCGGCTTTCAATGCCTTCCAAAACTTGTCATGCAGCTCGGGGAAAGCCTCGGCATGGTGGGGCTTGAAAAAGTCGCTCCACAGCACGCTGAGGTGATGCTTGACCAATTCGGCCCGCTCTTCCTTGATGATCACCGCACGCTGCTTGAAGACGTCGTCGTCGGATGCGGCGAGCTTTTCGCAAGCCTTCATCACCGACATTGCTTCGATCATGGCCTGCGCGGGGTCGTAGACACCGCACATCAGGTCGCAGTGGGCGAATGCCACCTTGACGGGACTAAACAAACCCATCGAGATCCTCCTCGACTCGAATTCCGAAACCAACATTGACCATAATCGCTCCCGTGTGGCAGCGATTTGTCGTGGCCGATCGGTCGATGGAGCCGGCGCTCGTAGACGGCGATCGCCTCTTCGCCCGTCAGTCACGACGAGCGTTTACCCGCGGCGAGGTCCTCGTAATCCCCCATCCGCACCAGGATGACTTCTGGCTGGTGAAGCGAGTGATCGGTCTGCCGGGCGAAGCAATCACTATCGATTTCGGCATCGTTCTGATCGACGGGGTATCCGAAGTCGACTGCTGGGGCAGGGGCTCCACGTTTCCCGAAGGCAAGTGGCAGATAGGGAAAGATCAACTTTTCGTCCTCTCGGACAACCGAACTGCGACGGTCGACGACAGCCGGATGTTCGGACCGGTGCCGGTCAATAGGGTCTTTCGACCCATATGGCATCGCATGGAAACCTTACGCAGAGGGTAGAGCGTTAACCTTCCGATTACGGGCCGGGGCGGCCCGAAGCGAGGCTGGAGCGAATATGTATAAAGGGCGGATCTTCCTCTTGGTGTGCGCGCTGGTCTTCTCTGCCTTGCCGGCGAGCGCGGGTAGCGAGAACCCAGAGCCGTTGACGTTCGACCAGGGCGACTCGGTCGCAAGCGCGGCCGTGGCTGCGGCGCAGATCATGGAACCGAACTTTCAGGTCGAGACGGTGTTCTCGGGCCTGAACTTGCCAACCGTGGTTCGATTCAGTCCTGATGGGCGCGTCTTCGTCGCCGAAAAAGGCGGCACCGTGAAGGTGTTCGACAGCCTGACCGATCCCACTCCGACCACGGCGGTCGATCTCAGCACGGAGGTTTACGCGTATTGGGATCGCGGTTTGCTGGGCATGGCCCTCCATCCCAATTTCCCCACCACTCCCTACATCTATCTGCTTTACACGCTCGACACCCATCCCTACAACGACGCCTGCCCGACCCCTCCCGGCGCCAACACCGACGGCTGCATGGCAAATGGGAAGTTGGTCAAAGTGCAGGTGAACCCCGATAACACTTCGGGAAGCCCGGTAGCCCTGATCACCGGCATGTGGTGCCAGCAATTCCCCAGTCACTCCATTGGCACCGTCGAATTCGGCCCCGAAGGCGCGCTCTATGTCAGCGGTGGGGACGGAGCTTCTTTCACTGTGGTCGACTACGGACAATTGGGTGGCACTTTGAGCGGGACCCCCACCCCGCAGAACCCCTGTGGCGACCCGGTCAATGAGGGCGGTGCGCTTCGTAGCCAGGACAGCCGCACGAGTGGTGATCCATTGAGCTTTCACGGCACCGTCCTTCGCATCAATCCCGACACCGGCGCCGCCTGGGCCGGCAACCCCCTGGCCGGAGGGGATTCGAGCGACGACGCCATCCTCGCCAACGGACTTCGCAACCCGTTCCGGATGGCAGTGGCACCCGACGGCGACGTCTTCGTCGGTGACGTCGGCTGGAACACCTGGGAAGAGATCAATAAGATTCCCAGCGGGGCTTTTCGCAACTTTGGTTGGCCTTGCTACGAGGGAAGCGCCCCGCAAAGCGGGTACGACGCAGCCAATCTCCCAATCTGCGAGACGATCTACGGGAGCCCGGGAACCGTGACCGCACCGCTCTTCACTTACCGGCACGGCGTCTCGCTCCAAGCCTGCCCGGAGGCGCCGGGGAGTATCAGCGCCATCACCGGTCTCGCCTTCTATCCCGGCGGCAACTATCCAGCCACCTACGACGGTGCGCTCTTCTTCGCCGACTACTCCCGCGCCTGCGTGTGGGTCATGTTCCCCGGCACCGGGGGCGATCCCAATCCCGCCAACATCCTCCGGTTCATCAACGAAGAGCCCTCGGTTGGCCTGTATGCCGGGCCGGGCGGCGACATCTTCTCGATCGACCACCTCGGGGGGCGCGTGCGACGGTTCACCTATATCGGGGCGACTAACAATCCCCCCATCGCGGTCGCGTCCGCCTCGCCGCAAATCGGCCCGGTCCCATTGACCGTTACCTTCAGCAGCGCCGGTTCGTCCGATCCCGACGGCGATCCTCTCACCTATGCGTGGGATCTCGACGGCGACGGCGCCTACGATGATGCCTTCGTCGCCAACCCGACCTACACCTACACCACCGCCGGTTCGTACAGCACGAGGCTCCAGCTTTCCGATGGCCGTGGCGGCATCGCCACCACCGACCCGATCATCATCCAGGCGACCGCAGGCGGGAACGCACCGCCCGTTGCCACGATCATCTCCCCGGCTTCGACTCTGACGTGGGCGGTGGGCCAGACCATCAATCTCGAAGCCACCGCGACCGACGAGAGCACCAACCTCACCTACACCTGGACGGTGACGATTGTCCATTGCTCCCAGACCACACCTGACGACTGTCACCTGCACGTCGAGACCACTTTCTCGGGGCCGACGGCGACGTATGTGACCCCGGATCACGACTATCCGTCGAGACTGCGGTTCGATCTCACCGTCACCGACCCAGCCGGTCTGTCGGACACCGAATCTGTCGAGATCTACGCCCGTTCGGCGGTGCTCTCAGTGGCGACGGTCCCCGCCGGTCTGCAAGTCGTCATCGGCAGCGCAGTCGCCACGTCGCTGACCGTGATCGTCAACTCGCAGCAGACAATCAGCGCAGTCACCCCCCAAACCTTGCGTCGCACGACCTACGTGTTCCGCACCTGGCAAGACGGCAACACCAACGCCACGCGGATCGTGACGGTGCCCAGCAACGTGACTTATACCGCGACCTTCAACGCGGTTCCGACCGCCAAGCTGACGGCTTCGCCAAGGTCGGGCGAGCCCGGCGCGACAATCAATTACACGGCGACCGCCACTGACGCCGACGGCACCTATACGATCGCCTGGGACACCGACAACGACGGGCAGTTCGATGACGGCAGCGGGACCACCCGCAGCATCACCTACCCGACAGCGGGAACCTACGTCGTCAAGATTCAGGTGACCGACAACTGGGGGGCGACCGTCGTTGCCACCTCAACGGTAACGATTAGGCCGCCCCGCGGAGGGTAAGCCCGCCTGATTGCCGGTTGAGATCGGCCCCCTCATAGGATCGTCGGCCATGCGACGACATTGGGCGCTATTCGTCGTGTCCGCTTTGCTGATCATCGGCGCCTGTTCGAGCGGGGTCGAGGAGACGACCACGTCGGTCCCAACCACAACAACCACCCTTGCTCCCACCACCACCGCCAGGCCCACAACCACAAGGCCCCCGACCACCACGACGACTAAGCCCCGGCCGCCCTCCCCGATCAACGGCCTCCCGGTCGAAGACGAGGCGCTGCTCGACCGGCGGGTGATCGCGGTCAAGATCGACAACCACGCCAACGCCCGGCCACAATCGGGGATCGAGCGCGCCAACGCGATCATCGAGGTGCCAGTCGAAGGCATCACTCGTTTCATCGCCCTTTTCCATTCTGCTGATGCCGAGTACCTCGGGCCGGTGCGGTCGGGGCGGCCCAGCGACGGAAGGCTGCTCAACCCCCTCGACGCAACCATGGCGATTTCGGGCGGGCAGAACTGGGTCATAGGCACCCTCAACGGCCAGGTGGAGGGAATCATTGGCGAGGTGCGCCCGGCGATGTTTCGCATCTCTGGTCGGAGCGCCCCCCACGACCTCTATACCAACACGCTGCTGTTGCGCGACCTCGCCGACGAACGCGAGTATTCCGACACCCCGCCGCCGCCCTGGTTTCACTTCGCTGAGATGCCGGTTGGCACCGATCGGGCCTCACAGGTCGTGATGAACTTTGGCAACGGGTTCGTCGTGACCTGGACCTGGGACCCCGTCGTCAAGAGGTACCAACGAATCTTCGCCGGCAGTCCGGCGAACTACCGCGATCAGGAAGGCGAATCGCAACCGTTGATGGCCGACACGTTGGTGGTGATCATCGCCGATCGCTATACGGAGCAGGCCCCGGCGGGCCAAACCTCGGTGCCGGCCATGGACACAACCGGGTCCGGGGAGGCATATGTCTTCGCGGGCGGGAAGATGAGCAGCGGCACTTGGTCGCGTGAATCAGCCGACGATCTCATCGTCCTCTCTGACGGCGGCGGTGAGCCGATGCCGGTCCCACCCGGATACCTCTGGGTGTCGATAGTCCCAACCCAGAACGGGATCACGTTTGAATGACAGGTGGTGGTCGCGGCCCGAGGCGATCGCCAGGCTCGACGCCTTCCAAGATCAGCTCAACGCCTGCACGCTCATCGACCGCCGGCTGCAGCGTTCGGTCGATGGCCCCCTCGCCGGTTTGCCGATCGTCGTCAAGGACCTAATCGAGCAAGAAGGGCTTCCCAACACCTGCGGCTCGGGTTTCTATCGTCCCGAGCCCGGCACCGATGCCGAAGTCGTCCGTCGATTGCGGACGGCAGGAGCAACGGTCGTCGGGCGGAGCGGCCTCCATGAATGGGCCTACGGCTTTTCCTCGGAGAACCCCTGGTTCGGACCGATCCGGAACCCCTGGGACTTGGCTACCTCACCAGGAGGCTCCTCCGGTGGGTCGGCGGTGGCCGTGGCTGCCGGGTTGGTGCCGGCTGCGATCGGAACCGACACCGGCGGTTCGGTCAGGGTTCCAGCCGCTCTCACCGGCACATATGGGCTCAAGGTGACGTGGGGGCGAGTCCCAACCGACGGAGTCTTCCCGCTTGCCCCCTCCCTCGACACGGTTGGCCCTATCGCCCGCGATGTCGCCACCCTGGCTGCGTGTTATCGGGCGATGGCCGGGACTCGCTCGACCGATCCGCCCTCAGCCGATCGCATCGGCATCCCTTCGGCTTGGGTCAGCAGCGCCCCCGGCGAGGACTCCCTCGGCTACTGGTTCGGCCGGCTGCGTGACGACCTAGCGGGGCTCGGCTTTGAGATTGTCGAGATTGACGACGATTTGCTCGCCCCGCCGGGTCGAATCGCAGAGCTCGTCGGCTACGAAGCTGCTCGGGTCCACCAACAGTTTCGGGGCGAAGGAAAACCGTACGGGCCCGAGGTGGGGACAAGGCTCGACGTGGCCGAACGGGTGAGTGGCGAGGAGTATGCCGCGGCCCAACGATGGCGCTCGCGACTGGTCGAAGCCTTTGCTGCAGCGTTCAATCGGGTCGATCTGCTGATCACGCCCGCGGTGGCGGCCCGGCGCAAGCTGATCGGCCAGGACGATATCGGCGGGGAGCCCTATCGACCGGTCCTGTCGTGGTTCTCAGCTCTTGTCAACCACGCCGGCAACCCCGCGATTGTCATCCCGCTCACGATGGCGACGGACCCCGGTTTGCCCCCGCCCTCATTGCAGATCATCGCCCCCTGGTGGCAGGAGGAGACCCTGCTCGGAGTCGCCGCCCGCCTCGAGCAACAGGGCATTGCCGGCTTCCGCCCACCCCCAGTTGGTGTCCGGCTCTAACCCCAGATCGACCTAACATTGACCACGCGGGAGTAGAGGGACTACTGAACCTTTTGCCCGCCGGTACCGAATAGATGATGCTCAACAAGAAATCAAAATGGAAACCATTGCCCCGCCCCTTGACGCTGCCCCGACCGACCGCCGAACCGTAGACAAGATAGTTATCCGCTTCGCTGGTGACTCCGGCGACGGTATGCAGGTAGCAGGAAGCCGCTTCACCGACGCTTCCGCCTATTTCGGCAACGACCTCTCAACCCTGCCCTCGTTCCCGGCCGAGATTCGGGCACCGGCTGGCACCTTGCCGGGTGTGTCGTCGTTCCAAGTGCAGATCGCGGACTACGACATCCTCACCGCGGGCGATGCTCCGGATTGTCTCGTCGCCATGAATCCGGCCGCCCTCCGAACCAATCTGAGTGACTTGCGCGCGGGCGGGACATTGATCGTCAATACCGAAGCCTTCGACGAGCGCAATCTGCTCAAAGCCGGGTACACGGAGAATCCGCTCGAGACTGGCCTGGCCGAGAAGTATCGGGTGATCGAGGCGCCGATGGACAGCCTCACCAAAGAAGCGGTGAAAGACAGCGGGGTCACCGGCCGAGACGTCCTGCGCTCGAAGAACTTCTTCGCGCTTGGGCTCCTGGGCTGGCTTTTCAATCGACCTCTCCAACCAACGGTCGATTGGGTCGAGACGAAGTTCGTCAAGAAGCCGAGCGTCGTCGCGGCCAACATTTCGGCGCTCCGTGCGGGTTGGAACTTCGGGGAGACCACCGAAGCCGCCAAGACCACATTCGAGGTGAAGCCGGCGGCTTTGCGCCCGGGCACCTATACCAATGTCACCGGCAACACCGCTCTCGCCTGGGGACTGATTGCCGCCGCCCAATGCGCCAAGCTGCCGCTGTTCTACGGCACTTATCCGATCACCCCCGCCTCAGACATCCTCCACGAGCTTTCGACCCACAAGAACTTCGGAGTGCGCACGTTCCAAGCCGAAGACGAGATCGCCGCGGTCGGCGCGGTGATTGGCGCCGCCTTTTCGGGCAACTTGGCCGTCACCGGCACCTCCGGCCCGGGGTTGGCGCTCAAGAGCGAGGCGGTGTCGTTAGCGATCAACACCGAGCTGCCGATGATCCTGGTCGACGTCCAACGCGCCGGTCCTTCCACCGGGATGCCCACCAAGGTCGAGCAAGCCGACCTCTTCATCGCCATGTTCGGACGTCACGGCGAGGCGCCGTTGCCCATCATCGCCATTCCTACTCCCTCGGAGGCGTTCGATCTCACCATCGAGGCAGCCCGGATCGCCCTCAAATACATGACCCCGGTGATCCTCTTGTCCGACAACCACGTAGCCAACTCATCGGAGCCGTGGCTCCTCCCCGATGTCGACAAGCTCCCCGACATCTCGATTCCTTTCGCCATCGGTATCAAGCAGAACGGCCACGGTCCGGCAAACGGGAACAGGCAGTTCCTCCCCTACGAGCGCAATATCGAGACGTTTGCTCGACCCTGGGCCATCCCGGGAACGCCGGGGCTCGAACACCGAATCGGTGGTCTCGAGAAGGAAGCAGTCACCGGCAACGTCTCGTATGACCCCGACAACCACCAACTGATGACCGACACCCGCGCCTGGAAGATCGCCAACATTGCCAACGACATTCCTCCGGTCGAGGTACGCCACGAGGAAGGTGCCGAGATCTTGGTCCTCGGCTGGGGGTCGACCTTTGGCGCGATTCGCGCCGCGGCCAATCGGTTGCGTCTCAAGGACAAGGCGATTGCCACTGCTCACCTGCGATACCTCAACCCATTCCCGGCCAACCTCGGTGAGGTGCTGGCCGCTTACCGGACTGTGCTCGTCCCTGAACTCAACAGTGGCCAGCTGCGCCAGCTGTTGCGGGCCGAGTTCTTGGTCGACGTCCAAGGGCTCAACAAGATTGCGGGTGAGCCGTTCAAGGTGAGCGAGATTGAGACCGCCATTCTCGACATCATGGAGGCGTCATGACCGCCCCGACCTACTCCCGATCGGACTTTCAAACCGATCAAGAAGTCCGTTGGTGTCCGGGCTGTGGCGACTACACGATCCTCGCCGCGGTACAGGGATTCATGGCGAACCTCGGGGTCGCCCGTGAAAGGATCGTCTTCGTCTCCGGCATTGGCTGCTCCTCTCGTTTTCCGTATTACATGAACACGTATGGCCTCCACTCGATCCACGGGCGGGCGCCGGCCATCGCCTCGGGCATCGCCGCCACCCGCCAGGACCTGTCGGTCTGGGTGGTCACCGGTGACGGTGATGGCCTCTCGATCGGGGGAAACCACCTGATCCATGCGTTGCGGCGCAACTTCAACCTGAAGATTCT